>NZ_CAHJXL010000002.1:0-312630 GCF_903645315.1 Victivallis sp. Marseille-Q1083
AAGATGTAAAGAAGTAGTAAAAAAACATAGAACTTGAGATATATTTGTCAGTAATTACAATTCAATTGCAACATATTGTTTCGGATGGTAAACGAATAATCAGTCAGTATGATTTATAATAGTCTGAACCGGACGTATAATTATCTGCTGCGGACGAACGCGGTGAATCAGTATTCGCTGATCACCGAGCCGAATGGCACCACTTATGCGCAGGTGCATGATGCTGACGGCAACCTGACCGAGTTATACGACGCAGTATACCTACGATGCCGAGAACCGTCTGAAAACGGCGGATGTCGGGACTTATCGTTATGAGTACGCTTACGACTATCAGGGCCGACGGATCAAGCAGAAGGTGATCCTAAAGTCGGGAGCGACCGGCCAGACGCAGTCAGAGGTCGCTTACGTCTACGACGGCTGGAATGTAGTAGGCGTCTACGACACCACGACGGCGACGCCGACTTTCCAGAAGGGGTATCTATGGGGTGAAGACCTCTCCGGCAGTTTGCAGGGTGCCGGCGGAGTCGGCGGGCTGCTGGCGGAAAAGCGTGGTGGCCAGACCTATCTGCCGGTCTATGACGGCAACGGCAATATCATGAGTTATTTGAATGCGTCGACCAAGGCTTCGGTGGCGGAATATGTCTACGACGCTTTCGGCCGCACGATATCTTCGAGCGGCACGGAGGCTGACAACTTCACTTACCGGTTCAGCACGAAGCCGATGGACGGCAATGGCCTCTACTACTACGGTTATCGTTACTACGATCTGCAGCATGGCCGATGGATCAGCCGCGATCCGATTGAAGAGAGTGGCGGGGTAAATCTGTATGGTTTTAACAGCAATAATGGTATATCGGCCATTGATTGGTTAGGGCTGGATGATGCTAAAGATGTTGAATATCCGACACATTGGTATGGCGTTGGAGAAACCGTTTTATATCATTTTTATGAGACTCTTTATTCTCCCGGCCGAATGCTTGAACGCATGGGCCGGACGGCAAGAGATAATCCATGGGATTTAATAAATCCTTATTCGAAACGTAATTTGGCTATGGAAGGAGTAAATGGTGTCTTGGATACTGCAGGAGTGGGATTGGGGGTGGGGGTTAGTTTCTTGAGTGGAGATGCTTTGGATTCCCAGCCGATGACCGGCTTGGAAAGTTGCTTCATTTTCTTTAATGGTATATCCAATACATTTCAAGGCGCAAGTGATACTGCGGACAGTGCGGCTCGAGCTCTAGGTTATTCCAGTCGGATGTTGGTTACCAATCGGACGACATTTAATATTGAAGATATTGGAGTTGGAGACTATCTTCAAATTCTCGGCAATGAATTTTGGATGATTGAAATAGTGGCGATTCGCGGTGCTCAGTTATTGCGGGAAGCCGATCGTAGGTGTCCTTGCATTAAAGTGGTGGCGCATAGTCAGGGGACAATGAGTTTCAGGAGAGCGTTGGATTTGGTGGACACTCCTGATCTCAGAGCCAAGATTGATTACATCGGGGTTGGAGGAGAGGCTTTTAATAGTGCTTCTTTTATCGGCTTGCGCTGCGCCCGCAATATCTGGAATTTTTCCGATACTTTTAGCACCTGGGATAAGGTGCCATTGACTAATTATCTGCCAAGTTTGGATAAGGGCATGAGCCTGCCATTCTTGGGACCGTCAACTTTTGGTTATGATCTTTTTGAGTATGGTCGTTGGGAATTAAAAACTTCGAAATATTTTCAAGAAGGTGGCAATCATCATTCATTTTCTTATTATATTGAACTGCTTAGAGGAGAAAGGAAACGTAAAAATGTTCGTTAAAATGGTTTGGTTGATGTTTATAGTTGGGTTGTTGTACGGTTGTACTGTTTCAAAAGCTAGACTCGATGATGTTTACCCTTATCATTCAATGATTGGGAAAAAATATATTTTGTTAAGGGATTGCAAATTGGTGGATCGTACATTAAAGCTTCCGTATTTATATCCAGAATATATAGTGTATCCTGAAAACAAAAAAGTTACAGGTTCAGGGCTGTTGGGATCTGATTTTGAGATAATACATGTGGATTTTGAAGAGAATATGGCAACTCGAGGAATCAGTTATGAAGTTTTAATTACTACTCCAAATGGAGAAAAAATTGAAGCTTGTGCAGAACAGCAGATGCTTTCTATTGATTGGGTGGACGGTAATTGGGATTCAATACCCCACTTTATGGCTCCATTAGTAAAGGAATTGGAAAAATGAGAGTACTTGATATTAATAAAGTTGTCACACCTGTCCTAACAATTTTCAAAATGGCGTAATTTTCTGATTACGCCCCCTCATTTTCATCTATTTCACACCAATTCTCAAAAGTAGCCCCCCTTTGTTGTAAATCTGCTGTCCTAAAAAGCGAACTCTGGTTGAAATGATTCCGGCTCCGGTGGTTTGGTAAATGGTTGATCCAGCCATTGGCGCAAGTCGCGGTAAACAAATAGATTCCATTTCAGGAAAGTGACCAGGGTTGAAAAATGCCATTGCGCTTTCGACAAAAACTTCAGGTACTTGGTCAGCAAAATAGCGATAAGCGCTGTCCAAACTTGAATCCGAACCGCATTTTCGCTGGTGCCGATAAACGTTTTGATCTTGAAGTTCTGCTTGAGCATCTTGAAAAAGCTTTCGATTTGCCAGCGAGCCTTATAGATGTCGCCGATCGTTTGTGCGTCCAGCTCAAAATTGTTGGTTAGCAAGGTCAATGTCCGATGGTTTTCCACATCGCAGACGACCACTTTGCGGAGACGTTCCGGATATTTGTCTTGCGAACCACGCAGAAAAATGACTTCATCGCTCAAAACGGTTCCGGGATATTGCTTGACATCGTATTCCGGGATGTCGTAGGTCGTATTGGTCTTGAGGCGCGTGACAAAATCCACACCGGAGAGATTCCATTTATACAGCATGGAAAAATCAACGTATCCGCGATCACAAACCACCATGCTGTCACGCGGGAGTTCCATTCGTCTGGCGCTGTTTACCTCATGAACATCTCCATTGGTGAAATCAACGAACACGGGAAGATGACCATCGTGATCCAACAGCATATTGAGCTTGATTGCCCCTTTGGTTTGCCGATAGGTTGCCCATGGAAAAACTTTAACGCAAAGCTCAATCAGCGTTGCGTCGAGACTGTAAAGTTTCTTGGGAAACGAAAACTCATGCCGTGGCGCAATTGCATGGCAGTGTCCCAGAAGCATATGGAAAATATCGCCGAACATTTTCGGAGAGCGATGGGCATTGGCGTACGACAAGTTGGATTTGGTTGGAGCGGATTCCACTCCAAGATGATTCAATTTGCCTCCACAGGTTTTCAAACCTCCGCAAATCTCTCGCAGACTATTGGCCTGCGCCAACTGGCAGAAGATCATCGACACAAAATGTGCCCAACTGTCAAAGGACTGTTTTCGCTTGTCTCCATTGTGTTTCATGACTATTTCTTCAAATTCTCGCTTCGGTATCAAATCCAACACTTGACGAAAAAGACTGACTGATGTATTCTTCATTACGGAGCCTCCTTGTGGTTTAGGCAACCGTAATATACTATTACGGACAAGTTGGCTCCACTTTTTTCACCCTTTCAAAAGTTTGTTAGGACAGGCGTGTAAAGTTGTAGTGTTTTTTCTATTAATTGCGTCATTAACATCAGGTTGTTTTTACAATTCTTTTGGAATACGTTTAGATGGGAATGATGTTTACCAATCTATGCGTGAGGATAAATATGTTTTGCAGATTCCTTGTATAGTAGAGAAAGATGGCCGCTATTCAAAACTAATTCCTTTGAATGTTGATGCGAAATATTCTGATGATGTCATAATATTACCGGCAGGGACGGAATTATCCTTGGAAGGAATTCGCTTAAAAGTCGATGCATATTATGGGCTGGCAAAGCATTTGTTGGCTAACGATTTTGAAGTAAGTTGTTACTTAATTGGAGAAATGAATGGCGTTCCGACTATATTTAATGTTGACGAGCTTACTCTAACGAAAGGGAATCCTGCGGTTCATGTGGAGTTTGACGAGCGTTATTGTAAACAAGTACCGTTGGAGTCAGAATAGAATTTGCAGGGAGAGTGTTTGTGGCGCTCAATTATTGCGAGAAGCCAATCTAAAATGCCCTTGCATTAAAGTAGTTGCTCATAGTCAAGGAACGATGAGCTTCAGACGAGCTTTAGATTTAGCCTGAATGTTGCATGAAACTTTCGAATCGTCGAGAAATGTTCAGAAGATTCGGAAGTTTTTATTTTCAGAGTCGGATATTGTCGTTTTTTTGCAAATTGAGCATATTCCCCCTTTCCCCCGTTGTTGTTCGGCGAGCCGGGGACAGCTCTCCAAGGTTTTATTCCCAAGCGATGATTTTCGCAGCGATCAAGCGGAGGAGTTCCTGATTTGGACAAGCACTTGAAAGAGCAACATAAATTTTTCTGGTATTCCGCCGAATAATGGCACCGATTTTCACCAGGTATAAGCGAATGCTGCCGCAGGTAGCCTCGGCAAATTGAGTTCCTGTCAACAACAATGCCCGAAACCGTTCCATGAGAATATAAGCCAAACTTGAAAGCAGAAGCCGGAATTGATTTGCCGCAAAGTCATGGCAGCTCGTCCGATCAGCGAAAAGATCCAGCTGCTGTTCCTTGATCCTGTTTTCCATCTCACCTCGGGCGCAATAGACTTTTTCATAAAGATATTGTCCATCATCATCAAGATTGGTGACGATAAAACGATTATTCGGTCCGGGGGAGTTGAATTCCGCTTTGGCAATCACCCGGCGCGGGTATTTCCAAGTTCCTGCCGCATATTCGAACTGAGTAAACAGTTTTGCTTTTTCATGTGTTTCGTTGTAAAGTGCTTCCGCTTTCACTTGAAGATCTTTTGATAATTCCAGCAAACGTGGATTTTTCGCCAATCCGACAATATATTTGACCTCATTTTTATCACACCAGTTCAGCATTTTCTGCCGACAAAAGCCACTGTCTCCCCGGAAAATAATCTTAACCTTCGGCCATTTCTGCCGAAAGCGCTTTACCAGTAGCGAGAGAATCGCCCAAGCATGCTTGGCCGCATCAATTTTTGATGGACGCAAATAAGCCACAAGCAATTGATCCCCGCAGAAAACATACAACGGCAAAAAGCAATAGTGGTCATAATAGCCATGAAAAAAGCGATTTTCCTGCATCCCGTAAGTGAGGTCATCGGTAGCATCGAAATCAAGAATCAATTCTCGAGGCGGCGTGGAAAAACTTTCGATAAAGAATTCGACAAACAATCGGCTCAAATCTACGCAAGCACGACGATCGATTCCATTTTCGAATCGACATAAAGTGCTTGGAGTGGCGAGTTGACGATCACGACCGACAACAGTTTGAATCAGCGGATCAGTTCGCAATTCATGATGGTCATTGAGATCTTCATGGCCGGCAACCAAACCAAAAACTCGTTGACGAAGCATGCTCAGATAGGAATGTTCAACTTTTCCGGGCTGTCGAATATCAAAAGAATCCAGCAGGTTACCGGCGCGCCGGGTCAAACCGAGTTTGCGGTCGAATTCTTTCACAAAAAGCAACCCGCCGTCACTGCTGATATCTCCACCGGCGAAATTGAATTCAATTTTTCTGCTTTTCGGACCTTGAAAGAACGGAATCGAAACGTTACATTTTGTCATTGGCAGACCTCGGCGTTATATTGTCACGTAAAATATTACAATATAATATATTAGTCGAGAATCTGCCTCTTTGTTTTTGAAAATTTACGCAATATTCAGGTTAGTGGATACTCCTGATCTAAGAGCAAAAATTGATTACATCGGTATCGGAGGAGAAGTTTTTAACAGTGCTTCTTTTTTAGGGTTGCGGTCACTACTGTCCGGTAAAAGTTTCCGGACTTGATTGTTAAAATCGGGACTTGTTCTATATTAGAAGAGCTCAAACCCATAATATTGAACAAGAAAGTCCCGACAATGCATTACAGTAGCATCTTTCAGCAGCTTTTCAATTTCATACCGAGACATCGTTTTGAGAAATCCGTAGAAAACTTATCCGGCGACCGCTATTGCAAACATTTTACCGCATGGCGGCAGTTTTTGACGTGCCTTTACGCGCAAATTACGGGCAAAGACTCCTTGCGAGAAATTGAAAACGGTCTTCTTGCAAACCATGATCGGCTGTATCACCTCGGCATGGAGGTTGTTCCAAAATCGACCTTGTCCGAAGCGATGAATCGACGTGATCCGGAGATATTCAAGGCGTTGTTTGAGGAAATTCTTGACCGGGCTTTGAAATGTGCGCCCTCGCACAAGTTCCGATTCCACAATCCGCTGTACGCGATTGACAGCACGACGATTGATCTGTGCCTAAATCTTTACGATTGGGCGCATTATCGTAAAAACAAGGGTGCTATCAAACTTCATACCGAGCTTGATCTATCCGGAAATCTGCCCTGCTTTGTGATGCTGAGCAACGGGAAAATAGCAGATATTCGAGCGGCACGAGAGAACATTATCATCGTTCCGGACAGCATCTACACCTTTGACAAAGGATACTATGATCTGAACTGGTTTCAACACATTGCGGACAGCGAGGCTTATTTTGTCACGAGACTGAAAGACAATGCAAAAATTGAGTTTCTCGGACAGCATCGGGAGGCAAATGAAAAACGTGGGGTTTTGCGGGATGAAGCCGTGTGGTTTACCGGATATCAATCAGCAAGAAAATATCCCGGAGAACTGAGGCTGATTGAGTTCCTGGATGAATCGACCGGAAAAACATACCGCTTCATTACCAACAACTTCAAACTGGCGGCAGCGAGCATTGCCGGAATTTATAAACAGCGTTGGCAGATCGAAATCTTCTTCAAATGGATCAAGCAAAATCTCAAAATCAAGAGCTTTCTTGGAACCAGTGAAAACGCCGTCATGACGCAAATCTATGTCGCGCTTATCCATTATCTTTTGGTCGCATACATCAAATTCCTGCATGGATTCAAGCTCAGCCTCTCGGAATTAACGAACCGAATCCGCGAGACGCTTATGCAGAATCTTTCCCTGCTCGAAGTCCTCGCTCTGAACCGCAAAACCATTACGAAGCCGCCGGATTGGAATGCTCCCGAACAACTCGAACTTTTCAACGAGTTTCTATGCTGAATTTTTTACCGGACAGCAGTGGGTTGCGGTGTGAGCGTAATCTTTGGAATAGTGGGGATATTGTTCCTGGATTTAATTATGCACCGAGTTTTGATAAATTGAAAAGTATTCCATTTTTGGGGCCGTCAACTTTGGGTTATGATATTTTTGGTTATGGCAGTTGGGAATTTGTAAAATCAACAAACGAGGCTCCAGGGAATAATCACTCTTTTTTTTATTACGAAGAATTTTTTTCAAGACCGCGGATGGTTCAAAATGTTCATTAAAATTGTTTTATTTTTGTTGTTAGCTTTATCATTATCAAGTTGTGTTATGATATCGGAAGCGAGGCTTGATGAAGTTTACCCATATCGAGCAATGATTGGGAAAAAATTTATTATTCTAGACGATTGTGTTTTAATTTATAATAAACCTTTTCCCATTCTTGATCCTATGGCATCTAGAGGGGATCGATATTTAGTGACGAAGGAAATTCCTCCTTTATCTGAATTTGAAATAATTCATGTTGATTTTATTGAAAATATGAATATTCGAGGAATTCGATATCAAGTGGAAGTTATAACACCCGATAAAGAGCATATCAATGTTTATCTTGGTATAGGATTTTTTCATATAGTCACATTAAATAATTCAGATGCATTGCCAGAGTTTAAAGCTAAAATAATTAAGGAATTTAAATAATGATTGACACTATAAAAAGAATATTTATTTTTCTGTTTTTTGTTTTTTACTTAATAGGATGTTCTCATTCATTTGTAATAGGGGTGGATCAAAATGATGTTTATAATTCTATGCGGGGAAATAAATATATTTTACAAGTTCCTTGTAGAATTGAAAATAACGATAATGAATTAAAACTAATCCCGTTAACTACAGAGGAAGGAACAGAGGAAAATATATTGCCTGTTGGCACAGAGCTAAAATTGAAAAAAATTTGGTTGGAAACAACTGCTTACTATAATTGCTTTGATCAATTAGTGAGAAATAATTTTACAGTAAAATGTTATTTGGAAAAAAAATTTAATGGAATTCCGACTATATTTAACGTTGACGAACTTACTTTGACAAAAGGCAACCCTGCGGTTCGTGTAGAGTTTGACGAGCGTTATTGTAAACAAGTACCGTCGGAGTCAGAATAGGTTATAGGGTATCGTGAGCAACGGTTGGCATCCGATCCGTTTGATATTGGGAGCCGATGCGGGAGGACTGCCGAATAAATCGGTGACCCTGACGATTAGGGGGAAGGAAGAAAAATCGTTTGCGGTGTTTTCCGATGCGGCCTGCACGCAGGTGTTCATGGCGCCGGGTCAGACGACGAAGACGTTCACATTTCCGGCCAATCAGACCTCGCAGACTTACTATTTTGTCGGCTTGAAGGGCGATGAGGAAGTAGATGCCAAACTGGATTTCAGCAGCGGTTCGCTGTCGGTGGACGATCCCGGGGAGGACAAGGTGGAGATTCTGCCGCTTTGCCAGGCCTGCCAGAACGGCCTGTGCCTGCCGGGCGAGGGAAATTATGCGATGAACGAGAACGGTATCGATGCCGATTTTCCGTTGGGCAGCGAGGATTATGGATCCGGCCGGGCGTCGGTGCGGCTGCGGGCGCCGGAGATTTCCTGGGATATGCTGGACAAGGATCACTTCCGGGTTCAGAGTTCCCCAGGCGTCAACGTCACTTATGATCCGGAGGGTTATCCGACCCAGGTGATCAGCGGCGGAGAAAAGACGACGTTCGCCTATACGCGTGGTGCGGTCGAAGATTCGGCGTCGATTACCAGAATCGTAATGAAGCACTATGTCGGCGGCGCCGCGACGCCGCACGCCGAAACCGAATTGAAACTGGATTTGAGTTCGACGGTGCCGCAGCTGATCAATGGTTTCAAAGTGACCAGCACGGTTGGTTCGATCGTCCGCAACTACTACTGGCGACAGTTGACGATCGCCTATCCTGAATTTTCCAGTTCCGCCCTTCCGACCTTTCAGTTGTTCACTTGGAGCGGCACCGGCGCGCAGCCGACCGGGCTGGCGCCGGAGTGGATGTCGTGGAGTGAGTCCGGGGATACCCGGATCGAACATCATTTAAAAGGGATCGGGGCCCAGACCGGCATTTATACCAAAATTACCCGCAAGAAAATCGCCGGCATTTACCGGGTGACGGAGATCAACGAGGTCGGATTGCGCAAAACCACTTTCGCGTATGATTTGCAGGGTCGTTTGACTCAGAAAATCGCCCCGGATGGCACCAGGTACAGCTACAGTTATCCAGGGACGGCGCGCGACAGCTATACCGAAACAGAAACGCGCGGAACCTTGACGACCAGGCGGACTTACAGCACCACGGTCAGCGGCAGTAAGATCATTCAGGATATAACGACCACGGTGAACAATACGCTGACCGCTCATGACCGTTATGAGAGCTATTATATCAGCAGTTCCAGCCCTGACCTGCAGATCCGTTACGACGGCAGTACGGAGTTGAAAACGGAGATTTACCGGATTACCGACACAGCCAGCCCATTCCTTGGCCGGACCCGGTTGATCAAACATCCGGATGGCCGGGTGACGATCTATGAATACAGCCGGGCGGCCAACGGCAACGATACGGTGACGGTGTCCAGCGGAGCGCCGAACAACCCGAACACTCCGACGGCAGTGTCCAGCGGCGAACGGACGGTGACAGTGACCAATCCGCAGGGTAAAGTGATCAGCCGCACCCAATACATCTCCGATCCGTTCATTTCTCCGACGCTGTACCGCAAGGTGGGGGAGGAGACCAATACGCTTGATTCGTTCGGCCGGATAACCGCGACGACTTATCTGGACGGCACCAGCAGCAGCCGGACCTACGGCTGCTGCGGCGTCACCGAGGAGACCGACCGGACCGGGGTGACGACGACTTATGGTTATGACGAGCTAACCAAACAAATGACTTTCACGGAGCGGAACGGTATCACGACGCTTTACAGCTATGACAACTGCGGTCGGCAGACGGCGGTGACGGTCAAAGGGCGCAGCGGCGGCGAGTTGACGACGACGGTCGGCTATCTGTACAACGCGGTCAGCACGGTGACCGATCCGAAGCGTTTCACGACCCGGTATTCGCACAACTATGCCCAGACCAATTCCTCGACGTTGACGTTGACGGAGACGGTGACGCTGCCGAACAATGCCACTCAGATTTCGACCTATGTCAACGGGCTGCAGACTTCGACGGGAGGAACCGGGCAGCATGCGCAGACCTTCAGTTACGGTCCGAACTGGCAATCTTCGACGCCGTCGAATGTGAAAATCTACACCGACATGCTGGGCCGGCAGTACAAGACCGAATACCCGGACGGCACCAGCGCGATGAATTACTACAATACGAAGGGGCAGTTGGTCAAGTCGGTGACGCCGGGCGGGGTGACGACGCTGTATACTTATAACGTTCGCGGCCAGTTGGCTTCCGAAATAGTGGATATGGATCGCAACGGGACGCAGTCGACCGGCGATATTGTAACGACTTATACGCATAGCTTCGGAACCAGAACGCTGGATGGCCAGTCTGTTACCGTACAGGTTATGACCGTGGCAACGTCAAGCGGAACGAATTCGGTTGAGGTCCGGAAAACCGAGCAAACCCTGGATGGGCTGTGCAGCTGGGTGACGGAGTTCGGCAAAACCGCTTTTTCGAGAACCGAATATCCGGGAGACGGGGTGGTACGAGCAACCGAAATCGATGCGGTTGGAGTAAAGAAAGTGACGACGCAGGAGAACGGGTTGGTTACGAAGGAAGAATTGTTCCACAGTGACGGCACCGCCGGCAACGTGATGACTTACACTTACGATCAGTTCGACCGGTTGAGTACGGTGACTGAAAAACGCGGCGCGACGGTGGTGAATACGCTGGCCAACAACAGCTATGACGCGAACGGCAACGTGCTGTCGCGGACGGTGAACGGGCAGTCGGTCAGCATGGCTTACGACAACCTGAACCGGCTGTATAATTATCTGCTGCCCGGGAACCGGATCGTCAACTATGAGTTCCATCCGACCGGCGAGTTGAAGAAGGTGTCGGGAGCGGAGACTTACACGCAGGAGTTCAGCTACAACAACTTCGGTGGCATGTTGACGTTGAAGACCTGGCGTACCAACACGACGCCGCAGGTGACGAGCTGGAATTACGACAGCCGGCAGCGGGTGAAGGAGAAAATCTACGCGGACGGCCGTAAGGTCTCCTATACCTATACGGCGGACAACCAGCCATTGAAACGGACCTGGGCGCGTGGGGTGACGACGACTTATTCGTATGACAACGGCGGGCGGCAGACCGGCATCGACTACAGCGATGCGACGCCGGACGTGTCGATCACCTACGATTTCCTGAGCCGCCCGGTAACGGTGACCGATGGAGCCGGAACCCGGACTTATACTTATGACAATGCGAAAAACGTGCTGACCGCCGAGACGCTTCCGTATCTGGCCGATACGACGCTGAATTATACTTACGATGCCTACGGGCGCCGCACCGGGCAAGCGTTGAAGACCGGCAGTACGACGCACCAGCAGGCGAACTATACCTATGGTACGGACGGTCGTTATGCGACGATTTCGGACGGCGGTTATACGGCGCATTATACCCACAATGCGGCTGGGCAGCTGTCGACGCTGCGGCTGGCGACGGCGACGGCCAACCAGACGGTATCGACGGCAACCCGGAGCTTCGACAGCGCTCACCGGCTGACTGGCGTCAGCACGACGGCGGGATCATTGACGAAGAACTATGGTTATACATTGAACATCAAGGACCAGCGGATCAAGACGACGCTGGCGGACGGCAGTTACTGGGATTACGCATATGACAACTATGGACAGGTGATCAATGCGGTGCGCAAAAATGCTTCCGGAGGGATCGCCGGGCAGTCGTTCAATTACAGTTTCGACCAGGTCGGCAACCGTCAGTCCGCATTCCAGGGAACGACCGGCAGTGATTCTCAGTGGAGCTATACGGCGAACGCGGTGAATCAGTATTCGCTGATCACCGAGCCGAATGGCATGGCGTATGCGCAGGTGCACGATGCGGACGGCAACCTGACCGGCAGTTATACGACACAATATACCTACGATGCCGAGAACCGTCTGAAAACGGCGGATGTCGGGACTTATCGTTATGAATACGCTTACGACTATCAGGGCCGTCGGATCAGGCAGAAGGTGATCCTGAAATCGGGAGCGACCGGCCAGACGCAGTCGGAGGTTGCTTACGTCTACGACGGCTGGAATGTGGTGGGCGTCTACGACATCACGACGGCGACGCCGACTTTCTTGAAAGGGTATCTGTGGGGCGAAGACCTCTCCGGCAGCCTGCAGGGCGCCGGCGGGGTCGGCGGGCTGCTGGCGGAAAAGCGCGGCGGACAGACCTATCTGCCGGTCTATGACGGCAACGGCAACATCGTGAGCTACCTGAACGCCTCGACCAAAACTTCGGTGGCGGAGTACGTCTACGACGCTTTCGGCCGCACGGTGTCATCGAGTGGCACGGAGGCCGACAACTTCACCTACCGGTTCAGCACGAAGCCGATGGACGGTAACGGCCTATACTACTACGGCTACCGTTACTACGATCCGCAGCATGGAAGATGGATCAGCCGCGATCCGCTGGAAGAAGAAGGAGGCGTGAATCTATATGGGTTCGTTGGGAATAATGGGATATCCTATGTTGATGGATTAGGTTTAATGAATCTATGGAATCCAGGAGAGGCAGCAACTTATTTAGCTTCCCAAAAGTACGGTAGTTATGGGAGAAAAACAGTTAGGATTGATACGGATTTGGATCATCCCATCAATGAGCTTGTCTGGCATAATCCATGGGGAATTCATTACGTTTATGCTAATATTGACGTGATGAAAAGAGTAATAGAGAGACTTTTTGAAGGAGAAAACTATGATCCTGAATGTAATTGTATTGAGCATTTTACGTTGATTGCGCATAATGGAATTGGTGGTTGGATTATGGTTGCAGATGAAAAAGATATTCGCTTTGATATTTCCAGCTACCAGAGAAACCTTTTACCAGAACGTAGTAGAAAGTTGATGCTAGAATCTTCTGAAAAAGCTCTTGAATTTTTAGACTTTGTGAATAGTTATATGTGTACAGATGGAACTATGGAGTTTTTTCAATGCAAATCAGGACAAGGAGAGCAAGGGCGTGAATTGTTAAAATTTTTAATGACACGTTATCCAGGGAAAGAAATAATATTATATGATATTTCTGTTAAATATTTTTTTGCTATTGGTATTCCAGAAGATGTAAATCCTTGGAGTTATTTCTGGCAAAAAAAATACTCATACTGATCAATTTGAATGGATTATTAAAATGAAGAAGATAACTATAATTTTTATTTTTTTTGCAACTCTCTTTGTAATTAGTACAATGTTTATACCGGGAAAACAATTACCCAAGGAGAACATTTGTAAGGGAAATCTTCGAACGCTTAGTATGGGATTAGAGGCATATGTTGAATGCTGGCCAGATATAGATTTATATAATCTAATTAGAAGTAGAAATTTCATATGTTTTATAGAAAAAAAATATTCAGTGTCTTCTCCAGAAATATGTCCCATTACACATTCGAATTATTTATTGAAAGAATACAATGGGCAATATTATTGGGAGGATCGATTACCTCACCTAGATGGACATAAAAATCATGATTATCTTTTAAGATTAAATAACTGGGGTAGTAAAAATATCCCAGGTCGGCAACCGTCAGTCCGCATTCCAGGGGACGGCCGGCAGTGATTCCCAGTGGAGTTATACGGTGAACGCGGTGAATCAGTATTCGCTGATCACCGAGCCGAATGGCACCACTTACGCACAGGTGCATGATGCGGACGGCAACCTGACCGGCAGTTATACGACGCAATATACATACGATGCCGAGAACCGTCTGAAAACGGCGGATGTCGGGACTTATCGTTATGAATATACTTACGACTATTTAAGCCGGCGGATCAGGCAGAAGGTGATCCTGAAATCGGGAGCGACCGGCCAGACGCAGTCGGAGGTCGCTTACGTCTACGACGGCTGGAATGTGGTGGGCGTCTACGACACCACGACGGCGGCGCCGACTTTCCAGAAGGGGTATCTGTGGGGCGAAGACCTCTCCGGCAACCTACAGGGCGCCGGCGGGGTCGGCGGACTGCTGGCCGAGAAGCGCGGCGGACAGACCTATCTGCCGGTCTATGACGGCAACGGCAATATCATGAGTTATTTGAATGCCTCGACCAAGGCTTCGGTGGCGGAGTACATCTACGACGCCTTCGGCCGCACAATATCTTCGAGTGGCGCGGAGGCCGACAACTTCACCTACCGGTTCAGCACGAAGCCGGTGGACGGCAATGGGCTTTACTACTACGGTTACCGTTACTACGATCCGCAGCACGGCCGCTGGATCAGTCGCGATCCGCTGGAGGAAGAAGGAGGGATAAATCTGTATGGGTTCGTTCAGAATAACGGCGTAATGAAATATGATTTGCTGGGAACATTCGTATTAAGTCCTGGATATGAGTATCGCGTATATGCTGGCGGATATCCATTATGGGGAAGTTATAATATTAGATTTTTTGAAGAAACATTACAAGAAACTTCTTCTTTTATTTCTAAAAAGATAATTGTGAGAAGTAATATGTATAGTGCATTTCGTACATCACGAGAAAGATATGATTATGGATGGGGGGCCTATCCAGGACGGAATCCAGTAATACCTACAGAAACTCCTCATGAGATGTTTTGGGCTTATGCGATGATTTTTACATGTAAATGCCAATCCAAAGATAATGGAGAGGTCTATGGTGCTGTAGAACTTTTTGAAAAATCTTCAAGCTGGCAAGTTGAAAGAGATTGGTTTGAGGGATATTCTGTGGATGGAGGAGTCTCTTTAATGAAATTAGGCATGGGCCTTTCATTTAATGGTTCAAATGTGCTTAATTTTGAAAGAGCAGGAGGCTCTGCCTATATAGCAACTGGTACAGTTTATCGTGTAGCTTATGAAGTTGGTTGGATGCTTAATAAAACCACTTCTGCAAGTATTAGTGCAATGGGGCTAGGGATGGGGTTTCCTATATTATCCCAAAATACTGTCATCGCAAAATTACGGTTTATGGTTCAAGGAACATGTTCATTTGAAAATGGTCGATTGAATCTAGATTTGGTTTATCTTGATTATTAAGAAAGTATAATATATAAGTGGAGATGATGTAATTAGTGTTTTTTCTAGATGAGTTACTATAAATTGGGGTAATTAATAATAATGTAATAAAAGAAGTGATTAGCTTGGTTTGTGATTTTTTAGTTGTAAAATAATAGAAATGGCTAAAATATTATAGCTGGTGGCATATGATAAAGATCTTGATTTTCTGTATGATGCTATTGTTGTGTGTTTTTTTAGGAATATTTGATATTTATATTTACCCAAATTTTCAAGTGGAGATAATTCCTTCAACAAGAGGAAATGGTCAAGTAAATATAAATTCAAAATTATTACTTTCGGATACAATAGAGTCAGAAGAGAATCTTTTTCAATCTTTGAGTCAATCAGCTTACAAAAAATTTTTAAAACCTATAATTAGTAGTACACAAGAAATAAGAAATTTTCCTGAATTTCTAGCTGGTTCAGTTACTTTAGGTGGTATAGGATATATTAGAAAAAATGATGGCAAAATCGATCGAATTCTTTTTAAAGTTTCTGACCCATTGACTATAAGTTTTGAAAATTTACGTAATATGAAAGTTTCTAATTATCAGTCGGATCGAATTTTAATACCATCTGGAATTACTCTTTTGACTTATACGGTGGACAAAGATAATAAAATTTGGTATTCAATACAGTATTTTTTTTCAAATCTTTATGAAGAAGAAATTTTTATAAAAAAAACTGAATTTATAATTTTCTGGAATGGAGGTTATCTTATTAATGAAATTAAAAAGAGAGAGAACCTGAAAGATAAAAAGAATTCTATAAGGAACGAATGATTATTAAATATGAATAAAAATATAATTTTACTGATATCTGTAATTGTATTCTTCATATTGTGTTTTAACAAAATTCATATTGTAAGGGCGAAAGAAGAAACCTTAATATCTAAAGATCGAGTTTATTATTTTGAAGAAAAAATTCCGACAGAAAAAGAAATCGCAGCATTATTAGATAATGTAGATTCTCAGGATAATGTACTTGGAGCACTTATAACGAATTCTGTTACTACTCAATTTTCTACAGCAGAATTAGCCGGCAATAAGGTAATTACTTTATTGAATGATAAAATTTTTGATGTTGAAAATAAAATAGAACTAATTTCTTGTTATTTTCCGGAAACATATCTTGTAAGTTTTGAGAAATTACGGGATATTGAAGTAAATGAGTATCAAGCAAAACAGATTATTGTCCCTCCGGGAATTGTTGTTTTTGCATTTACTGTGGACAATGAGAAAAAATTATGGTACAGTTTCCAATATTTTCAAAAGGGGTATGACTCAAAAGAATTTGTCAAAGAAGCTGTATTCGAAATGAAATAATTATCACATATAATTCGACAATACGATGCTGAACTATGATTATTTACGGTCGCTGACTGTACCGGGTAGACGTTGAATACCGGCAGTACGACGCACCAGCAGGCGAACTATACCTATGGTACGGACGGTCGTTATGCGACGATTTCGGACGGCGGTTATACGGCACATTATACCCACAATGCGGCCGGGCAGCTGTCGACGCTGCGGCTGGCGACGGCGACGGCCAACCAGACGGTATCGACGGCAACCCGGAGTTTTGACAGCGCTCACCGGCTGACCGGCGTCAGCACGACGGCGGGATCATTGACGAAGAACTACGGTTATACCTTGAACATCAAGGACCAGCGGATCAAGACGACGCTGGCGGACGGCAGTTACTGGGATTACGCGTATGACAACTATGGACAGGTGATCAACGCGGTGCGTAAAAACGCTTCCGGAGGGATCGCCGGGCAGTCGTTCAATTACAGCTTCGACCAGGTCGGCAACCGTCAGTCCGCCTTCCAGGGAACGACCGGCAGTGATTCCCAGTGGAGCTATACGGCGAACGCGGTGAATCAGTATTCGCTGATCACCGAGCCGAATGGCACCACTTACGCGCAGGTGCACGATGCGGACGGCAACCTGACCGGCAGCTATACGACGCAATATACCTACGATGCCGAGAACCGTCTGAAAACGGCGGATGTCGGGACTTATCGTTATGAATATACTTACGACTATTTAAGCCGTCGGATCAGGCAGAAGGTGATTCTGAAATCGGGCGCGACCGGCCAGACGCAGTCAGAGGTCGCTTACGTCTACGACGGCTGGAATGTAGTAGGCGTCTACGACACCACGACGGCGACGCCGACTTTCCAGAAGGGGTATCTGTGGGGCGAAGACCTCTCCGGCAGCCTGCAGGGCGTCGGCAGGGGGCGGTAGGCTGCTGACGGCAATATCATGAGTTTCCTGAACGCCTCGACCAAGGTTTCGGTGATGAAAAATTCTTTAGATAGTGTCGTCAATAATTTAGAGCCCGAGCGGCAATACATCTAATTTGTACGGTCTCAAGAAAGGATGATGTATTCTTCGCGTATCTGGTTGCGATTCTACGCCAGCGTTTTAACGTCAGATCATCTGAAATATCATGCCGTTCGTATGCATTCGCCATTTTTCATCACCTATAGTTTGACGTTTGCATAATATAGCACTAACCTATTGACGACACTGTCTGGGAACTACTGCAGTTGATCGCGGCGAAAATCATCGCTCTGGAATCGCCGCTTTAAGGGCGCTGTAACAATGAAGGTAGGGGGGAATGGGCGCAAATCACAGGAATAATGGAGAAATAACGATCACAAGGTGAAGCTTTCCGAATCATCATCACATCTTTCGAAGGTTCGGATGCTTCATGTAACTTTCAGGGCAGAACAGATTACGGCTTATCTTGTCGTCTCTGTAAACAACAAATCCGATGAAATTGTCGAAATGGAAAGTTGAAAAGCGAAACCGGAAGTATTAAGGTATCCGTCAGGAGAAAATTGTCGTTGCAGATCGTTGCTGCCGAAATTTTATGAACGAACTGGTTATGAAAGGGATGTTATCTTGAGTACTGTCAAGGAATTCGGTTATGACCGTCGGAGAATTGAGGCCGGAATTGCCCACATCGGAGTCGGAAATTTCCACCGTGCCCATGAGGAGTATTATACCAATCAATTGCTCGAACAAGCCGACCAGCGCAACTGGGGAATTTGCGGCATTGCGCTGCTTCCTTCGGATGAAGCGCTGGTGAACGCGCTGCGCCGCCAGCAGGGGGAATACACTTTGACGGTCTGCGGCCGCGATGGCCGCGACGAAGTGTTCCGCATCGGTTCGCTGATCGAATTGTTGTGGAGTGTCGAAGCGCCGGAAGCGGTCATCGCGAAATTGGCCGATCCAGCCATCAAAATCATTTCGATGACCATCACCGAGGGCGGTTACAATCTTGACAAAGCGAGCGGTGAATTCATGCTCGCCGATGAAAAGGTGCAGCACGACTTGAAGAATCCTGCTGCTCCGGTTACCGTTTTCGGCTTTATTGCCGCCGGTTTGCGCCGCCGCATGGAATTGGCCAACGGCCCGGTGACGATATTGAGTTGCGACAATCTTCAGCACAACGGGAATACCGCCCGCCGTGCCTTCATGGCTTTTATCGAAGCGCAGGATCGGACGCTGGCCGGCTGGGTTGAGGCCAATGTGACATTCCCGAATTCGATGGTCGACCGCATCACGCCGGCGGTGCGGCCCGCCGACCGGGAACGTTTGAACGCCGCCAATGGCACCGCGGATGCGGCGCCGGTTTATTGCGAAGATTTCATCCAGTGGGTTATCGAGGACAAATTCAGCGCCGGCCGGCCGGCCTGGGAACGGGTCGGCGTCGATTTTACCGACGATGTGACCGCTTTTGAAAATATGAAGCTCAGTTTGCTGAACGCGTCGCACACAATGCTGTCCTATCCGGCTTTCCTGGCCGGCTACCGCAAGGTGGACGACGCCATGCACGATGAGCGTTTCGTCCGTTATCTGCGTGATTTCATGGACCGGGATATTACGCCTTATGTGCCGGCGCCGGGCACGATCAATCTGGCGGAGTACAAGCAGACGTTGCTCGAACGGTTCGGCAACCGTTCCGTGAGCGATCAACTGGCCCGGCTCTGTTTCGACGGCGTGTCCAAAATTCCGGTTTATCTCGCGCCCAATCTGGCCAAAATGCTGCGGGACGGGGCGGACTTGACCCGGGTGGCCTTCTTTGCGGCGGTTTATCGCCGTTATTTGAAGGGACCGGCCGATGACCGGGGGCAGGCGTATGCGGTTGACGAACCCTGGCTGACGGCGGCGGACCGCCAACTGATTGCCGAAGATGATGCCGTCGCTTTCCTGGCGCTGTCGCCTTTTGCTTCGGTCGATTTGCAATGCGACGCCCGGTTTGTCGCGCTTTACCGGAAGATGGCGGCCGACGTGGAGGCCGATGGAACGTTGCCGGTGCTGGAAGCGATTCTGTCGCCGGACCGCTGAATGGATGCCGGGTATGGAGACGCGTACTGCCAATAAGCTCGGTCCGTTCATCGTACTGACCTTCATCTACTTCATCGTCGGGTTCCTGACGACGGTCAACGGCCAATGCCAGGGCCCGCTGAAAACCGCTTTCCTGGCGGATGCGGGTGCGTTGAAAAATACTTTCATCACGCTGATTTCCTTCTTTTTCTTTCTGGGATATCTGCTGAACAGTCCGCTCGGCGGCCGCTGGATCAACCGGGTCGGCTATAAGCGGACGCTGCTGCGGGCGCTCGGGATCATGATTGCCGGACTGGTGATGTTCTTTGCCTCCTCGTGGTTTACCGTCGCTTTTCCGGCGGTCATCGCGGTCCTCGGGCCGGCGCACATTCCGGCCGGTTATTTTATCTTCCTGACCGGTTCATTCCTGATGGGCACTGCGGCGGCCTTGTCGCAGGTGGTCATCAACCCCTATGTAGCCGCCTACGAGCTGCCGGGAACCCAGGCGGTACAGCGCATGAATATCGTCTGTGCCGTCAATTCGTTCGGCACGATGATCGCGCCTTTCTTCGTCACGACTCTGCTGTTCGGCGGCCGGGCGATGGAAGATGTCGAAGTGCGGCAGTTGATGATGCCGTTCCTGCTGCTGACCGTGTTCGTCGTGATCACCACACTGGTGACCCGGCGGCTGTACATTCCCGACCTGACGAACACCCGGACGGAGGAAGGGGAGCGGTTGACCCGCAGCATCTGGTCGTTCCGTCATTTCACGTTCGGAGTGATCGCCATTTTCTTCTATGTCGGCGCGGAGGTGGCGGTCGGCACCAACATCAACCTTCACGCGCTGGAATTGGACGGCAACGGCGCCTTGCTGCATTTTTTCGGCCGGAACCGCCTGATGATCGGTGATCTCGACCTCGGGATTCCGGCGCTGCTGGCGACGATTTACTGGGGCGGCATGATGATCGGACGCATGGTTTCCGGAGGGATGAACCGTATTTCGCCGCGCGTTCAGTTGACCGTCTCAACCATTGCCGCCGCCTTGCTGATGGGCGTCGCCATCCTCACCAGCAACCTCTGGCTGATGGCGTTGCTCGGGCTCTTCCACTCCGTGATGTGGGGGTGCATTTTCACGCTCGCAGTCAAAGGGCTGGACAAATACACCGCCAGGGCTTCCGGCATTTTCATGATGGGAGTTTTCGGCGGCGCCGTTTTTCCGGTTCTGCAGGGCGTGGCGGCCGATCTGCTCGGTTCCTGGCGCTGGACCTGGTTGATTGTCGTTGCCTGTGAACTGGTGATGCTTTTTTACGCGCTCGTCGGTTCGCGCTGCCGTGAACAGGCCTGACGGATTCCGCCGGGCCGGCGGGTGGCGTTTTCATTTCCATCGGCCGGGTTGGACAGAAATGAAAACGCAATAAAACGGGTACCGCGTCAGTCGACGAAAAGATCCCGGCCGGCGAATACCGGGTCGCTGGTCAAATTGATTCCCAGTTTGCGCAGACCCGCTTCGTCGCCCGGCGTCGGCAGGTGGCTCAAATGCATTTCACAGCCGGCCAGCCGCTTCAACTGCTTCATGGCCAGGTTGGCGGCCGGATTGGACGGTACACTGACACTGAGGGCGATCAGCGTTTCGTCCAGGTCGAGGCTCAGGCGTTTGCTGCGCAGGATTTCCTTTTTCAACGACCCGACCGAGTCGATGACTTCCGGCGACAGCAACAGCAGTTCGTCCGGCAGACCGGCCAGGTGTTTGATGGTGTTGAGAATGCAGCTGGCCGCCGCGTGCAGCAGCGGCGAATTCTTGCCGGCGATGACGGTCTGGTCCGGCAGTTGGAGCGCTGCTCCGCAATAAAAACCGTCGTTGCCTTTGCCGGGCGTGCTGGCGGCCGCCTTGGCGGTTTCCCGGGCGTTCAATACGGTGGGCCGGTCGGTTTCGGAGACGCCGAGATCGTCCATCAGCAGTTTTACCCGGTCGACGGTCTGCTGGTCGGCCACTCCCATGACGTATTCGCATTGATAGCGGAAATAGCGCCGGATCACTTCCTGAATGGCCGCTTCCCGGACGACCGCGTCGTCAGTGATGGCGAAGCCCACCCGGTTGACGCCCATGTCGGTCGGCGACTGATAGAGTTGCTCCTTGTTCATGATTTTGGCGCAGATCCGTTTGACCACCGGGAAGATTTCGATGTCGCGGTTGTAGTTGATCGCCGTCTGCTGATAGGCGGCCAGATGAAACGGATCGACCATGTTGATGTCGGCGATGTCGGCGGTGGCCGCTTCGTAGGCGAGGTTGACCGGGTGATCGAGCGGCAGGTTCCAGACCGGGAAGGTCTCGAATTTGGCATAGCCGGCGGCGACGCCGCGTTTGTATTCATGGTAAACCTGAGACAGGCAGGTGGCCATTTTGCCGCTGCCGCCGCCGGGACCGGTGACGATGACGATCGGTTTGTCGCTCTCGATATAGCTGTTGGCGCCGTAACCGTCGTCGCTGACGATCGTGTCGATGTCGGTCGGGTAACCTTTGATGCTGCGGTGGGTATAGGTGGTGATCTGGCGGCGCGCCAGCTTATTGATGAAATTGCGCACCATCGGCTGGTCCTCGTAGCGGGTGACGACGACCGCCTTGACCGGCAGCCCCCAGTCGCGCAGATTGTCGATCAGCCGCAAGGTGTCCAGATCGTAGGCGATGCCGAAATCCGCCCGGATTTTCTTGCGTTCGATGTCGCCGGCGTAAATGCAGATGACGATATCGATTTTGTCCTTGAGCATCTGCAGCAGTTGAATTTTGACATTCGGAGCGAAACCGGGCAGGATCCGGGCGGCGTGATAGTCGTAGGCCAGCTTGCCGCCGAATTCCAGGTAAAGTTTATTGTCGAACTTGGCGGCCCGCTCCAGGATGGCCGCCGATTGCTCGGCCAGATATTTGGCGTTGTCGAAACCGATGCTCTTCATCATTATGAAACTGCTCCCCGCTAGTTTTTTGCCACTTCGATTGCGCTGTTGACGTTGCCGAACGGCGCGCTGATTTGAATGCCGTCGATGGCGTCGCGCAACGCCGCCACCGTTTCCCGGGCGATGTCGATGCCGACCCTGCGCTGATCGTCCCGGCTTTGCGCCCGGGCCATCCGGGTCATGATTTGATCCGGCACGACGACGCCCGGCACTTCATTTTTCATGAATTCGGCATTGCGGTAGCTGGCCAGCGGCCAGATGCCGGCGATGACCGGCACCCGGAAATTTTCCATCGCCTCCAGCAGCCGCAGCACCGGTTCGACGGCGAATGCCGGCTGCGTGATGATGAACGAAGCGCCGGCTTCCACCTTTTCCCGCAGCCGCCGCAGTTCGCGCTCCATGTCCAGCGCGTTGGGGTCGGCGCCGGCGCCGCAGAAGAAGCTGGTCGGCGCGCCGAGTGATTTGCCGCCGATGTCGATGCCGCGATTGAGTCTCGAGGCGAATTTCAGGATGCCGATCGAATCGACGTCGAAGACGGCGGACGCGAACGGATAGTCGCCGAGTTTCGGCGGATCGCCGGTGATGAACAGAATGTTGTTGATGTGTTCCCAGGCGCAGCCGAGCAGGTCGGCCTGCATGCCGATCAGGTTTTTGTCGCGGCAGCAGCAGTGCAGGATGACCTCGATGCCGGCCTGTTTCTGGATTTCATTGGCGGTGACCGACGGAGAAATGCGGGAACTGGCGCGCGGGCCGTCCGGCAGATTGATCGCGTCGATGCCGGCGGCTTTGCAGACGCGGGCTTTTTCGATGGTCGAACTCAAGTCGAAACCGCGCGGCGGCGTGATTTCGATGCTGCTGACGAATTCGCCGCGGCAGAGCTTGGCCGCCAGCGCGGAACGCTCCGCCGGCGGAATCGGTTCGAACTGCTCCTCGACGGCCGGCACGACCTCCACCGGCGGCAGGTGCGCCCGCCGGGTCAGCGGCGTGATGCTGCGGGCGATGTCCCGGATATGTTCCGGGCCGATGCCGCAGCAGCCGCCGATGCCGCGGGCGCCGAGGTTGGCGTAACGCAGCGCGTAGGTGGTCAGGTATTCCGGGCTGCACATGTAAATCATCCGGTTGTCGACGCTCTTGGGAACGCCGGCGTTCGGCTGGACGATGACCGGATAGTGGCTCAGCGGCAATAATTTTTCCAGCGCGTCGAGCATCGGTTCCGGGCCGATATCGCAGTTGAGCCCGACCGCGGTCGGCCGGCGTTCGCTGCGGTCCAGCAGGGCGAGAATGGCGCTCAGCGGTTCGCCGTAAACGGTCTCCAGGTCGCGGTCGACGGCGAAGCTGAAGACGAACGGCAGCCGGCCGAAACGGTTGACGGCGGCGATGGCGCACTCGGTGCCGATCTGCGACGACAGCGTTTCGAACATCAGAAAATCACTGCCGGCCGCTTCCAGCGCCTGGATTTGCTCGCCGAGGATTTCGACGCCTTCGTCGAAACTGATCTGGCCGCTGGCCACCTCTTTGCCGAGCGGTCCGAGCGAGGCGGCGACCAGGGTGTTTTCGGCGCATTGCGACCGGGCGAGCCCGACGGCGGCGGTATTGATTTCGACACATTTTTCCGCCAGGCCGAACCGGGCGAGTTTCTGGCGGTTGGCGCCGTAGCTGTTGGTGGTGACGACTTCGGCACCGGCTTCGACATAGCTGCGGTGGATGTCGCCGACCACTTTGGGATTGGTCAGGTTCAGGCTCTCATAAGAGGTGTTGACGAAAAAATTCCGTTTGTAAAATTCCGTGCCGGTGGCGCCGTCGAAAATGACGACGTGATCTTGCAGGCGTTCTTTCAGCAGGTCTGTCATAGTGAACCAGTCGTTTTATCCTAATTTCTTAAACTTGCACCTTATTCCCAAGCCGGACGTTCGGAGCTGTTTGGCGGTTTTGCATGATTTCCCGGGATTGTTCCTGCCGAACCGCGGACGACCTCGCCGGTGCGGTCGTCCTCCAGCGGAAGGAAGCTCTCATCATTGACTATAACCGCATACTATACCACCTGAACCGGCAAAGTAAAACCGCGGCCGGACAAAATTCCGCTCCGATTTCATCAATCATGTCGTGGAGAGGGGGGCCGGTTGTTCAAGCCGTCCGTGTGGCGGGCGGAGGCGAAGGAGCCTGTAGAGCCGCTTCCCGGCGTCTTATTCTTCCCGGCCGGAAAATTTGCCCTGCTTGCGAAACTGGGCCGGGGAAATGCCGCGATATTTCCGGAACATGCGGCTGAAATAATAACGGTCGCAGAAGCCGGCTTCGGCGGCGATTTCGTTGATCGACAGGTTGGAGCGCACCAGCAGCAGTGCCGCATGGCGCAGTTTGATGTCCAGCAGATAACGCTGCGGCGGAATGCCGAAGCTGTCGAGAAATTTCTTGCAGAAGACGCTCCGGCTCATTTTGGCCATCGCCGCCAGTTCGTTGTTCGACGGCGACTGCGTCGGATTCTGCCGCAGGTAATGCAGAATCTGGATCAGCGCGGAGTTGATTTGCGTGTAGTTGTCGAGATAGTCCGGCGGCAACAGAGACAGCGCGACATTGACGATCGCCGCGCAGAGCAGCGACAACCGTTCGGCGGCCTGCCGTCCGGCCAGTTGTTCGCCGGCCTGGTCGATCAGCTCCAGCAGGAGCGCCGAGGCGGGCAGGCGCAGGCAGAAGTCATGGCAGTTCAGAAACGCGCCGCCGGCCAGAAAATGCAGGTAGAATTTTTCGATCTTGCCGCCGTCGGTGGCGGTGTCGAATTCGGTTTCCGGCGCGATCAGCCAGATTTCACCCGGCTGCATTTTGATGACCTGCTCCCGGTAATAGAGGATGCCTTTGTCATTGTAAGGCCGGTAAAGCCGCCAGTAGGGCACTTTCAGAATGGTCGATTTGAAATCCCAATCCAGGATGACATCTTTCCGGCAGTAGAGGATCTCGACCGGAATGCTCTTCGGCTGGATTGCCTCGTGATTGATGACGACGGGCGACGGCATTGGCGGAACTCCATTTTTTTGTCTTTGCTGCCACGGCGGCGATCGGATTTCATCGTGTGTCCGGGGCATTTCGAACGGTCGGCCGGACTGAAAAGAATCCTTGCTCTTCTAAATATAAATGCCTCTTTGCGAAAAAACAAACGGATTTTTGAGAAAAAAAGGATGATTGTACACAAAAATAAGACATTTGTGCATTGTGATTTCGCCGAAAATTTAATATTATTCCTTATAGTGACTATGCCAAACGGTTTGGAATAGCAAAAAATCGGAGAACGAAAAACCTACTAACCTAAGGAGAAAGCAAATGGAAAGCAGGAAACGGGATTTTACATTGATTGAATTGTTGGTTGTCATCGCGATCATCGCGATTCTGGCCAGCATGCTGCTGCCGGCGCTCGGCAAAGCCAAAGCGGCGGCCCAGCGGATCAAATGCGTCAGCAACTTGAAACAGATGGGGCTGGCGGCGGTCTTTTACAACAACGACAACGAAGATTTCGTGCCGCCGTCGGTTGGCAACGGACCGAATGGTGAGCCGCTGGAGCAATTGACCTTCTGTTACCGGCCGACTGCCGACGAAGAGGCGAAAGGGTGGGGCGGCAGTCTGGGCCGGTACATTGAAGGCGATGTTTTCAAATGTCCGAATTCCGCCGTCAAATCGACGCTGCCGGATTGGTTCCAGACCAACTATGGACTCAACATTACCGTCAGCCATTTCCGCTATTGGGATCAGGCGAACGCCAACTGGCAGAAAATCACTGAATTTCAGCAGCCCAGCGTCGGTATTTTGATCGGCGAAACCTATGATCCGATTCGGGACTGGTCGTGCGAAACTCTGATTCTGCATCCGGGATTTCCGGACTATTTCGATTTCATCCGCCATGCGCGGCTGATGAATGTCGCCTATCTCGACGGTCACGTCAGCCAGGTGCGGGAGCAGTTCATGAAACAGGATGCCTGGGCAACGAAGGAAATGAGAGATTTCTGGGGGATGGACAAGCAGCGGTAATTTCGCCGCGGCTGGTGAAGGCCGGTTGATTTCACGCGAAGTCGGACAGGGGAATCGCCGGTCTTTCCTGCATCATAAAGGAGATTGAGGTTTTGACCGGTTGCAGCCGGCCGGCGGACCGGCCGGGAAACAAGATGGAGGCTGGTTGGAGAAGGTTGTCGGAAAAGGAGGACAGGTTGGATTCGAAGAAAAGGTTGGCGGAAGAATATCCGGCAGGGCGGCAACAGTTTGAACAGGAGGCGGACTGATTTTACCGCCGGATTGCCCGGGTGGTGGAAATTATCGATATTCGAAGCGGGTTTCGGTGTGGAATGGAAAAGCGTAATATAGTTCGGAAATTTATTTCAGGAAATGGAAAAAATTGATTTTTTTTTGAAAAACGGACGATTATACACAAAATCGTATCATTTGTGCATTGCGATTTCTGGAAAAATATTGTATAATTTTCCTAGATACTGATATCAGAGCGTTTGCTTGAGCAGCCTGGATATTCAAGAAAACTAAACCTTTAATGAAGGAGAATCCAAATGGAACGGAAATCGAATCGTGCTTTCACATTGATTGAATTGCTGGTTGTCATCGCGATCATTGCCATTCTGGCCAGTATGCTGCTGCCGGCGCTCGGCAAGGCCAAAACCAAGGCCATCTCGATCAAATGCGTCGGCAATTTGAGGCAGCAGGGGGTTGCCGAAGCCATGTACGGCCTGGACAATGACGATTATCTCACGTACGGTTTCTGGGACAATCCGTCCAAGTTCGACACCAGCTGGTTCAGCCAGTTGAACAGTTATCTGGGCAGCCCGGAGGTGTTGACCTGTCCGGCTTACAGCGCGGAGAAATTGACCGGCTGGATGAATATCGTCGATGAGGACAATGACTTCATCGAAGCATTTTCCGGTTCTTACGGCCACAATGTCTATCTCGGCGCCGACAGCACCCTGTGGCGTCCGGCTGGAAAAGGCCCGGTTTTGAAATTGTCCTCGCTGCAAAGCGCCGCTCCGGTGGTCGGAGACATCAAGCGCCACGGTTATATGAGCCCCGGCGACATCAATCTGACCACCATGCTGAACGGCACCGATGCGCCCGGCAGTTGCGTGTCCGTCCGTCATGGCAATAAGGTCAATCTGGTTTTCAGCGACGGCCACGCCGGCACGCTTGGCGCCCAGGAATTCCTCGGCGAAGCGTATAAAGCGTCCGAACGGGCGATCGGCAATGTCGCCGATGACAATGCTTCGATTTGTTTTTGGTTCATGGGGTACTAAATTACTCCAGCCGCCATCGATTCATGCCGCCGGCTGATGGGGCTCGGTGATTCCGGGCAGGATAAGAATTGGAATCTTCATGATGCGTCGGGATTCGGGCTGGGAAGTCGTATTTTTAGATTACGGAGGAAATGATGCGTAAAACGCTATGGATGCTTGGAATGTGTTGTCTGGCTTCTTTGGATGGAGCCGGCGGCGGAATGGTCGGCAGCAATGTCGATCCGGCTCCGGGACCGGCCGGGGAAAAGCCCTATGAGATGGTGATGAGGAGCGACGACCACGAGCCGTTGATCACCTTTGAGGATTGTACCCGCTGGGTGGTGGAAGGGGACCATGCCGAAGCGGCGCTCTACCGGACCGAAGAGGAGAAACTCTACCGGGATTACGCCGGCAAATTATGGTTCAGGGCACAGGGCGACAATGCCGAAATCCGGCTGCGTCCGGTTGAGAAGCTGATGATTGACGAGCCGTGGAATGCCGTGGCGGTCTGGAACCACGGTTTGAGCTGGGTCTGGCAGGCGCAGGACAAGGATCATCCGTGGCCGCAGATGAGCGTGCTGGTTCGCGGGGCCGACGGCAAAGAGTATGAGATCGACGGTTTTGCGCGGATGTATTACGATTACTGGTTTTACCAGCGCCGGCTGGTCAATCAGCCGATTCCGCGCCCGGCGGAATTCGTCGGCTTGAAATTTCGCAATTTTTCCAACGATCGGCCGCTGGCGATTTACCTGGATTGCGTCTACTTCTATCAGGCTTCGGAACGGCCGCTGACCTTTGCCCCCTGGCCGGAGCAGTTGCCGTTTCCGGTCCGCGGCGAGACGATTTTGCCGGATCAGTTGACTGCCGATTTCAGCAATGCGGTGGAGCGGGTCGCGCCGGATACGGTGGCGTTCGTCTATCGCGGCGGCGACGGCGAGTTGCGTTATGAATGGAAGCTGGATGCGCCGTTTCTCGACGGCTTGAAGGTGATCGGCCCGGAGGGCGCGGTAGCGCCGGCCGTCGGAGCGGGGGTGGTGCTGGCCGACGGTGAGAAGGCGACGCTGAAGCTGCTGGAGAATCAGTTGAGCGGCGGGGTGCTCCATTTGAAATATCTGGCGGCCGGGACGCATGCGGAAGCCCGGCTGGATTGTGAAGTCGCCATCAAGCAGAAGTCGCTGGTTTTTGATTTCCGGGAGGAAACCGCGTCCGCCGGACAAATTGCCCGGCTGGAATTGGGACGGGCGGAACAGACCGGTCCGCATCAGTTGTTCCGGCTGCCGTTTCTGACCTATGGCGGCGTCGATACCGATCCGCGCATGCTGCTGGCGAAGGGGCTTTACCTGTTCAGCCAGTTCGACTGGTACGTCTCCAATGCTTCCGAACTGGTCGGCGGCGAAGCCTCCGGCGCTGATTTTGCCCGCTTCAACGGTGCGGCGGTGTACAATGCGATCAGTGACGGGACCCGGAATCCGCTGCGGGAACGGCTGTTTCTCAATGTGTCTGCCAATCCGTGGGAGGTCTTTCCGACCGTCGACAATCCGCCGTCGCCATTCCGTGAAATCCAGGGCGACCGGCTGTGGCGGGTGGCCTCCAGCCATTCTCCGGAAGAATTGGCGCTCAACACCCGGCTGCGCCGGCTCGGACTGGAGAAAATTACGATCCGCTACCATGAGGACGACTGGCGCGACAGCGGGGACAGCTACACCTTTCGTTTGAATGCCGCGCCGAAGAAAGGCGGCGATGCGGCGTTGAAGCAGTTCGTCGCCGCCGTCCGGCAGCTCGGCTGGAAAATCGGCCTTTATACCAATTATACCGATTTCGCACCGGTCAATCCATTGTGGGACGAGGATAACATGATGTGGCGGCAGGACGGCAACTGGCTGGACTCCTGGGCGCGCTGTTATGCGCCGAAGCCGATGTGGGGGGTGGAAATGCAGGCGGAACTGGCACCGCAGATTCAGGCCAAGTTCGGGGAGGATCACTCCTATTGCGATGTCCATACCGCGGTGACGCCGTTCAGCCGGGTCGATTATGACGCCCGGGTGCCCGGCGCCGGGATGTTCCGCCGGACGTTCGAATGCTACGGCCGGATCCTGTACAATGAAAAATTTGCCCACCAGGGGCCGGCCTATTCCGAAGGCGTCAACCATTGGTGGTATGCCGGTTTGGTCGACGGCAACTACGCGCAGTTGATGAGCAACGACCGGCCGAACGAATTGTGGTTTCCCGATTTTGCGCTGCGCAAGCTCCATATTCTGGAGATGGATGCCGGCATGGGGTCGCCCGGCATGTTTTTCGGCAGCAGGTCGTGGAATATGCCGCAGTTTATCGCGACGAGTTTCGCCTACGGCAACATCGGCTTCGCCGACAACGGCCACGACGACGCGGCGGTGATGAATATCTACTATCTGATGCAGCCGGTTCAGGCCGGATACGTCATGGAGCCGGTCGAGGCGATCCTTTACGAACGGGACGGCATCGAATATCCGACCGCCGCGGCGCTGGTCAACGGCGCCTGGCGCGACGGCCGTTTGCGGGTCCGTTACGCCAACGGTTTCGAAATGCGGCTCAATGCCAATGCGGAAGTCTGGGATGATTTGCCGCAATGGGGCTGGCAGGTCCATTCCGCCGACCGTTCCCGCTGGTCGGTCCGCCGGCTGGTGGACGGCAAAGTCGTCGAGGCGGCGGCCGGGCCGGATTCCTGCTATTTCAATTCCGCCGACGGCGAGGCGGCTTACGGCGGGATGCGCGGCGAGGGGGCGGCGGCGTTGAAACGGGAAGCCGGCGGCTGGGAGTTGATTCCGGCCCGGCAGTACCGGAGTTTCGCCTTTGCGCCGGAGTTGATCGGAGCCGGCGACGGGGCGTTGACCGCCATCGGCGTGGACGCCGACGGCAATGAAGTGGAACGCCGGGCACTGGTACCGGCCTCTGACGGTCTGTTGTCGGCGCCGGCGGTGAATCCGGCGGTGTTCAAGTATCTGCTGCGGCGGAATTGAGGCCGCGGCCATGTACGACAGACTTTATTTCGACCGGCCTGCCGAACATTTCACCCAGGCGGCGCCGTTGGGCAACGGTGCGTTGGGAGCGTTGATTTTCGGCGGTGTCCGGCACGAAAAAATTGTCCTGAATGAGAAGTCATTGTGGTCCGGTTCGCCGCAGCAGGCGGACCGGCCGGAGGCCTGGCGGAGCCTGCCGGAAATCCGCCGCCTGTTGCTGGCCGGCCGGAATCTCGAGGCAGAGGCGCTGATGAAGCAGAGCTTCACTTGCCGGGGCAGCGGTTCGGCGTACGGCGCGGCGGCGGAAGTGCCGTTCGGCTGTTACCAGACGCTCGGGGCGCTCGAGCTGGATTTCGGGCCGGTCCTGAATTACCGCAATTACAGTCGATTGCTCTGGCTGGACCGGGCGCTGGCGACGGTCGATTTCGCCGCCGACGGCACGCCGCGCCGCCGGGAAATCTTTCTGTCCCATCCGGACAACGTGATGGTATGCCGTTTTTCCGGCAGTTACTTCCTGCGGGCGAATTTGAGCCGGCGGCAGCATGCCGCCGTGGAACGGGACCGGGATGACCTGGTTCTCCACGGGGTGTTGCCGGACGGCCGCGGCGGCGATGGAATGCGTTTTGTCGGCCGGCTGCGTTTCTGTCAGGCGGATGAGTTGAAATTCCGGGACGGGGCGGTGGAAGTCCGCCATGAACAGTCGCTGGTCATGCTGTTCACGGCGGCGACCGATTTCCGGTCCGGGCAGGATCTTTTCCAATTGACTGCCCGGCGGCTGGAGACGGCGTCGTCGATGGCGTTCGACGAAGCGTTCCAGCGGCACTTGGACGATTATCAGCCGCTGTTCCGCCGTTCGGTGCTGCGCCTGCCGGAGACGGCGAATTCCGCGCTGCCGCTGCGCCGGCGGCTGGAAGGCTTCCGCCAGGGCGCCGCCGACCCGGCTCTGGCGGCGCTCTATTACAACTTCGGCCGTTATCTGCTGCTGGCCAGCAGTCGGCCGGGAGCGCTGCCGGCCAATTTGCAGGGGATCTGGGCGGAGGAATATCAGCCGCCGTGGAACGGCGATTACCATCTCAACATCAACCTGCAGATGAATTACTGGCTGCCGGAGGCGGCCAATCTGGCGGAATGCCACCGGGTGCTGTGCGATTATATCGCCGGACTGGTGCCGAACGGCGAACGTACCGCGCAGTGTTATTACCGCGCCCGCGGCTGGGTGGCGCACGTGATCAGCAATCCGTGGAATTTCACCTCGCCGGGGGAGAACAGCTCCTGGGGCGCGACGCTCAGCGGCGGCGCCTGGCTGTGCCGGCATATTTGCGAGCACTATTTCTACGGCGGCGACCGGGCGTTTCTGCGGGACTACTATCCGGTCCTGCGGGGCGCGGCGGAATTTTTGCTCGATATGCTCGTCGAGGAGCCGGAACACGGCTGGCTGGTCAGTTGTCCGTCCAATTCGCCGGAGAACAGTTTTTATCTGCCGGATGGCCGGATTGCCCAGAATTGCGCCGGCCCGGCAATCGACACCCAGTTGATCCGGGAGTTGTTCGGCAATGTGATCGAGGCGGCCGGGATTCTGCATTGCGATGAAGAATTGCAGCGGGAGCTGCGGCGGGCCTGCGATCGTTTGCCGCCGGTGATGATCGGCCGCCACGGACAGATCCAGGAGTGGCTTGAGGATTATGACGAGGTGGAAGTGACGCATCGCCACTTGTCGCCGTTGTACGCGTTGTATCCCGGCAACGGCATCACGCCGCGGCGGACGCCGGAATTGGCGCAGGCGGCGGCGGTGACGCTGAACCGGCGCGGCGATGTCGCCACCGGTTGGTCGAGCGCCTGGAAGATCAATTGCTGGGCCAGGCTGGGCGACGGCGAGCGGGCCTACCGGCTCTGGAAGACCTTGATGACACTGGTGGAAGAGCGGAAGAGTATCGGTGCCGAAGGCGGCAGCTATGAAAATCTTTTCTGTGCGCATCCGCCGTTTCAGATCGACGGCAACTTCGGCGGCGCGGCCGGGGTGGCGGAGCTGCTGCTGCAGTCGCACGAGCGGCTGCCGGATGGCGGTTTCGTCATCCGGTTGCTGCCGGCTTTACCGGCCGCCTGGCCGACCGGTCGGCTGGACGGCTTGCGGGCGCGCGGCGGCGTCACCGTCGATTTGAGTTGGGAAGGCCGGGAGTGCCGGGCGGTGTTCCGGGCGGATCGGGGCGGCGAATATCCGGTCGCCGTCGGGCAGAATGCGGCGGTGGAGCGTCTGGTTCTGCCGGCCGGAAAGGAGGCGGAGTATCGATTTGCCTTCGAATTGCCCCGGACAAGCCGGATATTTGCATAACGGCGGAATCGTATTATTTTATTTTCAGGTGATCGGTTGAAAAAAAGGAGCGCTCCGGAACAATTCCGGAAGCGGAGTTTTTTTCGCGGCGTCCGGCGCTGGCCGGCGGCCCGCCTGAAAGAGAGAGCAGTGCCAAACCAATAGGAGGCTGTCAGATGCTGAAAGGAATTTCGCCGTTGGTGTCGCCGGAGTTGTTGAAGGTGTTGTCGGAGATGGGGCATGGCGATGAACTGGTGCTGTCCGACGCCCATTTTCCCGGGTATTCGAACAATACCCGGGTGATGCGCCAGGATGGCGCGACGGTGACGCAGTTGATCGAAGCGATCCTGCCGTTGTGGGAGTTGGACCAGTACGCGCCGCCGCTGGTGATGATGGCGCCGGAACCGGGCGATGCGATGCCGCAGGAGACGATCGACGCCTATGCCGGGGCGGTGGCGAAAGCAACCGGCAAGGCGATGAAGATCGAGTTGATCGACCGCCAGAGCTTCTATCTTCGCACCCGTTCGGCTTACGCGGTGGTGATCACCGGCGAAACCCGCAAATACGGCAATCTGCTGCTGAAAAAAGGGGTGATTTCCTGACGGGTTGACGCGGGAAATGCCGGAAGGCGGTTCCGGTCATGATTGAATGGCGTCGCTGAAAAACTGCCGGTCGCGTTTGCGAAACGACCGGAATCTGGTATACAGAGAATTCAGCGGCAATTGCGGATCGCCGCACAGGTCGATGATTTTTCGGAGATTGGCCACCTGGGAATCGATATGAAACCGGGTGTAGTGTTCGGCGCTGTTGTCGTCACGCTGCCGGATGCTCTGCAGAATTTTTTGATGGACATCATAGATCAGTTCATCGTTGAATTCCAGAAATTGCTGGTTGGAAGCATTGTGGTCGCGGTATTTTTCCTCGTTGCCGAGCATCCGGAAGTAAATTTCCGAACACATCTTGACATTCAGCCGGAAGAGCACCGACAGATAACAGAGGTTGTTCGGGCTGGAAAACCGGGCGTTGCCGCAGTAGGTGATGATCGCCATGTGGAAGTTCATGTCGGCGGAAATCGCTTTTTCGCGGTCATTTTCCTGTTGGGCCCGGGCGCTTTGCGCCAGGTAATATTCCAGCGCCTCCAGCGCGGTGACCGACGGCTGCAGCGCCAGGCGCCGCGCCGCGACCGGCTCGATGCCGGCGCGCAGTTCGTTCCAGTCGAGGATGTCGCCCAGCGTGAAGTTTTTGATCCGGTAGCCGCAATAAGGGATGTATTCGACGACGCCCCAGCCGACCGCCTGGCTCAGTGCTTCGCGCACCGACGGCCGGTTGATGTTGAACTCCTTGGCCAGCACCGATTCCTTCAGCGACTGGCCGCAGGTCAAATCGCTGTCCATCAGTTTGCGGACCAACGCCTCTTCCGCCTGCAGAAAGCCGGGTTCCTTGGTTGTGTTGCCGTTCGCGGCGCCGATTGTTTCGAGCATTGAAAACTCCTCATTGCTGTCGGATGTTTTTTCCGGCTTTATTATAGCAAGGTTCGGAAAAAAATACAACGGGCAATCCCATAATTGTTTTCAATTTCACTTTTCAACCGTTGCGCCCGGCCGCTATTGGTTTCCGATGACCGAAGGGGAAATCGTCCGGGTCAGAAAATCGCGCAGCGCGTCGCGCCAGTGCGGCATCGGCGGCATCCGATGAAGCCGCAGCATCAATTTCTCAAGCCGCGAATTGGCCGGACGCGGCGCCGGCAGCGGATATTCCTGCGTCGAACAGGGCACGACCGTTTGCCGGATGCCGGCCAGGGCGAAAATTTCCCGGGCGAACTCATACCAGGAGGCTTCTCCTTCGCAGGTCAGATGAAAGGTGCCGACCAGTTCCGGCCGGATCAGCAGTTGCCGCAGTCCGTCGGCCGCCGCCAGCGTACTGGTCGGATTGCCGACCTGGTCGGCGACTACCTTCAGGACCGGCCGGCTGCCGTCGGCCAGCTTCAGCATGGTGTGGACAAAACTTGGTCCGCCGGGGCCGTACAGCCAGGAAACCCGGGCGATGACGTGATTCGGACAATGGCGGCGGATCAACTGCTCGCCGCCGTATTTGCTGCGGCCGTAGATTGTCTGCGGATCGGGCCGGTCGAATTCATGATAAGGCTGTCTGGCGTCGCCGCGAAAGACGTAATCGGTCGAGATGGCGATCAGCCGGACGCCGTGCCGGTGGCAGGCGGCGGCGACATTGCCGCTGCCGGCGGCATTGATGCGGTAAGCCGTTTCGACCGCCGTTTCGCAGGCGTCGACGGCGGTCAGCGCGGCGCAATGGATGACCGCCTCCGGCCGTTCGGCGGCAATGAGCCGGTCAATTCCGGCGGCGTCGGTGATATCGGCCGCCGGCAAATCGGTCGGAACGACGTCGAATCCGGTCAGACGCTGCTGCAGGGTGCGTCCGAGCATGCCGTTGCCGCCGGTCAACAATATTCTCATGATCCGTTCTTCCTGTTATTTTTCTCGTCTTCAGTCGAAGAGTTCCGCCGCGACGAACGGCACTCCCTTGAGATCCTTGGGCGACAACAACGCTTCCGCCGCCGGAATCAGCCAGTCGATGCCGAGCGCCGGATCGTCGAAACGAATGGTGCGTTCGTAGTCCGGCGCATAATAGTTGTCGCATTTGTAAGCGAAAATCACCTCGTCGGACAGCACCGCGAAACCGTGCGCCATGCCGCGCGGCACGAAGAGTTGCCGCTTGTTTTCGCCCGACAATTCGACGGCGACGTGTTGGCTGAAGGTCGGCGAACTGCGGCGGAGGTCGACGACGATATCCAGCGCGCGCCCGGCGATGACCCGCACCAGTTTGGCCTGCGCATAGGGCGGGCGTTGGTAGTGCAGCCCGCGCAGGACGCCGTAGCGGGACCGCGATTCATTGTCCTGGATGAAATCGGCGGCAATGCCGGCCGCTTGGAACCGGGCCCGGTTGTAGGATTCGAAGAAACAGCCGCGCGCGTCGCCGAACACCTTCGGTTCGATCAGCAGCACGCCGTCAATCGCAGTGGTCGATACATTCATTTTTTCCCTCGTTCAAACGGCGCATCAGGTATTGGCCGTATTCCGTTTTCAGCAGATGTTGCGCCTGGGCCAGAACTTCTTCCGCGCTCAGCCAGCCATTTTCCCAGGCGATTTCCTCCAGACAGGCGACCTGCAGTCCCTGCCGGCGTTCAATGGTCCGGATGAAGTCGGCCGCCTCCAGCAAGCTGTCGTGGGTGCCGGTGTCCAGCCAGGCATAGCCGCGGCACAGGCGTTCCACCGTCAACTGGCCGCGGCGCAGGTATTCGCTGTTGACCGAAGTGATTTCCAGTTCGCCGCGGGCCGAAGGCCGGACCGCTTTGGCGATCTCGATGACGTTGTTGTCGTAGAAATACAAACCGGTGACCGCGTAATTCGATTGCGGATGCGGCGGTTTTTCCTCGATGGAAACCGCTTGGCCGGCGGCATCGAAAGTCACCACGCCGAACCGTTCCGGATCGCGGACGTAATAGCCGAAGATGGTCGCGCCGCATTGCCGCCGCGCCGCCCGGCGCAGCAGCCGCCCCAGGCCGGCGCCGTGAAAAATATTGTCGCCGAGCACCAGGGCGACCCGGTCGCCGCCGAGGAAGGTTTCACCGATCAGGAATGCCTGGGCCAAGCCGTCCGGCGACGGTTGGACCGCATAATCGAGCCGGATGCCGAATTGGCTGCCGTCGCCCAGCAACCGCAGAAAACCGCTTTGGTCCTCCGGGGTGGTGATCACCAGAATTTCCCGGATGCCGGCTTGCATCAGCACCGACAGCGGGTAATAGATCATCGGTTTGTCGTACACCGGCAGCAGTTGCTTGGAGACGCCGAGCGTCACCGGATAGAGGCGGCTGCCGGTGCCGCCGGCCAGGACAATGCCTTTCATGACGGTTTGCCTCCCAAACCGAGCCGTTCCAGCCGGTAGGAGCCGTCCAGCACCCGCCGGCACCAGGTGTCTTTGTGTTCCAGGTACCAGAGGACCGTCTTGCGCAGGCCGCTGGCGAAGGTTTCCTGCGGCTGCCAGTGCAGTTCCCGGCGGATTTTCGACGCGTCGATCGCATAGCGCAGATCGTGACCCGGTCGGTCGGCGACGAAAGTGATCTGTTCCCGGTACGATTTGCCGTCGGCGCGCGGCCGCAACTCATCGAGCAACGCACAGATGAGGCGGACGACTTCCAGATTGGTCTTTTCGTGGTTGCCGCCGATGTTGTAGGTCTGGCCGGGCGTTCCTTCGGTGATGACTTTGAGAAGCGCCGCGGCATGGTCTTCGACATAGAGCCAGTCGCGGATCTGCCCGCCGTCGCCGTATACCGGCAGCGGTTTGCCGTCCAGCGCATTGAGGATCATCAGCGGAATCAATTTCTCCGGGAAGTGATACGGCCCGTAATTGTTGGAGCAATTGGTCACCAGCGTCGGCAGTTGAAAGGTCCGCTGCCAGGCGCGCACCAGATGGTCGGAGGCCGCTTTGCTGGCCGAATAGGGCGACGAAGGCGCGTAAGGGGTGGTTTCCCGGAAGTAATCGCCGGGGCCTTTCAGATCGCCGAACACCTCGTCGGTGGAAATGTGGTGGAACCGGAACGCCGCCTGCCGCCCGGCCGGCAGGCCCTGCCAGTAACGGCGGGCCGCTTCCAGCAGCGTGTAAGTGCCGACGATGTTGGTCTGGACGAATTCTCCCGGCGCGTCGATCGAGCGGTCGACATGGGATTCGGCGGCCAGGTGCATGACCGCGTCGGGGCGGAAGTCATCGAAAATCGCTTCCACCGCCGGCCGGTCGCAGATATCGGCCCGTTCGAAACGGTAAGTTGGCAGATGGGCGACCGGTTCCAGCGATTCGAGATTGCCCGCATAGGTAAGTTTGTCGATCACGCACACTTCATGCGGCGTATATTGCAGCAGGCGGCGCACCACGGCGGAGCCGATGAAACCGGCGCCGCCGGTGACGATGAATTTTTTTCCGGTCATATCAAATCCGAGATTTTCACGATACAAATTGCTGAAACGGCCATTTTTCAAAAATTTACTAATATCCTGTCAACCCTCTTTATGCAACCGGGGCTTTCGGAAAATTCCGCAAAACCCGGCCGCCGGCCGCTTCAATCGAACAACAGGGAAAATTCGACATGGGTTTTGCCGTTCAGCGGGAATTTCAACTCCTTGGCCATGCCGTTGCGATGAAGCCGGAAGGCGACTTCGCCGGCCTGGTCGAACAGCCGCAGCCGGCAACCGCGGTCGTCCAGCTCGGCGACTTCGACATGGGTGGACATCTGCAGCGGTTCGACCGCGTAATTCGGCAGCAGCGTGATGATTTTCGCCTCATGCTCGACGACCTCGGCAGTGAAGTCACCGGCGGCGCAGTGAATGTTCACCGTCTGGCGGTTGCGGTCACTTGTCCAATCGGTGTTCAGCAGCATCAGAGTCCGGTGGCGCGGTCCGTTTTCCCAGCGCGTCCAGAAAATTTCGTCGGTAGCGGCGGTGACGTAATCGTCGGTCCGATAACGTTCCGCCAGACCGGCGATGATTCCGCCGACCAATCGGGACAGTTTCTCGTGGCCGGGATAAGCGTAAAAGGTCAATAGATAGACCCAGCCTTGCCCGAAACGGTGCCGGACCAGCAGCGGCGCGCCGGTGTCGCTGTCGTAAGCGATGATTTCCGCGCCGTCGGAAAGCTGGATTCGGGCCGTCCGGCAGGGACCGTCCTCGTCCGGCGAAACGCTCGGCAGCCGCGAAAGGTCGACCGTCCGGTTCAGGGCCTGGTCGACATGGAAGTATTGGCCGCTGAATTCCGGTCCGGGTCCGCAGACTTTGACCCCGGCCAGTTCAGTCAGGTCGCCGTCGCGAAAGAGGGCCAGGTCGGCCATATCCAACAGGAATTGGCGGTCGACATGAGTGCTGAACTGGGCCAGTGACGTTAAGAGAACGCCGCCGGAAACGACGAATTCGGTCAGTTTGACATAATCTTCGGCCAGCATGGTGTTCCAGCCGAGGTGCAGCAACAGACGGTAATCGTGAAACACGCCTGCGGACGCTTCGATCGGCAGTTGGTCGAAATCGCCGTAGGGGGTACCGGAGAAATAGAACCGCCGCCGGTCGAATTTCTGCCGGAACGGATGGGTCGAGGCCTGCGGCATCAGCACATCCAGCAGTTGCCGGACTTTTTCCGGCTGCCGGTGCTCCCAACCGGGATCGGAACGGCCGAACTGGCCCCAGACGGCGTAATCGGGGCCCTGTTCCGGACCGCAGATGAATCCGTTGAACGGCGCCGCATAGCGGCCGTCGAGAACGGCGATGGCCGGCGCCGGCCGGCCGGCGCGCGGATGAGTTTGGGTGAATTCGAAAAAGCGGCGCGTCATGCTGCGTTTGCCGCGGGTCAGGTAATCATCCCAGCCCTGGCGTTCTTCCTTGAATTGCAGGAACAGACTGTCTTCCTCATAGATGACTTTGGCCCCCTGCATCCACGGCAGGAACAGGGCCAGAAAGTATTGATTCAGTTGGTCGGGGAAGTAAAGCTGCTTGGTGTGCTGGATGGCGATGTGGACACCCCATTCCGTTTTGCCGAACGCCTTGGCGGCGCCGCGGGCGAGGGAGCCGAGGTGCTGGCTGTGCGCCACCAGCGTCTCCGTCCGGATAAAATCGAAGCCGGCCTGATAACAGTGCCGCTGACCGCCGGAAGCGTCGCCGATTCCGGCCGGCATCTGGCGGGCGTGGAGATCGTCGCTGATTTGCCGCAGGTGGGCGATGAAGCGGCAGTAGGCGTCGCGCATGTCCTGCGATCGGTTGTCCGGTTCGGCGGCGTAGACCGGTCCGCTGGCTTCATGCGGCCCGGCATTGTGGAAATAGGTTCCGGCCGCCGCCGCCAGCGCGCCGGAGCGGTAGCAGTTGGTGCCCTGGACAAAGATGTGGTAACGGCGGCACAACTCCCCCCAGCGGGTCAGTTCGGTGTCGCTGACCGCCGCATCGGTGGGATGGCCATGCTGTCGGAACGAGCGGAAAGCGACGAAATTGCCGAGCTGGGTGCGCCAGGTGTAATCGAGCAGCCAATCCATTTCGCCGTGCGAATCGTGCGGCACGGTCGTCATATCGAATCCGACTTTGACCGGCGGCGTTTCCGGCGGCAGGTCGTAGACCGCCCGGATTTTGCCGTGATTGCTTTGGCCGGCATTGGCGACGCTGACCGGGTAATCGCGGCCGTCGCCGGCCGGCGTGAAGGTGAAGTCGTTCCAGCCGGGATGAAGGAGGCAGGACAATGTTTCATCCGGGGTGACGACGGTGATTCGGTCTTCGCGTTCGGCATAAATGCGGCCGGTCTGCGGCTGGTTGCGCAGCGCCCAGTGCGGCAACGACAAATCCAGATGGCTGCGGTATTGCCATTGGCCGGCGATACGGCTGATCAGCAGCGAGAGACCGCCGCCGGCGTTTCGCAGCATGATTTTGCCGTCGACCGGTAGCGTCAGGAAAATATCTTCCAGCAGTTGCGCCGAAAAATCATGCATCCGGAAGTAATGGATCACCCGTCGTTCGCTGCCGTCGGCAGCGATGAAACTCAATTCGATGTCGCCGTCGGCCACCGCTTCATAGCTGCCGTCCGGCGGAACGGCTTCGATGCCGACCGGCCACGGCCGGGCGGTTGTCCAGAGCGAGGGCCGGGCGGCCATCGCCTGAAGGTGCAGCAGCAATTCGCCGCTGCGTTGTTTGGGCGGCAGCGAAAGGGTGAACTCAACCTCTCCGCCCGGCGGCAGTACCGCCGCGTCCATGCGCGACCAGTTGATTTGTTCCAGCGGCAGCTGCGCCGCTTCCAGGACAGCCTGGCCGGCTTTGGGGGCCGGGCGGAACCACAGGCAGTCGCTGCGGGTGACGACGACGGCGCAGCAGGAATATTTGCCGCCGACCGGGAAGATGAGCCGTCCGTCCTTTCGAATTTGCCCGGCGGTGAATTCGAAGGTGCCGGATTGGGTGCATAACGCAAACACGGCGCCGTCGCCGGCTTCGGCCTCCACCCGGATGCCGGCGATGCCGCGCCGGGTGGAGGATTGCCAGTCAAGGCCGGGCAGCGGCACTTCCCGCGGGGACAGAATCGGCCCGAACCAGACGGTCGGATACTGCAATTCATAAAGTTGCCCGATTTTGCCTCCGCTGCAATGCAAACAACCATCCCAGCGGAACAGCGGATGATAATGGCGGCGCGAATATAAAAACTGATATCCCCATTCAATGCGGAAATTCAACTTCATGATCGATTTTTGCTCCTGTGTCGATATTGATTCTATACCAATAATGCCGCTTGGGTGCTTTCGCCAGTATCGGGCGAGAGTTTCCGCGAAATTTCCCGGCCTCAGCCTTGCATAAAATCTTTTTGTCCGTTAATATTAAAAAAGTGGCAATTCACATTTGCCCGGGATGGACAATTTCCCAGGTAAACCGCTTCAGGCGGCAATTTGCCGGGAAAGTCAAGGATGATGAAATGCGGCGGCTTGAATGCCGCCGCGGAGGCAGTAGACGATGCAAACCAACGGCAAACAGTGGGCGGTCAGGATGGCTGAAAAAGGGCCGGGCAATTTTTACCGGGTATCCGCCGATTTATACCGTTCGGCGCAGCCGGAGAACAAAAATTACCCGCAGCTTCAGGCATTGGGGATCAGGAGTGTGCTCAATTTGCGTTATCACCATCGGAATCCGAAGAATGGGGCGGCCGACTACCGGCTGAATTTTCTGGCAGTGCCGTTCAGTGCCGTCGATTTGACCTCGGCGGAATTGACGAAGGCGTTGAGGCTGTTCAAAACAGCGCCGAAGCCGGTGCTGGTGCACTGTTGGCACGGTTCCGACCGGACCGGAACGTTCTGCGCGGCCTATCGGATTGTGTTTGAAGACTGGAGTGTCGAAGCGGCGCTCGATGAATTGAAGAACGGCGGTTTCGGTTTTCACCGGCGGCTTTATGCGAACATTCCGGAACTGTTTCGCGCCGTCGACTGGCCGGCGGTCCAGGCGGCGGTATTGGCCGAAGAAAACCGGCCGCCGCCGGAGGCCGGTTCATAAAAGACACAGCAGCGCCGCCAGCGCCGTAAACAGGCCGGCCAGCGCCAGCTTGCCCCAGAAGACGTTGCGGCGGCTCCATTGCAGCAGCCCGGAAGTGGTGACGCCGCGGTAGGCGATGGCGAAGACCGCCAGCAGCGGCAGGATGAACATGACATTGTAAAGCAGGAGATACCACAGCCAGCGCCCGGCGCCCTGTTCCTTGGTCAACAGCACCAGCGTCGGCAGGTAAACCTGCCCGGTGCAGACGCTTTCAAGCACGGTGACCAGCACCCCGATCAGGAAGGCGCCGGGCAGCAGATAACGGTAAGCGAGGCCGCGGCGCATCACCGTATGGATGCGCCGCTTGACAGCCGCCGGGAGCTGCAGTTTCACCGCCGCAGCGTTCCGGGTCCGCCGGAAGCGGATTGCGTCGAGCAGCGACAGTCCGGCGAACAGCAGCAGCAGCAGGATCATGGCGGATTCGATGAGGCGCTGCAGCGTTTGATAGCCGGAGAAAAGCTGCAGCGCCCGGAACAGCCCGAAGCCCAACGCCAGATAGGTGAGGAAACAGGCGAAGCAGTAGACTGACCCGACCCACAGCAATTGGCTTCCCCGGATTCTGGCCACCGCCAACAGGCTCAGAAAGAAAATCAGGGTGGAAAAGACGCACGGATTGATGCCGTCAACCAGTCCGGCGGCGGCGACGGCGCCGAGGGTGAAGGCGGCGGCCCGATTGTACACTGCTGCGTTATCGGCGTCTGCCGGGCCGCCGGCCGGGGGCGGAGCGGCGGTGGCCGGCGTCTGCAGGCAGTTTTCGACTTCGAAAAGGAGGCGCCGGTCGATGGCGGTGAAGCCGCCGAGATAGAGCCGTCGGTCGAGAACGATGGCGACCGGTTCATTGTCGTCGATTTGCAGGGCGTCTTGGAGTTCGACCAGTTTCAAATAATTTTCCGTGATGCCGATGTCGTAATGGTTCAGCACATAGCGGCCGGCGAACCGTTCTGCCAGCCGCGGCAGTACCAGAGCTTTGACTTTGGCGCATTCGTTGCAGCCGGGCTGGTAAAAAAAATCGACCGTCACCGGCTCGGCGGCGGACAAGCCGCCGGCCAGCAGGAACACCAGGAGAATCGATGCCAAAAGGCTTCGGCGGACGGTTTGCCGACCGGGCCGGGATAATGCCGTTGCCATCGCTTTATCCTTCCGAACGCGGCAGTTGCATGGCGGTATAAGCGGAATCGGTTTCCCGGAAGCCCAGCTTCTCATAAAGGGCTTTGCCGGCCGGCGTGGCGGCCAGTTCCAACAGCGAAACCTGCCGCTGGGCGGCTTCGACCAGCAAGGCTTGCAGAATCAGCGTGGCGAGTCCCCGGCGGCGGTAGGCCGGCCGGGTATAGACGTTGAGCAGTTGGCCGGTCCGGCCGGTCGGATAGCGGAAATTGGCCGGTTTTTCCACCAGCAGCAAAAGGGCGACCGAAACCAGTTCCTCATCGGTATCCGCCACGTACGCGAGGCAGTCGCAACCGAGATGGCCGGTAAAAAAATCGGCCCACTGCCGCCGGAATGCGTCCCGGCTCTCCGGCGGGAATTCTCCGTGCTCTTCGCACAGAAAGTCCAGACGCAGTTGCACCAGTGCGTCGAGATCATCCGGAGTGGCTTTGCGAATTTTCATAAACCGGCCTTCTGGTTGTTTCGTTTCATAATCTAGCACCGGAAAGGGGAGAGGCAAGCCGGACCGGCAAAAGAATTTTCAAGCGGCCGCGGATGAGGCCGCTGCCGCTTGGCGCCGGAACCGCGTTGCGGTTTCGTTCAGGTGCTGCCAGCGCGTTGTTGCTTGCGGAAAGCCAGCGGCGAAATACCGCGGAACTTGCGGAACATCCGGCTGAAATAGTAAATGTCGCAGAAGCCGCAGCTCTCGGCGATGTCGGCGATCGGCAATTCCGTCCGGATCAGCAGCAGTGTGGCGCTGCGGATCCGTTGTTCCTGCACGTAATGCTGCGGCGAGATCCCGAAATAACTGGAAAAACGGCGGATGAAAGTGCTCAATCCCATCTTGGCGAATTCGGCCAGTTCGGCGTTGGTGTAATTGCGGGCCGGATTCTGCTGTATCAGCCGCCAGACGGCGATCAGGCCGGATTCGACCGGCCGGTATTGGAAGAGATATTGTTCCGGCAGCAGCGCCAGCGCGGCGGTCACCAGCGCGGTGACTTCGAATTCGAGCCGGAATCCGGAGTTGCGGCGTTCCTGCAATTTGGTTGAAATCCGTTCGACCAGCGCTTCCAGAGCGGTTGACGGCGGCAGGCGGCAGCAGAAATCGCGGCAGTTGGACAGATCGCCGTCGACCAGGAAGTGAAGGTAGAATTTATCAAGCGGTCCGGTCAGCGACGAATTGAATTCGGTCTGCGGCGCGATCACCCAGACTTCCCCGGCGCGCATCGACAGCGTTTGGTCATGGTAATGGAGCAGACCGGTATTGCTCCAGGGACGGTAAAGCCGCCAGTAGGGCGCCGGCGGACCGCCGATCTGCCAATCGTTCAGCACATCCCGCCGGCACAGCAGAATTTCCACCGCCGGGCCGCTCAATTGGAAAACCTGGTGTCGGCTGTCACTGCTGTCGTTGATATTTTTCATTCGGGCTTCCTCCGGAATCGTTCTGACATATCATAACATTTTGTCGGGTGGAGTCAAGCGGAAACGGCATGAATACACAAAAAAAAGGAATTCCAGTCTATTGTTTTTCGAGGGAAAATCAGTTATACTTTATTATAGAGAACGATTGGAACGTTGCGCAACGGAAAATCGGCGGCATAACGAAGAAAAAAGGCGGATCGGCCGGAGAAACTGTTCGAAGGCGTGCATTGCCGGATGGGGATTCGGAAACTTGTAAAAAAGTACAGGGAGAACAAAATGATGAAAAAGAAGAATTTTACATTGATCGAATTGCTGGTTGTGATCGCGATAATCGCTATTCTGGCCAGCATGCTGCTGCCGGCGCTGGCCAAGGCGAAAGCCAAGGCCCAGACGATCAAATGTATCGGCAACCTGAAGCAGCAGGGACTGGCTTTTCAAATGTATTGCAATGACAACGACGATGCCGTGCCGTACGGAAAAATCGGCTGGCTGGATGAGCACTCGAGCAGTTGGATCAGCAACTTTTACACTTATCTCGGCAGCGTCGATGTCTTTCGCTGTCCGACGGACAATATCGCTTACGGAACCGATTTTTACTTTTTGAACGACAAAGATGAACACATCGATCGTTATATGGGGTCCTATGGTTACAACAACCAGCTCGGGCGGCCCGATCCCGATTTCGGCAACGGCGTTCTCAAGCTGGCCAATTTGAAGAACGCTTCGCCGATTGTTTGCGATATTCATGAACAGGCTTTTATGGCACAGCACGCGATTACCGTGGCCAATATGCTGAAGGCGACGCCGGACTCCTGCTGCCCGGTGCCGCGTCACGAATTGCGGGTCAATCTGGTGTTCAGCGACGGCCATGCCGCCGGCATGACGCCGCAGCAGATGCTGGCTGAAGCGGATCAGGCGTCGATGCGCTGGGACAACCGGATCGTCAACGAAGGGATCAGCTTCGGCGCCTGGATGACCGGTTATTGAGATGGGAAACCGGAATTGAAAAATGGAATATCAAAAATGGCCGGAAACACCATTCTTTCCGGCCGGGAAAAAAAGGAGAAACGATCGATGCGTTGGTGTGTTGCCGTGCCGCTGGTGATTCTGGCGCAGTTGGCCCCCGGACTGCAGGCGTTCCGCTTTGACCGCGGAGAGGAACCGCCGGCAATCTGGATTCATCCGGAGTGCGAGCCGGTGGTCAAATATGCGGCGTCGGAACTGGCTTTTCATCTGAAGGAGAGTCTGGCGCAGGAGTGTTCAATCCGGCAGAGCGATCTTCTGGAGGTCGCCGAATTGCGGATCGCCGGCGACGCGGTCCGGTTGACGGCGCCGGAATTGCAGACGGCGGTTGATTCCTACACGCTGCAGATCCGGCCGGATTCCATTTCCGTTTATGCGGCGTCCGGAAATGAACGGGGGGTGCTTTATGGCGTTTACGCGTTGCTGGAGGACGATTTCCGGTGCCGCTGGTACACGCCGGAACTGACGGTGATTCCGGAAGTGGAACACCTGGAAATTGCCGAAGGCGTCCGGCAATACGCGCCGCCGGTACAGTGGCGGGAAGTTTTTTATTATGAGGCCGCCGAGCCGGTTTTTGCCGGCCGTCAACGGCTGAACGGCAATACGTCGGGCCGTTGCGAACGTTCGCCCGGCCGCCGGGTGATCGACGAGGGCGCGCACGGCGATTGGGGCCTCTGGTGCCACAGTATGTTTTCGCTGCTGGACCCGGAACTCTACCAGACCCATCCGGAATATTTCGCCGAGGTCGACGGCAAACGGGTGGCGCCGAAGCCCGACGGGACCCAGGCCTGCATGACCGACCCGGCCGTGGCCGATATCGTCATCGAAGCCTTGCGGAAAAAGATTGCCGCGACCCCGCCGCCGTCCGTCCCGTGGGCCGGGCCGTTGCGGTACTGGAGCGTCAGCCAGATGGATGGCCGGGGGTATTGCACTTGCAGTCGCTGCGCCGCCGTCGACCGGGAAAATGGATCGCCGATCGGCTCCATTCTGCAATTGGTCAACCGGGTGGCGGAGGCGTTTCCCGATTACCGCATCGGCACGCTCGCCTACGACTATTCACGGCATGTGCCGGGCGCGACCCGGCTGCAGCCGAATGTGGTGATTCAGCTCTGCTCGATTGAGGCGCCGCGCGTCGCGGCGAATGAACCGGTGTCGACTTCGCCCAAACATCAATCTTTTCGGGACGACATCGTCAATTGGGGCAGATTGTGCAATGACATCGTCCTCTGGGATTACGTCGTTCAGTTCCAGAATCTGGTGGCGCCTTATCCGAACTGGAATGTGCTGCAGGACAACATCCGGTTTTACGCCGGGCACCACGTCACCGGGATCTTTTGCCAGGGCAACCGGGACCGCGGCGGAGAATTCGCCGAGCTGCGCGCTTACTTGCTGAGTAAACTGTTATGGGATCCCGATTGCGATCTCGAACGGCATCGGCAGGATTTCCTGGCCGCCTGGTATGGTGCCGCCGCGCCCTGCATCGCCGAATACCTGGCCCGCCAGGAACGCGAGCTGGCGAAATCCGGCCTGCCGCTGTCGATGGACGGAGAAGTGGCCGCTCATCGCAACGGTTTCCTGTCTGAAGTGAACCTGCGCGTTTACAACGAGCTTTTCGATCAGGCGGAAGCGGCGGTCGCCGCCGATCCGGAAAGGCTGAATCGGGTGCGGAAGGAGCGGCTCGGGATCCAGTATGTCCAGCTCCGGCTGCGGTATGGCACGCCGGAAGAACGCCGGAAGGTGCTCGCCGATTTTACCGCCTGCGCCGAAAAGAATGGCGTCTGGATGTTGAGTGAAGTGGATTGGCGGGAAGACCAGGCCGGAAATCGCGCCATGTTTTTCAAACGCATTTCCGACGAATTGGATGCGGAGGACAATGAACACGGGAGATGAGGCGAAATTACTTTGCCTGGCGTCGCCGATTTCCCGTTGGGATGAGGCGCTGCCGCTGGGCAATGGCATGACCGGCGTGCTGATGTGGGGCGGCGACCGGCTGGTGAAGCTGTCGCTCGACCGGGGAGACTTATGGGATGAGCGCCGGGGCGGGGCCGAACGCTGCCCGGACTGGAACCGGGCGGCATTGCGGGAGATTGTTGCCGCCGGCGACGGGGAACGTTTGCGGCGGCTCGACCGGGTTGCCGCCGCTATTCCGGCCACCCGGCTGCCGGCCGGCCGGATCGAAATCGCATTGCCGGCGGCGGCCGACCGGTTTGTGCTCGATCTGTCCACCGCCACCGGCCGGCTCTGGCTTGATGACGGCCGGCTGGGGATGGAATGCTTCTGCGCGGCGGCGGGGGAAGGCATCTATTTCCGGCTGCCGCCGGATATTCCGGCTAAGGTCCGGCTGGTGATGCCGGCGTATGGCAGCGCGAATCCGGAAAAGGACAGCCTGGCTTCGCTGGGCTATCCACCCGGCTGCCTGGTTGAAACCGGCCGCCGGCTGATCGGCTGGCAGCCGACTTTGGGCGGTTGGGGCTTTGCCGTCGTGGTCGATGCATTGGCGGATGGCGCTTACCGGGTTTTGATCGACCGCCATGCTTCGTTCGACGCATTGTCGGCGCAATTGGAAGCGGCCGCGCCGCCGGTGCCGTATCCGGCGGTCCGGCGGCGGCACTGCCGCTGGTGGAAGGCGTTCTGGCAGCGTTCGTCGGTGGTCTTGCCGGACCGGGAGGTGGCGAAACATTACCATTTATGCCGCTATTTTTACGGTTCCGGTTCCCGGCCCGGCGCGCCGCCGTTGCCGCTGCAGGGTGTCTGGACGGCGGCGGACGGACAACTGCCGCCGTGGAAGGGAGATTATCATCACGATTTGAATACCCAGATGACCTATCTGGCCTATTTGACCAGCGGAGACTTCGATTGCGGCCGGGCTTTCTTCGATCACCTGTCGGCGCAGTTGCCGGTTTACCGTCGTTTTGCCCGGGAGTTTTTCGGTTGTTCCGGCATCGCGGTACCGGGGACGGCCACGCTGGCCGGGCAGGCGCTCGGCGGTTGGGGGCAGTACAGTTTTTCCCCGACCAACAGCGCCTGGCTGGCGGTGATGTTCGCCGATCACTACCGTTATACGCTGGATCGGCCGTTTTTGCGCCGGCAGGCCTGGCCGTTTCTGGCCGGGGTCGGAGAATTGCTGCTGAATTTGCTGGAGACGGCGCCGGACGGCCGCTACCGGCTGCCGTTGTCGACCTCGCCGGAAATCCATGACAACACGCTGGCGGCGTATCTGCCGGAATTGTCCAATTACGATCTGGCTTTGTTGCGGCGGTTGTTCGGGGATCTGCAGTTTGCGGCCGCGGAATCGGGGCGGCCGGAAACGGCGCGATTCTGGGCGGCCGAACGGAAGCGGTTGCCGGATTGGGCGGTGGACGACCAGACGGGACTGCAGCTTTGTCCGGGTGAAAATCTGTTGGAATCCCACCGGCACCATTCGCATCTGATGGCGATTTATCCGTTGCGGCTGTTGGCGATGGAGCATCCCGGAGAGGCGAAACTCATCGCCGATTCCTTGCGGTATTTGAAAACTTTGGGCGAACGACACTGGGTCGGGTTCAGTTTTGTCTGGCATGCGGCGATGGCGGCTTATTGCGGGTTCGGGGAGATGGCGTTATTCCGGCTGCAGCAGTTCCTTGACGGTTTTGTCAGCCGCAACGGTTTTCATTTGAATGGTGATTACAAAAATTTGGGCTATTGTAACTGGAAGTACCGGCCGTTCACGCTGGAGGGAAATTTTCTGGCGATGCAGACGGTTCATGAAATGCTGTTGTCCTCCGCCGGCGGTGTGGTGCGGATTTTTCCCGCTTTGCCGGCGAGCTGGCAGGAGGTCGCATTTGAAAATCTGCGGGGGGAGGGCGGCTTGCTGGTCAGCGCCGGTCTGGCGGGCGGCCGCTGCCGGCGGCTGGAATTGCTGGCTCCGCGAAATGTTACGGTACGCTTGGCCGATACCGGACATGGATTGGCGGATTTGCTGGAGCGGCGGTCCGGGGTGGAGAAGCAATCGGGCGGGTTTCGGATTGCGCTGTCGGCCGGAGTGCGCTGGCGGGCGGCGGCGGAAAGTTTGAAACGGCGAAAAATGAACGAAATGGCTGTTGCCGATTGAGAAAGTGAGAAAAGATGATAAATTGGAGAAAATGTCTGATCGGAGGGATGGTGAGTCTGATGACTGGAAATCTGCTGCTGGCGGCGATGCTGCCGGAAAGTTGGGGCAAGGGGGCCAGGCTGGAGGTCAAGCCGGCGGCTCTATGCGGGCAGGAGCTCAGGCGGAGCATTGCGATTGCCCCGCCGACGGAGGGGGACCGGCAGGGCGTGCCGGCCTGGAAACGGACGCTCGGCCTGGGCCGGGAGGGCGATCAGAAACTGCAATTTTTTCTCGGCGTCCAGGACGGAGGCGCCGCCGGCGCGCCATGCGAGTTCCAAGTGGTGGTCAACGGCCGGGTATTGTGGGAGAAAAGTTATGCGGCGGCGGAATGGGAGCCGGTGGAAATCGATTTGTCGTCCTACGCCGGCAATTTGATTTTCCTGGAATTTGCGGTAAAAGTGCCGGAGGGAGCGACCGCGCTGCTGGGGGAACCGCGTATTCTGGAAGGGGGGCGACTACTGTATGATCTGGCGGATCTGCTGGAGGGGTCCAGCTGGTTTTTGCTGCGGGAAGAGTCGGCCGCCGACCGCCGGGCGCGGCTTCAAGTGGTGCCGGGTGCGGAAATCCTGGCTTGGCAGCGGTTGGAGATGATCTGTTTCACCCATTTCGGCATCAATACCTTTTCCAATCGGGAGTGGGGAACCGGCGGCGAGCCGGCGGCGTTGTTCAATCCGGTCGATTTCGATGCCCGGCAATGGGCCAGAGCGGTGAAGGACGCCGGCCTGAAAATGATCATCCTGACCGCCAAGCATCATGACGGTTTCTGCCTCTGGCCGAGCCGGTACACCGACTATTCGGTCAAAAACAGTCCGTGGCGGAATGGGCGGGGGGATGTCGTCCGGGAGGTGGCCGAGGCTTGCCGCGAGTACGGCCTGAAGTTCGGTTTTTATCTGTCGCCGTGGGACCGCAACAATCCGCTCTACGGCAGCGGGGAAGCGTATGACGAATATTTCATGAATCAGTTGACCGAGTTGCTGACCGATTACGGCGAGGTGACGGAGGTCTGGTTTGACGGCGCCAACGGCGAGGGCCCGAACGGTAAAAAGCAGCAATATGACTGGGAACGATATTTCGGGTTGGTGCGCCGCTTGCAGCCGCAGGCGCTGATGGCGATCTGCGGGCCGGATATCCGCTGGGTCGGCAATGAATCCGGCATGGCCGCCGAAACCGAATGGAGTGTGCAAAAGATCGACGGTGAATGGAAATGGTATCCGGCCGAATGCGATGTCAGCATCCGTCCCGGCTGGTTCTATCATCCGGACGAGAAGCCGAAAACGGCGGAGCAGCTGGTGGACATCTATTTTCAGTCGGTGGGGCGCAATTCCGTTCTGCTGTTGAACATTCCGCCGGATACCCGCGGCCGGTTCGCCGATGCCGACGTGGCGGCGCTCCGGGGATTCCGGGCCGAATTGGACAAGTTGTTTCAAACCGATCTGGCCGAACGGGCGGTGGTCCCGGCCGAAAACGGGCCGGCGCGGCCGGTGCCGTCCGGCGATGAGGAGTCCTGGTGGTGCCCGCAGGGGGAAGGGCCTTACACGCTTGAGCTGCAATGGAAAGAGCCGGTCGAAATCAATATTGTCGAGTTGGCCGAAGCGATCCGGCATGGTCAGCGGGTGGAGGCGTTCCGCCTGTTTTACCGCCGGACCGACGGCAGTTTCACCCCCTGGCTGGAAGGTACTACCATCGGTTACCGCCGGCTGTTGCGCGCTTCGGAGCCGGTGAAAACCGATGCGGTCAGAATCCTCATCGAACAATCGCTGGCCGCTCCGCTGATCAGTAGCGTCAAAGTCTACTGAGCGGTCGCCGGGCGGCAAAATGCCGGTCGATCGGAATTTCAGCTTCCGGCCGGCCGGCGATGGCGTTTTATTGTTTCAATTGAGTTTCCAGGCGGCTGAAGTCGCTGCCTTCGCTGCAGTGTTGTACCTGGTATTGCCGCATGGCCTTTAGATAGCGGTCCTTGGCCGCCTGCCGGTCCGCCGCGTCGTCTTCCAGCTTCAGTTCCGCCCGGCGCTCGAGTTCAACCAGCTCCATCGGCAAAGCGGCGATTCTCACCCGTTCGCTCTTCGCCGGATCGGCGGCAACCGCCCGGGCGGCCTGGTTGAGCAGCGCCTGGGCCCGAATGATGGTGGCGGGACGCAGCCAGCGCTCGGTGTTGGCGTGATAACAGCCGAAGGCGATGCCGGATTGGGCGACTTCCTGCTCCAGCAAAGCGAGGTATTCTTTCAGAAACGGTGCCGCTTCGCCGTAATAGCCGGTCAAAAATTCATCGATCAAAGCCGTTTGAGCCTGGGACGGGTCCCACATCAGTTTGGCCAGCAACCAGGCGCGCAAGGCGACGAAATCGCCGACGATGCCGCCGGATTGGTAATCGCCCTGTTCGAACAACGCCGTCACCCGGTGGTCGGCGAAGAAACGGATATCGTTGCCCAGGTTGGTTAAATTGGGATGCGGGATCAGGTAATTGCTGAAGTTGGTCACATAGTTCCAGATCGCCAGTTGGGTGGCGATCTCCGACCAATTCAGCACATCGTCCCGGAACGAAGCGTTGGCTTCCGAGTCGATCGGCTTGGAAAAATCGCATTCGATTGAACAGAGCCGGATCAACACGTTGGGGGCCGGACGGATGGTCCTGGGCGCTTTGCGGGTGTGGCGGTAGGCCAGCGTCTCGACCAGCACGCCGGGAAATTCCCGGGCGACCGCGTCGGCGACTTCGTTGACCGCCAGCAGCAGCGAGCCGGCCGGCGAACCCTCCGCTTCGTCCACCGCCCGGCAGTCGGCGCACTGGCAGTAGCTCTTTTCGCCGCCGCTGTCATTCTGGCTGACCGAAATGATGGCCGGCGCCGGGTGCGCCCGCAGTCTGGCCAGGACGTTGGCGGTCAATTCCCGGCGCAAATCCGGATTGGTCAGGCACAGTTGGGTGGCAACCCGTTTGCCGTCCACTTCGGCGAACCATTCCGGGTGTGCCGCCAGATATTTTTCGGCCGGGATCAGTTCAGGGAAGGTGTGGCACCAGCCGATGATTTCATAGTGGCCGCCCAGTGATTCGTCCAGTTGTTCGAAATGGCCGTTGCAGCGCAGCCGGGAGGCGAATTGCGGGTGGTCGATGACGTCGTGATAAAAACTTTCCCGGCTGATCAATGGCGGCGCGTATTCGATGTCGAGCGGTCCGACTGCCAGTTTTTCGCGTCGCGGCACGAAGGTTTCCCGCGAGGTCCAGAAGCGGATGCCGCACTCCTTCTCAAGAAATTCGTAAACCGCATACAAGGTGCCGCGCGGTGCGCCGCCGGCCAGGATCAGCGCGTCTCCGGCGGTTCGGAGCAGAATGGCATCGGTCGGCAAGCTGGCCAGCGTATTTTCCGCCAGCAACCCGGCGGCTTCCGCCGCCCGGCCGACCAGAATTGTTTTGCCGGCCGGTTCCGGAAGTCCGACGACGACCGGCAGCGTGACGCCGGTCGCTGCCGCCACAAAATTTCGCAACTCATCGGCCGCGCTTTTCTCGACCGGCGTGGCATCGGCGGCGAGACCAATTCGATAATCGCTGCGGCCGGAATCGACCAGTACCAGTTCGGCTTGCAGGGTCAGAACGGTCAGCATGGCGGCAAAGCCTCCCAATAGTTTTTTCATCGTTCGCTTTTCCTTTCCCGGTTGGTTGCCATTGATTGGCAGATTTCTTATAAATAAACCGGAAAACGGCCGCTTGCAAATGAAACGGCAGGGAAAAAATATGAATTCGCGCCGTGTGCAAGCTTTTTCGCAAACAGACTCGTACCGCCGATCTTCCAAAACGCCGGATTTACCGGTATGAGGCGATTCGGGCAAGCGGTGCCGCCTGATTGGCGGGCTGAAAATTTGTACACGCGTGAATTGACAGAAAACTCCCCGGCATGGGAGCGGACCTTATGGACATGCCGGGGGATGGAATTTATTTTTGAGCTTTCTTCTTGACGGCCTGTTCGACCAGATGATAGATTTTCTGGCCGTTCTCATTTTCCGGCTCGAAAATTCTTCTGGCAAAATCAAGCGGCGTCTGGCCGTTTTTCGCAGCGAGCGTCGGATCGGCGCCGGCTTTCAGCAGCGCTTCAATCATCGCGGCATCGGAGTTGTGGAAGATGGCGGCGATCAACGGCGTCCAGCCGCCGGCATCCTGATGGTTGATATCGGCGCCGGCGTCCGCCAGTATTTTGATGATTTCCGGGGAATTGCCGTGTTGTGCTGCCGTCATCAGTACGGTCCAGCCGTCGGCAAAAGCAAGATTGGGATTAATCCCGCTGTTGATCACCAGCGAAACCGCTTTCATATCCGGATTGGTGGCTACCGCGCAGAAAGCCGGTATTCCCCGGATGTTGCGCCGTTCCAGATTGACGCCGGCGTCGATTGCTTTTTGGATATCGGCCAGTGAACCGTTTCGCAGCAATTCTTCCAGTTGCGTGCCATACGGAATCCCGGACGGGTTGTTCGGTTTGTTGGCCGGCTGGATGATCGCTTCCAGTTGGGCCAGTGCCTCGCTGCCGACCCGCGCGGCATTGTCATTGGCGTAATCCCATGCCGTATGGCCCTGCGGATCTTGAAGTTTCGCATCGGCACCGTGCCGGAGCAATGTGGAAATGACCTTCGGATTGGGATTGCGCCAGGCCGCCAGCATCAGCGGCGTTTGGCCTTCGCGGTTCAGGATATTCACCGGCATCCCGGCGTTCAGCAGCACTTCAACGACTTTTTCATTGGGATTGGCAATCGCGGCCAGATGTAGTGCCGACTGAGAACCGCTGCGCGGACCGGAACGCAGGTCGGTCTGGGCGCCGGCATCCAGTAACGCTTTGATGATTTCTTCATTTTCAGCCATTTCGGCGCCGGCGATGAGCGCCGTGTAATTATACATGCCGCGGGCGTCGACTTCGGCTCCGGATTGCAGCAGCAGCCTGATCACTTTGACGTCCGGATTGAATTTGGCGGCATTGATCAACGCGGTGTTGTAAATATCGTCGATTTCGGCTGGATCGGCGCCTTTCTGCAAAGCTGCCGCCACTTCATCGGCGGTCGCCGTTCTGGCAAAGACGCTGAAATTTTCCAGAGGCGCGGTTTCGGCGGGATCCGGTTCGGTTCTGGCTTGCTGGGAGTAAGCCGTACCGATTGCCAGTGTGACGGCGACAATGGCAACGATCATTTGCATTTTTCGACTGGTGGTCATTGGAAACCTCCTTTGGGTTAGGATGTTTTTGATCCGTAAGGATAGGTTGCTGCGCCGTCCGGCCATGCCGATGGCGGCCGGGCAATTGGAAATCAGGCAGGTTTTTTCCGCCAGTTTGAGCAGACTACTGGAATAAACTTGCGGCGACCTCTTCGCAACTTTGGCTGTGGACTTGGAGCAGGCGGTGCAGCAGCGGGTTCCACCAGCAGAAGGCGGCGATGATTCGCCCGAGCAGACCGGTCAATGGATCGCCCTGCCGGACATGGGCCAATTCATGCAGCAGAATGCTCTGCATTTCATCATCGGACAAATGGTTGACCAATTTGGCCGGGATGATGATTGTCGGTTGGCGGAAGCCGATGGTGATCGGCGAGTCGACGATCGGCGAACAGAAAAGTGTCAACCGGCGCCGGAGTTGCAGCGTTTCGGCCGACCGGCGCAGCAGGCAGTTGAATTTTGGCTCGGTCAACGGCTCCAGACCGACCCGGAACCAGCGAAGAAACAGCAAGCCGTGGAGCAGATACAGCAAACCGGCGAGGGTGCCGATTCCCCCAGAGCGACAGAATTGCTTGAGACAACCGCCTGCCGGACAACCTGACGTGCGGTTGTCCGCTTGCGGACCCGGCGGTATCGGCTCCGGAGCCGTCCGATTCGACCGCTTCCGTCTGGTTGGCCGGCGGTGCCGGACGGACCGGGGCAGTGGGAGGGAGCGGTTGCATGTTTCCCGCGTCCGGCCGGAAAATACCGGATCCGGTCAATTGAAAGATCAGGAAAAATGGAATAATCAGACCGATGGCGGCGATGGCTCCGAAGGCTATTGTTTTTCGCCGCATCGCCGATTGGCGCCGCGCCAGAAAGGTGCCGGTCAGGCCGAGCAAAGACAGTGCGATCAGTTGCAAAGCCAGCGTGATGACCGGGCTGCTCAGACAATCCGCGAACAGATTCATCGGCTATTTCTCCTGGTTGTATTGATCGATGAGCGTTTTCAGTTCCTGTACTTCGTCGGCAGAGAGCTTCGAGTGTTCGAACAGTGCGCGTACCAATCCCAGGCAGGAACCGCCGAAGATGCGGTGTTGAACGTCTTCGAGAATGGCCCCGGAGGCCTGTTCCCGCCCGACGGTCGGCAGGAAGGTGAATTTCCGGCCGCTGCCCCGATGGGTCAGCCAGCCTTTTTCTTCCAGCCGCAGAACTTGAACCTGAAAAGTGGTGCGTTTCAAGCCGGTTTGGTTTTTGGCGTTGACCCGTTCCATGATATCGGCGATGGAACAGCCGTCGGTTTGCCAGACGACATCCATGATGTCGAACTCGGCCGGTGTCAGTTTCGGCAAATTCTTCTTTTTCATCGTCAATGCCCCGTGGTTGCTTTTTTTTTGATGACAGATGTCGTCTTAATGCAAATATAACGATATTTGTCGTCAACGCAAGCCATCGAAAATAAAAAAGGCGAATTTTTTTTCCGGGAGTGAACGATAGGCCGTTGCAACTCACAGACGGCGGCAGAAAATCACAAAATGCCGATGATCGTTTATTTGCTTTCAAAGCCCGGATAGAGTATAATAAAAGGATATGGCGGAAGGGATAAAACCGGTGGAGCTAGCAAGTCAAAACAGGGTGGAACACGGCTGCCGGCCGTTGCTGGAAATCAGGGCGCTGACCAAAACCTACGATGCGGTAACAGCGCTCCGTGCCGTTTCGCTGTCGTTGCCGGCCGGCTGTATTCTGGGCGTCATCGGCGAAAACGGCGCCGGCAAATCGACGTTCGCCAAATGCGTCACCGGCCTGGTCAGGCCGACCGGCGGTGAAATACTGCTTGACGGCCGTCCGGTCCGGGGGATGACGCCGGCGATTTCCGGTATTCCGCAGGAATTCGACCTGGTGGAGCATCTCAGCGTGGCGGAGAATATTTTTCTGGGCCGGGAGCCAGGCCGTTGGCTGCTGCTTGACCGCAGGAAGATGAACGAGGCGTCATCGCGGCAACTGGCTAAATTGCGGGCGGAGGTGTCGCCGGAAGCGTTGATTGCGGCGTTGTCGCCGTCCCAGAAGCAGATGGTGGCGATTGCCAAGGCGTTTGCCGGCAATTGCCGGGTATTGGTGATGGATGAGCCGACGACGATTTTGAATCCCGAAGAGACGGCCCGGCTGTTTGCGGTGATGCGGGAATTTCGGGCCGCCGGCAATGCGATCGTTTATATTTCCCATAAGCTGGCCGAGGTCCGGGAGATTTGTGACCGGATCGCCGTCTTCCGCGATGGTGAATTGATTTCCGTCGATGCGGCTGCCGAATTGGAACCGGCGGAGATGGCGCGGCGGATGGTGGGGCGGGAGCTGACCCGGCTGTTTCCGGAGCCGCTGAACCGGGCGCCGGGGGAGATGGTGCTGGGAGTGGGAAATCTGGGCGCGGCGCCGCTGGTGGAGGGGGGCAGTTTCGGGCTGCGGCGCGGCGAATTGCTCGGCGTCGCCGGTTTGGCCGGCGCCGGCCGGACCGAATTGGCCGAAGCGCTTGCCGGTTTGCGCCGGATTGACGGCGGCGGGATTAAAATAGCCGGACATCCGGTCAGGTTCCGGTCGGCGGCGCAGGCGGTGGCGGCCGGGGTCAGTTATCTCTCCGAGGACCGGCAGGGCAGCGGCATTCTGCCGGATTTTTCCATCGAAGAGAATATTACGCTGGTATCGCTGGCCAAATATTGCCGTTGCGGGTTCTACTCCCGGCGGCGCGGCGCGGCGGGCGCCCGGAATTATGTGAAGCGTTTCCGGATCAAACCGTCCGACGTCGCGATGCCGCTGCGGGCGCTCTCCGGCGGCAATCAACAGAAGGTCGCCGTCGCCCGCGGCCTGGATACCGCGCCGTCGGTGTTCATCTTCGACGAACCGACTCGCGGGGTCGATGTCGGGGCGCGGCGGGAAATTTACGATTTTATCCGGGATCTGGCGGCCGGCGGGGTCGGCTGTCTGTTGATTTCGTCGGATATGGAGGAACTGCTCGGCATGTGCCGGAAAATCATGGTGATGCGCGAGGGTAAAGTGGCCGGCTTCGTCAGCGGCGAACGTTTGACGGAGGCCGAATTGATGTACCTGGCGATTGGAGTGAAGCATGAGGTGGAGTAACGGGGCGCCGGTGGGGAGGTTTCTGCGCAATTCCGGCGGCGTTTATGTCGTTTTGGCGGTGCTGTTGATACTTTGTTCGGTGTCGAACGAGTATTTCCGCAATCCGCAGAATTTGTTCAATATCACCCGGCAGGTTTCCTACAGCGGCATCATTGCGCTGGGGATGACCTTTGTCATCGCCGCCGGCGGCATTGATCTGGCGGTCGGTTCGCTGCTGGCGCTGGCCGGCGTGGGCGCATTGCTGGCGATGGAGCTGGCGCCGGGCTCGCCGCTGCTGCAACTGCTGCTGGCGCTGGTTGCCGCAATTGGCATCGGCGCCGCCGGCGGAGCGGTCAATGGCGTGCTGGTCGGGGCGGCGCGGATTCAGCCGTTTATCGTCACGCTGGGAACGATGTCGATCTATCGTTCGCTGGCGCTCTATTTTGCCGATGCCGGGCTGGTGACGACCGACAACGGCCTCTACCGGGAATTGGCGTCGGCGACGTTCGGCGGGGTTTCGCTGCCGGCGCTGGTTTTGCTCGTCCTTACCGTCCTGCTCGGCGTCGTGCTGCGCTCGACCCGGTTCGGCCGCCATGTCTGCGCGGTCGGTTCCAACGAGCGGGTGGCGCGTTATGCGGCGATTCCGACCGGCAGAGTCAAATTCTACACGTATTTGCTGGCCGGGGTGCTGGCCGGGGTCAGCGCTTTTCTGCTCGGCGGCCGGCTGAGTTCGATCAGCAGTTCCGGCGCCGGACTTTCCTATGAATTGGACGCGATTGCCGCCGTGATCATCGGCGGTGCCGCGATGACCGGCGGCAAAGCGTCGGTTCCCGGCACGCTGGCCGGCGTGCTGTTGCTCGGCATCGTCTCCAACGTGCTGGACATGTGGGGCGTTTCGGTCAATCTGCAGGGAACGGTCAAGGGGTTGGTGATTATCATCGCAGTGTTGATGCAATATAAGAGAAAGGATGTCTGATGAAAAAATTGTTTGCCGTGTGTATGGCCGCATTGCTAGCGTTGAGCCTGATTTCCTGCGGCAAATCCGAGGCGAAGAAAGTGCGTATCGGCGTGTCGATTCCGGCTGCCGACCACGGTTGGACCGGCGGGGTGGTCTGGAGTGCCGAAGAGGCCAAAAAACGGCTGGAAGCCGCCGATCCGGAATTGGAGATCATCATTTCCACGGCGCGCGATGCCGCCGAACAGGTCAGCAAGATTGAAAATTTGATGGTGCGCAACGTCGATGCGCTGGTGGTGCTGCCGCAGGAACCCGGTCCGCTGACCGGCGTCTGCGAAGAGGCCAAAAAACAGGGAATCTTCCTGGTGACGGTCGACCGCGGGCTGGAAAAGCCGGTGCAGGACGTCAATGTCGCCGGCGACAATGCCGGATTCGGCCGGGCCGCCGCGCAGGCGATTGTCGCAGCGCTGGACGGCAAGGGCGACATTCTGGTGATGGAAGGGATTCCGTGCGTCGTCAACACCGACCGGGTGGAGGCGTTCCGGCAGGAACTCGCCGGCCATCCTGATTTGAAAATTATGGAATCGCAGTCGGCTTACTGGGACACCGAAAAAGGGTTGAAATTGATGGAGAATTATCTGCAGAAATATCCGAAGATCGATGCCGTCTGGGTGGGGGATGACGATGTGCTGCTCGGGGCGTTGAAGGCGCTGCAGGAATCCGGTCGCCGTGATGTCAGGTTGATGCTCGGCGGCGGCGGCAGCCGTCAGGTGATCAAGATGATCCTTGATGCCGACCCGGTGGTCAATCTGACCGTCACCTATCCGCCGCGGATGATCGAAGTCGGCATTACCGCCGCGCTGGAAGGCGTCCGCAACGAAGGCAGGGTGCCGGCCGGCAAAGAGCAAATCGTCATGCCGTCGGAAATCGTCAACCGCGACAATGCGGCGGATTTTTACTTTCCGGACTCCATCTATTGATGCCGGGCGATGTAAAGTTCGAAACCGGATTCGGAGGCAATCCGGCTTGCCGGGCGGACGCCGGGAAGGCAACTTCACCTTCCCGGCGTTTTTTTGTATATAGAAACTTCAGCTCCGGAACAACAATTCCGGCGGCGTCAGCAAACCGGACGGCATCAACAGCCTCTCAGTCCGTTCGCAGGCTTTCATTTCGGTCGGTCCGGTCCATTCGAGGTAAAGGTCGCCCCAGTAGAACGGGCCATGCGAATTGCGGCGGCAACCGAGCACTTCTAGCGTCAGGCGGTTCCGGCCGGGCTGCAGCGCATCCGTCAATTCCAATTCATAGGGCGGCCAGCCGACCAGCCCGACGGTCTGGCCGTTGACCAGAATCCGCAACGCCGTCCCGCCGATATCGCCGGCTTTCAGAAAAACGCGTTCCCCGGTCGGCCGGTACTGCCAATCCAGCGAATAAGCGAGATTGCCGGAATAATTGGGCAAGCCCTGTGCAACCCAGTCGCCGGTGGCCAGCGTAGGCGGCGGCGCCAGCAGCGTGCTGGTCGTACCAGCGGTCCGGACCCCGAAATCGCCGAGCAGAAACATCGCTTCCAAACCGCTGCAATCAATCTGATAAGCCAGGCGGACGGTGCAGCAATTTTCACCGATCCGCAAAGCGCCGGACGGCAGCGGCAGTTTTTTCAGGGATTCATCCACCCAGAAGCCGTCGCTCCGGGCAGGATCCAATTTTACGCCATTGATAAGAATTTCAGCTGCTTCCGGTTGTTCCATCGCCAGATAGACCGGCGTGTGCGGTATCACATCGCAATGGAAACGGTAGGCAAGTTCGATGGCGGCCGGCGGTTTGGCGCTCGGTTGGCGGGCCCACGGCTGCACCATCGCTCCGCCGCGCGGCTGTTCGTCCATCGCCTGCCGGATACGGTCGTCGATGGTCAGAATGAAAGTTTCCGGCTGCCACTCGCCGGCGGCAATCCGGTAGCGGGCGAAGTCGAGGACGGCGACATTGGGTTCGTCGAGTTGATAATCCCAGTGAGCCGGCGCCAACGGTTCCCGGCGCTGCACCGTCCAGTTCGGTCGCGGCGCGGCTTTGACGCTGCCGGCCGGCACCAGCAGGAACAACCGGGTTTCCAGGCCGGCCAGACTGGTGGCGAGTTCCCAGCCGCCGGGGATTTGCCGGGCTTCGGCCAGATAGGTGCGGCCGTCGACCGGATCCAGTTCCAGCCATTCTCCGGCTGCCGGAGCCAGGACTTTCACCGTCAGGCGCTCATAACCGCGGTTGCGTTCCCTGGCTCGCACCTTATCGACCATTTCCCCGCTGAACGGGTGCGGGAAACCGGTGTTGCAGAGCATCAACGCCAATCCGTCCTTCCGCTCGCGCAACTGATAGAGCACCACTTCCGCCGGCCGGCCGGCCGGATCGTCGATGGCGACCCGGCGAACTAGGTTGAGTGCCGCCAGCCAATCGGGTGTCAGCAGCGGCTGCAATGTGGCCGGCAACGATTTATCTTCCTCCGCATCCAGACAGACCGGCAACCGGTCCGGGACGGCGGCGGTAATCAGACCGCCGGCGGCTTGAAATTGCTGCAGCAGTTTCAGGGTTGAACTGCGCAGCGTGAGCAGCGGCGGCAAGACCACGGCGCGGTAAGTGGCCTGGCCGACCCGCAAGACCGGACGGTCGTCAACCATTGCCACTTCGGCGTGCCGGGCCAGGATATCCTCATCGCCGTAGTCGAAATCGAGATGATTGGCGAGCAGTTGATTGCGGGTGGCAGTAAAGCCGTGCTGCAGCGCTTTCACCGCCGGATTGTGTTCCCGGTCGCCGGCCATCAGCAGCCACATCGATTCGATCGGATGGATGACCAGAATTTCGCGTATTTCGCGGCCCTCGCTGAGTACCGTATTGAGCCGGGCGAAATAATCTTCGACGAAACCGTAATAGCGGAACCACGGCGATTGCCGCGAAATGGCGGCCGGATAATCCCGTTTGGCTTCCCCTTCCATCGTGTACCAGGCGAGATGCTGGCAGCGCAGGTTGACACCGAGCACCGTCTGCCAGTCGCCGATCGCCTTATGCCCGGCGAACGGAAAATGCCAGCCGGTGCAGCCGTAGGTCTCGGTGAGCCGCCATTGCCGGCCGAATTGTCTGGCGGCGGAAGCCAACTGTTTGACGGTGTCGAAGATCTGCCAGAATTCTCCCAGTTGATCCATGCCCGGCAATTGCATGTACTCATAAAAGCGCATGCAGTTGCCGACGAAACCGGCCTGCAGATCCAATGTGTCCTCCCACAAGACATGGCCGGTGAAAGCGATATGATGGCGGGCGCACCATTCGCCGATCTGCCTGCTGTAGGAATTGACGAACAAGGTGGTCAATTCCTCCATATAGCAATACAGCGCCCTGGAGTAAGGAACGCCTTCAACCCGATAGAACAGTTCCGGCAAATGGTCGAGCAGCTCAAAGCCGAAACGCTGCCGGAACAATTCCGGCAGCCGGTCGGTCCACGGCGTGCTCCGGCAATTGTCGCCGCAATTGACATTGACGCCGCCGTAATTGGGTTCGTCGGTGAAAATCGCCGGCGAGGCCTTGCCGAACTGTTCGCCGACTTCCCGGAAGTAAGGTTCATAGGTGACGTCGATGAATTTTTCAACCGCTTCCGGATTGAGTACATCCAGATAGCTGGAATTGTTGTGCCAGGGGCTGGGCTCCTGGAGTTTGCGGTAAAAGTGGATCAGCGATTCGCCCGTTTCCAGTTTGTCCGGCAGTTCGGCCAGCCGTTCAACCTGCGACGCGCGGTCGCCGTCCAGCCGGGCGCGGAAAATGGCGATGGTATCCGCCGTCGGCTGCAGCCGGGCCGGATCTTGGAAGGTTTCGGCGATCAGCATGCGCAGCGAATATTGCCGGTCGGCGGTGACCAGGCCGCCGGCGGAACCGGACGGCCAGCGGTCTTCATCGTACAGATATGCCTTCATCTCCTGCTTCCGGGCTTCGTCGATACAGGCCTTGATGCAGTTGAACCATTTTTCACTGAGATACGGCGTATTCAATCCGACCCGGGCGTGCATGAAAAATCCGCCGAGCCCGGCGGCTTTCATCTGGCGGATCTGGCGGCGCAGCTCCTCTTCTTCCAGCCGGCCGTTCCAACTCCAGAACGGCGCGCCGCGGTACTGCGACGCCGGGTGGCGGAAGTTTTCGAGGAGCTCCTGGCAGTTCTTGGATTCCATCTTTGCATTTCCTTTCGAATGAAACTATATTGGAGACAAGATATAATTTGCCGTAAAACCATTTTTTCGCCATGACGAATCATGCAAAAAACAGCACATTTCATGCAAGAAGATCATTTGCAGCGTGAAGCATCCAGTTTTGTGGATTTTGTCGCACCTGATGGCTTGCCGTTGAGGGTGTTGCGGTTCGAGCCTCAGAAGGATACCGGATTGCACGACCACAAGTTTTATGAACTGGTGATCGTTTTCGGTGGAGAATCCTGTCACAATACCATCCGGGAGCGCTACCAGATCGGGGCAGGGGACGTCTTCCTGATCCGGCCCGGTGAAATTCACGGCTATGAAGCGACCAACGGTTTGAATCTGGTCAATATCCTTTATTGGCAGGAGCAATTGAATCTGCCGCTGTACGATTTGAAGAATTTGCCGGGCTATCATGCTTTTTTCGAATTGGAACCGGAAATGCGGCGCCAGCACGGCTTCCGCAAGCATTTACAGGTGAGCAAACGGAATTTGAGTTTTCTGGCTGTCGCCTGTCGGGAACTGGAAAACTGTCTGAGCCGGAATGCGCCGGGCTGCCTGTTTCACGGCGTGGCCATTTTCATGCAGATTATCGGCTGTATTTCCGGCAGTTTTCAATCCGATGCCGACCGGGCCGCCGAACATGAACTGTTGTGGCAGCACAGCCAACTGCTGAGCGATATCGAGCGGCATTGGCTGGAGCCGTTTCCTCTGGAGGCATTGGCCAAACGGCACGGCATGTCCGCTTCAACGCTGTACCGGCTGTTCATTCGGTTGTTCGGGCAGTCGCCGCTGGAATATCTGATCGGTCTGCGTATCGCCCGCGCCCAGGAGCTGCTGGTGCGAAGTTCGCAGTCAATCGGCGAGGTGGCGCAGGCGACCGGTTTTCAGGATAGCAACTATTTCAGCCGCTGTTTCCGGCGGGTGACCGGCGAAACGCCGAGCTGCTACCGGAAACGCATGCAGGGATGAAACGGCATCCGCTTATCCGGTTGTAAACACAGAGTCAAAGCGACAACAGCATCGGCGTAAAACGGATGCCGTCGCGGGTTTGTTCGCCGGCCTGATCGACGAAGCCGAGCCGGTGATAGAATTCCACCGCATAAGGGGAGGAATTGACGGTGATCCGGGAAATTTCGCCGTCTTCGCGGCAGTTTTGCAACACCGCTTGAAACAGTCGGGAGGCAATTCCCTGCCGATGGCAGCGCTTGTCGACAAACAATAGACAGAGGTGTGCCGGGACCCGGACGGCAATGACGCCGAGCAGTTGCCGTTGCTGGAAACAGCCGAGCAGGTACAACTGGCCGGCGCGCAGCTTGGCCACCAGACTCTCCCGATCCAGAAATTTGGCAAAATTCGCCACCCCTTCCGGGGTGTATTCGGGAGCCTCGAATTCGAGAAAGACATTCCAGACCAGATTGACGGCCGCGGTCAGTTGGGATTCATCCAATCGAACGACGGACCGGGCGGGGACGCCGCTGCCGGAAGGCCGATTCATTTCACTGCTTCCTGACGCGCAGCGGCGGGCCGGAGCAATTGCCGCAAAAGTTGGAAAAATGCATCATGGCCGTATTTTTCCCGCCATGGCGTATGGCCGCATTGCGGCAGCAGGTGGCTGGAGAAAGAGACCCGGCGGGCCCGGAGCGGCTCGATGACGCCCTCCGGCGGGTGAGTGTCGTAAAGGCCGTGAATAACAGCGATGGGACAAGCGATGCTGGTGAACGTTTCCAGCAATTTGCCGTTCTTTCGCCAATCCGCCACCTCCGCAAAAACCTTCGCGTACATTTCACCGTCGAAAAATGACGCTTCCGGGGGTTCCGCTTCCGCCAGAGGTTGGTAGATGTCGGCTTTTTCGCAAAGCCTGCCGAGCTGTTGCAGCAGTGAATTCCGGTCCGGATGGTCCGGCTGTTCGAGATCGGCGAGCAGCCGCCGGTAGAGAACGGCATCCGCCGCATCGAAGTGCGATTGCCGCCGGGCCTCCAACTGCGGCAGATAGCCCGCGTCCAGCGGACCGCAGCCGACCAGAATGAGACGGTCGACCTGTTGCGGATGCCGGGCCGCGAAAATCCCGGCCAGCCAGGCGCCCCAGGAGTGGCCGACCAGGGCGATCGGGCCAGTCCGGCGGGGCGTCAGTTGTTCGTATAGTTCTTCGACGAGTTCGGCGATGGAATAACCCGATTGCAACGGTTCGAGAGTGCCGCCAATGTCGGCCAATCCCGCCGCCAGGCCGGCAGCCGAACCGATACCGCCGGGACCGCCGTGAATGGCGGCCGCCAGAAACGGGGGACGGCCGTGAATTCTGACAGTCATTCGTCTCCTCACAGATTGTCGCTTCGCCGGAAGGAGCGGAAGCCGTAAATGCTGATCATCACGAAGCAGAGCAACGGCAGCAGGAACGAGAGGTTGACTGCCGGCATTCCGAACAGAGTGCCCCGGTCGATGATGGCGGCCTGTACCGGCGGCAGCACCGAACCGCCGAGGATCGCCATGATCAGCCCGGCAGCCCCGAATTTCGCGTCGTCGCCGAGTCCGGCCAGGGCGATTCCATAGATGGTCGGAAACATCAGCGACATACAGCCGGAGACGCCGACCAGGCAATACAGGCCGTAAATATCCTGGAAACCGATGACGCCAAGCGTCAGAATGCCGCCGGCAATGGACAGAATCAACAGCAATTTGCCGGGATTGAGATAACGCAGCAGGAATGTGCAGATGAAACGGCTGATACAGAAAATAATCATGGCGGCGATGTTGTATTGCTGCGAGAGGACTTCGGCGGCTTTTTCATCCATTCCCCGGGCCATGAACAAACGGGTGCCGTATTGGATGATGAAAGTCCAGCACATGATCTGAACGCCGACATAAAAGAATTGGGCGATGACGCCTTCCCGATAGCGCGGCAGGCTGAAAATACGCTTTAGCGTCGGCAGGAAATCGATCGAATGGGATTGATCGTGGTTGGTCGGCATCCTGGTGCAGCGGATGAGCAGGAATAAGGCGATGATGACCAGCCCGATCAATAAATAGGGCTGAATGAGCACCGATAAATCGCTCTCCTTGACCGCTTCGAACTCCTCGGCGGAGAGCAGACTGCGTTCCGCCGTGCCCAGCGGCTGCATACGCGCCTGAATGAACTGCATTGCCACGAACATGCCGAGCAGCGAGCCGATCGGGTTGAAGGATTGGGCCAGGTTCAGGCGGCGGGTGGCGGTTTCTTCGGTTCCCATCGACAGAATATAGGGATTGGAGCTGGTTTCCAGAAAGGAGAGTCCGCAGGTCAGGATGAAATAGGCCAACAGGAACGGATAATAGCTGCCGGTCAGTTTGGCCGGGAAGAACAGCAGCGCTCCGGCGGCATACAGCGCCAGGCCGAGCAGAATACCGGCTTTGTAAGAATATTTGCGGATGAACATGGCGGCGGGAAACGCCATCGCAAAATAACCGCCGTAAAACGCGACCTGCACCAAGGCGCCGTCGGTCACGCTCATCCGGAAAATTTTGGAAAATGCCTTGACCATCGGATTGGTGATGTCGTTGGCGAATCCCCACAATGCGAAACAGGAGGTGATCAGGATGAAGGGAACGACATAACTGATTCCGTCTTTATGCAAGAGACTTTGTTTTTCCCGAGACATTATGGCCGTCCTTTCTGGTATTTTTGGGGAAAAAAGCTTGAACTTGCCGGTTTTTCCCTGGAAATAGTTTAAAGGTCTTGGGAGAGTCTGTCAACCGGATTTTCGGGAAATTCTGAAATTTTCCGATCAGGAAGAGGATTTCGCGCCAAACCCCGGTTCAGCCAGGACCGCTTCGCGATGCTCGAGAAAATACTTGGTAATCAGATAGTGTTGGGAGTCTTCATAAGCAAGGACGCGGCAGCCGGTCTCTAACCGTTCAAGAAGCGTCGCGCCGGGATAGCCAGGATGGGAGAATGGGTGGCGATAATCAGCCGGGAGGGCGACAGCGCGGCTTCCGGTTCATCGTGCAGATACAAGCCGCGATTGCCGAACCGATTTTTCAATAATGCGAAAAACGATTCGCCGTGCGACTGACAGTGCAGCGAATCGCCGCCATAGGCGCGGATGACCGGCGGCGCTCCCGCTTCGATTTGGTCCAGTTTTTCGATGGCGGCGGCAACGTTGTAAAAACTTTCGGCGCGCAGGAAGTAAGCATCTCTGGGGTAGTTGCAGCGCTCATAACCGAGGTAGAGGCCCAGTGACGACTCGGTGGAGAAAGTCGAAAAACGCAAATTCTTGGAGCCGCCCTCCGGATTCAGCCCGAAACAGACTGCGATCGCTTCCAATAGAGTGGATTTGCCGCTGCCGTTTTCGCCGAAAAGAATGGTGACCGGGTGACGGACGAGCGAAGCCACCGCCGGAATCTAACGGGTAAAGCTGCCGATCGGCAATTGCCTCGCTGTGGACGAAAAGTTTCCGAATGTACAATTGTTCAGCGGTCAGCATGGTAAAAACTCCTTGTGACAAATCGGGCGCCTCATACCGGCTTGCCGGCCAGGATTTCCCGGTAATCCTGGTAGTTGGCCTGCAGCAGCGCCGGCGTATCCAGGTGATACGGACAACGTTCGGCGCAACGGCCGCAATGCAGGCAGCTTTCGATCCGTTTCATCATCGCCTGCATCGGCGCGGTCAGCTGGGCGGCTGACGGCGCCCGCCGGATCAGGAGCGACATTCTGGCACAAGTGTTGATTTCGATGCCGGCGGGGCAGGGCAGGCAGTAACCGCAGCCGCGGCAGAAATTGCCCTGCAGCATCCGGCGGTCGCGGTCGATGACCGCCTGCCGTACGGCGTCGAGCGCCGGCGGTGTCGAACGGCAGGCGAGAAACTCGTTCAATTCCCGTTCCCGCTGGATTCCCCAGAGCGGCAGCACGTGGTCGAATTGCGCCAGATAAGCATAAGCCGTCATCGCATCGGTGATCAGGCCGCCGGCCAGCGCCTTCATTGCCAGAAAACCGATTTGCCGCTCCCGGCATCTGGCGGCGAGTTGGTGTTCTTCCGGCGTCGCCAGGTAGCTGAACGGAAATTGCAGCGTATCGTACAAGCCGGAGTCAACCGCTTCCCGGGCAACCGGCAGACGATGATTGGTGAGGCCGATAAAACGGATTTTGCCCTGTTGCCGGGCTTCCTGCATCGCTTCATACAGTCCGCTGCCGTCGCCGGGTTTCGGACAGAAAGCCGGATTGTGAAATTGCAGGATATCGACGTAATCGCAGTGGAGCAGCCGGAGGCTGGTATGCAGATCGTCCCAGAAGCCCGTCGCCGTGGTTGCCGGGGTCTTGGTGGCGATAAAAATTTTCTCCCGGAGATTTCGGAAAGCGCAGCCGAGTTTTTCTTCGCTGTCGGAGTAGCTTCTGGCGGTATCAAAGAATGTTATCCCGTGCTCGAAAGCCTTGCGCAGCAGATAGACGGCTTCCCGCCGGCCGACGCGTTGAACGGGCAGGGCGCCGAAGCCGTTTTTATCGACGGTAATACCGGTTTTCCCGAGTGTGACTTGCAACGGTATCATGGCTGCCTCCTGAATTGTTTTTCCTTGAATATATCATCGGTTGGAGCCGAAGGCAACCGCCGCGGCGATTTCTCCGCCGGATGATTGCCGCTGCCGGCCGGAAAGAAAACTGATCGAATCCTGACGGACTGCCGGCCGGCGGTTCGTTTGAGCGACCTCATCGATTTCTTGATTGGAAAATCATAAATATATGCTACATCACTAACCTGAATATTGCGTAAATTTTCAAAAACAAAGAGGCAGATTCTCGACTAACGTATTATATTGTAATATCTTACATCACAATATAACGCCGAGGTCTGCCAATGACAAAATGTAATGTTTCGATTCCGGTCTTTCAAGGTCCGAAAAGCAGAAAAATTGAATTCAATTTCGCCGGTGGAGATATCAGCAGTGACGGCGGGTTGCTTTTTGTGAAAGAATTCGACCGCAAACTCGGTTTGACCCGGCGCGCCGGTAACCTGCTGGATTCTTTTGATATTCGACAGCCCGGAAAAGTTGAGCATTCCTATCTGAGCATGCTTCGTCAACGAGTTTTTGGTTTGGTTGCCGGCCATGAAGATCTCAATGACCATCATGAATTGCGAACTGATCCGCTGATTCAAACTGTTGTCGGTCGTGATCGTCAACTCGCCACTCCAAGCACTTTATGTCGATTCGAAAATGGAATCGATCGTCGTGCTTGCGTAGATTTGAGCCGATTGTTTGTCGAATTCTTTATCGAAAGTTTTTCCACGCCGCCTCGAGAATTGATTCTTGATTTCGATGCTACCGATGACCTCACTTACGGGATGCAGGAAAATCGCTTTTTTCATGGCTATTATGACCACTATTGCTTTTTGCCGTTGTAGGTTTTCTGCGGGGATCAATTGCTTGTGGCTTATTTGCGTCCATCAAAAATTGATGCGGCCAAGCATGCTTGGGCGATTCTCTCGCTACTGGTAAAGCGCTTTCGGCAGAAATGGCCGAAGGTTAAGATTATTTTCCGGGGAGACAGTGGCTTTTGTCGGCAGAAAATGCTGAACTGGTGTGATAAAAATGAGGTCAAATATATTGTCGGATTGGCGAAAAATCCACGTTTGCTGGAATTATCAAAAGATCTTCAAGTGAAAGCGGAAGCACTTTACAACGAAACACATGAAAAAGCAAAACTGTTTACTCAGTTCGAATATGCGGCAGGAACTTGGAAATACCCGCGCCGGGTGATTGCCAAAGCGGAATTCAACTCCCCCGGACCGAATAATCGTTTTATCGTCACCAATCTTGATGATGATGGACAATATCTTTATGAAAAAGTCTATTGCGCCCGAGGTGAGATGGAAAACAGGATCAAGGAACAGCAGCTGGATCTTTTCGCTGATCGGACGAGCTGCCATGACTTTGCGGCAAATCAATTCCGGCTTCTGCTTTCAAGTTTGGCTTATATTCTCATGGAACGGTTTCGGGCATTGTTGTTGACAGGAACTCAATTTGCCGAGGCTACCTGCGGCAGCATTCGCTTATACCTGGTGAAAATCGGTGCCATTATTCGGCGGAATACCAGAAAAATTTATGTTGCTCTTTCAAGTGCTTGTCCAAATCAGGAACTCCTCCGCTTGATCGCTGCGAAAATCATCGCTTGGGAATAAAACCTTGGAGAGCTGTCCCCGGCTCGCCGAACAACAACGGGGGAAAGGGGGAATATGCTCAATTTGCAAAAAAACGACAATATCCGACTCTGAAAATAAAAACTTCCGAATCTTCTGAACATTTCTCGACGATTCGAAAGTTTCATGCAACATTCAGGCTAAATCTATAACCCAGGTTGTAACATTCTAAGGACCGCAGCAAAGCAGAAAAACGGGTTCTCGCCGCTTCAATATTCCCGCAGAACCCGGAATACGCGCCGGATGCGTTTGATCTTCCGGTTGTGGGTGGAAACAGCGATGTTCAATGTCCGCATGTGCTGTGCGTATTCGTCGGCAATCTGGCTGATGATATCCCGGAGCGTTTTACCGGGATCGTTGATCCAGTTCATGAACTTTTCGAAGGTCGAGCGATAGGCGAGTGCTTCGCTGATGGTATCGGAGGTGGCGCGTTCGGGACTCTTCTCATAGACGGCCCATGTTTCGGAGAGCGACAGATTCTTTCCGGAGTGACGAAGCCACGTGCCTGCTGCACATGGTCGGGATAACTTCCGTTGAAGTTGCCTTCAATAGCAGAATCTGTTTCCTTGCTTCTTTCAGAGCTTCTTTCTGATTCCGGGTTTTTGAGGCTGATCGCTTTGCGGGCACCGAGGTCGAGTTTAATTTTCGCAACAGCCATATCCCTATTCTTTTTTCGGATTAGCCGGATATAGCCACCATAGACGAATCTTGACGAAAAAAAAAGCCAGAAACGGTACTGAACGGCACCTTTCTGGCATTTTTGAGCTTAAAAATGGCGGAGAGAGAGGGATTCGAACCCTCGGACCAGTTTCCCAGTCGCAGGTTTAGCAAACCTGTGCTTTCGGCCACTCAGCCATCTCTCCGCATACTCATTCCGAGCATAGGTTTAACATAGCTTATTTTACCTTTTCGTCAAGTCCGGATTGTACAAAAAAGTGGTTTTTTCGCGGAAAATGGACCGGTTTTGAGCGGGATGAATATGGAAAGAATAAAAACACCCTGCGGCAATTGAACGGAAGGATACCCAGCGCCTTGCCGCAGGGGAGAAAATTCGATGGAGCCCGACTCAGGAAGCGGCTCCCAGTTGAAACGCTGCTTCATTGACGGCGTGTAATTTTTCCGGCAGATATCGTTTGGCCGTTTCCCACAAGACAGCTGGTTCCAATTCAAGGTATTTACTCAGCGCGCCGAGCAACGCGATATTGATCGCTTTCTTATTTTCCAGCCTGTTCTGATCGATATCATCCGGCGTGATCAAGATTCCTCCCTGCTTGAGTTTTGCCAGGTTGACTTCGATTTGCGTGTTGTCCAGGACGATCAACATGTCGGTTTCTCCTTCCGGTATCATCGGGCTGGCCACCTTGGCGCCAAAACGCACTTCACTGGAAACCGAACCGCCACGCTGGCTCATACCGTGCACTTCGCTCTTTTTGACGTCGAAACCGGCTTCGAACAAGGCTTCCGCCAGGATATCGGTGACTTTCAGCACGCCTTGACCGCCGAGACCGGCGACCGTGATGTTTTTGACCGTATTCATCAGTTTTTTCCTTCTTGTTTCGCTTCGTATCCCTTGATTTTGACGGCAGCGAGAATACAGGGCCGCCGCGCGATGATGACACTCAGGTCATCGGAGGCCAGACGCTGCTGCAACAAAGATTTGAAGGAATCCTGATCCAGAGTCGGATCGCAGATATCGACATGATCGACGCCGATTGCCTTAACGACGTCTTCCAGAACTACCTTCGGCCCCGGCGTATGGTCCAGTTTGCGTCCGGTGGCCGGATTTTCCTGCAATCCGGTCATCGCCGTCGTCGAGTTGTCCAGAATGATGACGACATGGCCGGTAGCCGGCCGGTTGTAAACCATCTCGACGATGCCGTTGATGCCGGTATGCAGAAACGTGCTGTCGCCGATGACGCTGACTACCCGGCGGGCTTCCGCCTCCGGCAGCACTTGACGCATGCCCAGTCCGGCGGTGACGCTGGCGCCCATGCAAACACAGGTGTCCACCGCTTCGAAGGGCGGCAAGACGCCGAGCGTATAGCAGCCGATGTCGCCGGAAACGATGCACTTGAGATCCCGCAACACTTCATAAGTCCGGCGGTGCGGGCAGCCGACACACAATTGCGGCGGTTTTCCGGCCGGCGGCGGCGGTTCCGGCGAAGTATCGCCGGCCAGGATCCGACGGATCCGCGAGACATTCAATTCGCCGAAACGGTACATTTCCGCTTTGCCTTCCGCCGGGATACCGGCCGCACGGCAGGCGTCGTACAGAATCGGATCGCCTTCTTCCAAGACGACGCAGCGTTTGACTTTGGCGGCGAACTGCCTCATCCGGTTCAATGGCAACGGATAAGTCATGCCGATTTTCAGAAAGGAAGCGTCCGGGGCGGCGTCGAGGGCGTGCTGGTAGGCGATGCCGCTGGCGATGATGCCGAGACTGGCATTGTTCATCGTCTCCTCGACGAAATCACTGCTTTCATTGAAGAGAGCCAGTTCATTGAGTTTGGCCCGCAATTTGCGATGGGCCGCCCGGGCGAAGGCCGGAATCATGACATTCTGCTTGACATCGCGTTCGTAATGGGTGGGACGCGGCGCTTCGGTCGCATGGTGCCGTTCGACGATGCATTTCGAGTGACAAATTCGGGTCGTTACCCGCAGCAATACCGGCAAATGGTATTGTTCAGACATTTCAAACGCCCGGAGCGTATAGAGATAAGCCTCCTGGGAATCGGTCGGTTCGAGCATCATGACACCGGCTGCCGCCGCATAACGCCGGTTGTCCTGTTCATTCTGGCTGGACGCCATGCCGGGGTCGTCGGCCGAGACGATAACCAGACCGCCGGGAGTACCGCAGTAAGCGATCGTGAACAACGGGTCGGCGGCGACGTTGAGGCCGACGTGTTTCATCGTCACCAACGCTCTGGCATGCGCGAATGCGGCGCCGATGCCGACTTCGAGGGCGACTTTTTCATTCGGCGCCCATTCGGCCTTGCCGCCGAGTTCATTGAAGTAATCGAGAATTTCCGAAGACGGCGTACCGGGATAACCGACTCCCAGATGAACCCCGGCGTCGTAGGCGGCCATGGCGATGGCTTCATTGCCGCTGAGCAGCAGTTTATTGGCCATAACAGTTTCCTTACTTATTAACGGTTCGTTTGATCGATATTGAGAAAGCATTTTTCCAGCAATTCGGGGCGGGGCGGCCTGGTCAGCAAACTGGTGACGACCAGCGCTGCGATGGACAGCGGCAGCGAGTAGACCAGCGAGTCGACAAACGGCCACGGAAATTCACTGATCAATTCGGTTCGGCCGAACAGGGCTTGACAGATACCCATTGCCGCCGACTCCTGACGATGCAGGAAGAGCAGGCCGAAACTGCTGGCCAGACTGCCGACGATGATACTGGCCCAGACACCGGCCCGGGTTGCCCGTTTCCAGTAAATTGCCGCACAGTAGGCCGGCAGGAATGCGGCGGCGCAAATCCCGAAAAAGATGGCGGTGCCGCGTGCAACGATCCCGGCAGGCAGCAGAAAACCCAGAAAGATGCTGACCGCAATGCCGATCAGGATACCGATTTTCGTGACCAGCGTGCTGCTGGGGCGTTTGAACAACGGACAGAATACGTCGTGGCCGAACGAGGTGCCGGTGACATGATAAAGCGAACTCAGCGTCGACATTGCCGCCGACAGCAAGGTAATCGTAAAGAGATAGACGAACCATTGCGGCATTGCCCGGTTGATGAACAGCGGAATGATGGTGTCCGGATTGCCGCCGGCCGCTTCGGCAGCAATCTGTTGAAAGTCCGGATTGCGGTAAAACCAGACATTGGACAACGCACCGACCACATAAGCGCCGCCGGCGGTGACCAGAATGAAAATCGAGCCGACCAGGATGGCCTGGTTGAGTTGTTTGCCGCTCTTGACGGTCATGAAGCGTACTGCCAGTTGGGGTTGAGCCAGGGCGCCGATGCCGACGCCGAGCATCAGACTGGAGACCAGCGTCCACCACCATTGGGAATTGAAACGCGGCATCGAAGTCCAGCCGACGTGGCCGAGCGGTTTGAGGCCGTCCGGCACCAGCGGGGTCAGATCGGAAAGCGCCCGGTGCGCTTCGGAGATGCCGCCGAGTTCAACATAAGTCATCGTCACCAGGAAAACCATGCCGCAGAACATGACGCTACCCATCAGGGCGTCGATGTTCATCACTCCCTTGAGGCCGCCGACAGTAACGTAAATGGCGATGAACAAAGCAAAACCGAGCAGGGCGACCGGGTAGGCGACGTGCAATGTTTCCTGTAAAAAGCGGGCGCCGCCGATCAGCACGACGCCGGAGTAAAGCGGCATGAACAGGAAAATGATCAGACCACAGGCTATCTTCAGCCATTCGGAATCGAAACGCCGGCCGATGAATTCCGGAAAAGTGCCGGCGTCGAGCCGGTGGCCGATTCGCCGGGTGCGCCGGCCGAAGAAGAGAAAGGCGACCAGAATGCCGATGGCGATATTCATGAACGGCAGCCACAGCAAGCCCAAGCCGAACAGCGCCGCCATGCCGCCGAATCCGACGATCGCCGAAGTGCTGATAAAGGCCGCCCCATAGGACATCGCCATGACGAACGGGTTGACCGAACGGCCGGCCACCAGATAATCCTGGCTGTTCTTGGTTTGCCGGTAACCGCGGTAACTCAAGTAGGCGATTACCCCGAGGTAGACGACGATGATGCCGACCAGTGCGAAATAATTCATGGCCGCTCTTGTTCGGTGTTGTCCAGCGCGGCGGGTTCCAGTTGATCGCAATCGTCGCCGCGATTGAAATTGATTGCTCCGTAAATTACCCCGATCAGCATGGCAATCACATTGGCATAAAAAGCCAGCGCCACAACCCAGTCATCCAGTCCCAACAACATAGCGAGCAAATCCCTCCGTGAAAATTTGGCAGTTAAATCTATAAAATAGTCGGTCAAAGCAAGGTTGGCAAATCGGTTGCAAAAAAAAATCCCGTGTTTCCAGACAAGGAAACACGGGACGGCATTCCGAAAAAGGAATTATTTGCCGAGGGCAATCCCCAGCCAGTCTTGAATGACCGGCGAATATTTGATGACCACCGGAGCGAAAACGATGCTGACCATGCTCATCAATTTGATCAGGATGTTCAACGCCGGGCCGGAGGTGTCTTTGCACGGGTCGCCGACAGTGTCGCCGACCACGGCGGCGCCGTGAACCGGGTTCTTGGTGCCGTCCGGCAGCTTCTTGCCGCCGTGGGCGCCTTTTTCGATGAACTTTTTGGCGTTGTCCCAAGCGCCGCCGGCATTGTTCAGCATCGTTGCCAGCAGGAAACCGCCGGTCAGACCGCCGGCCAGCAGGCCCATGACGCCCGGCACGCCGAGAATCAGGCCGGTGACGACCGGAACGATGATCGCCAGCAGCGACGGAATCACCATCTCACGCTGGGCGCCGGCGGTGGAAATCGCCACGCAGCGGGCGTAATCCGGCGTCGCTTTGCTTTCCATGATGCCCGGGATTTCCTTGAACTGGCGACGCACTTCCTGCACCATCGAACCGGCGGCGCGGCCGACGGCCTTCATCGTCATCGCGCAGAAGACGAACGCCATCATGCAGCCGAGGAACAGGCCGCAAATCAGCAGCGGACTCATGATGTGCAGGTTGTAGGCATCGACGAATTCCAGAATCGACGCGTTGTGGGCTCTTTCGGCGGTAAAACCGAGGAAGGTGCCGTCGGCGGAAGCCTTGGCCAATTTGGAGATCCACAGCTTCGCTTCCTCCAGGTAGGCGGCCAGCAACGCCATCGCGGTCAAAGCGGCCGAACCGATCGCAAATCCTTTGCCGGTGGCGGCCGTCGTGTTGCCGAGCGAGTCCAGCATGTCGGTACGTTCCCGCACCTGAGACGGCAGACCGGACATTTCGGCGTTGCCGCCGGCGTTGTCGGCAATCGGGCCGTAAGCGTCGGTTGCCAGCGTGATGCCCAGCGTCGACAGCATGCCGACTGCGGCAAAGCCGATGCCGTAGAGGCCCATCGTGAAGTTATGGAAGCCGTCGGAGAACCCGAACGCGCAGATGATGCCGATGACGATGGTGATGACCGGGATGCCGGCCGAATACATGCCGGTGGCCAGACCGTCGATGATCGTCGTGGCCGGACCCATGACCGCCTGGCCGGCGATGCCGCGGGTCGGCGCGTATTCGTCACTGGTATAATATTCGGTCGCCTGGCCGATGATCACACCGGCCGCCAGACCGGCGACGACGGAGCCGAAAATACCCCAGGAGATGTATCCGTTGCCTGCCAGGCAGGCCAGAGCGGCGAGGATCAGGATCGAGCTGCCGAGCGTGCCGGTCAGCAGGCTGTGCAGCAGATTCTTCTGCGAAGCGCCTTCCCGGCACTTGACCAGGATCATGCCGACGATCGAGAAGATCGTACCGAGACCGGCGACGACCATCGGCGCGGTCACCAGCCGGAGCGCCTGCTCGGCATCGCCGAACTGCACGCCGACGGCGGCCCCGAGGGCGGCGGTCGCCAGGATGGAACCGCAATAGGATTCGTAAAGGTCGGCTCCCATGCCGGCGACGTCGCCGACGTTGTCGCCGACGTTGTCGGCGATGGTGGCCGGATTGCGCGGGTCGTCTTCCGGAATACCGGCTTCGACCTTACCGACCAGGTCGGCGCCGACGTCGGCCGCTTTCGTATAGATGCCGCCGCCGACACGGGCGAACAGCGCCTGAGTCGAAGCACCCATGCCGAAGGTCAGCATCGTCGTGGTGATCTGGACGAGTTTTTCGGTGGCGGTGCAGCCTTCCGGCACCAGATGCAAGCCGGCGATGGTCAAACCGTTCGCCATATTTTCCGGAGTGAAGAAAACATTGTCCAGCAGCCAGTACCAGACGCAGATGTCGAGCAGCCCGAAGCCGACGACGACCAGTCCCATGACGGCGCCGGAACGGAAAGCGACCTGCAAACCGCGGTTCAAGCCCTCGCTGGCGGCCTGGGCCGTCCGGCTGGAGGCGTTGGTCGCCGTGCGCATGCCGATGTAGCCGCAGAGGCCGGAGAAGATACCGCCGGTCAGGAAGGCAACCGGAACGAACGGGTTCTGGATGCCCATGAAGGCCAGCACGGTGAAGATGACGAACAGCACGACGAAGACGGCCGAGACGACTTTGTACTGCCGGAACAGATAGGCCATCGCGCCTTCGCGGACATAACCGGCAATTTCCTGCATTTTGGCGTTGCCGGGATTGGCGGCCATCATCTTCCGGTAGAAAATGATCGCCACCAGCAGGGCGAGAATTGACGCCAGCGGCGCCACGTACCAATACATGCTGAAATCGGTGGAGGTGACTTCAGTTGCCACTTCGACGGCCTCTTCGCCGGCAACGGCGCAGGCGCCGGTCAGCAGAAAGGCAGTCAGAAGACCCAGGGAGTGCTTCATGTTTTTCAATACCTCTTTTTGCTTATTTGTTAATTTTCGGAAAAAGCCAAACACGATAAAATACTTTAAAAACTCCCAATTGCAAGATTGGTTTTGCATGATAAATTAAGAGTTCGTAAATTCGAAATGGAAAAACATGGACATTTTTATATATCAGGAGGGGATGAAATGAAAACAATCGGAATTATTCTGATTGTCATTTTAGCCGGCTGGGCATTGTACCGCTATCTTCGACGCTCGAGCCGGGGAGACTGCTGCTGCGGTTGTCTGAAGAACTGTTCGGCGGACCGGAAGCGGCAAGGCGGCGGAGAGGAGCCGAAAGATGCCGACCGCTGATTTTCAGCTCCGTGCGGCCGAATCGGATGCCGAATTGCGGCGAATTGAGGCATTGGCCAGAAGAATCTGGCCGAAAACTTATGACGGCATATTGTCGCCGGAACAGCTCGAATACATGCTTCACATGATGTATGATCTGCCGGTGTTGCGCCGGGAACTGGCCGAGGGGGTTTGTTTTCGGATTCTATATGATGGAGAGAGCCCGATCGGCTTTTTTTCCTGTGGTCCTTACCGCGAAGGAGTCGCCAAGCTGCACAAGCTCTATCTCGATTACGACTATCATCATCTGGGGTTGGGCAGTTACATGCTGCAGGCGGCCAAACAACTGCTGCGGGAGGCCGGCTACCGGCATATGCTGCTCAATGTCAACAAAAATAACCGCAACGCCTTGCGTGCCTATGAGCGCAACGGCCTGGTGCTGGAGCAAGCGGTCGTCAACGATATCGGCAACGGTTTCGTCATGGACGATTACGTCTTCGGTTGCGACTTGTAGAGAAAAAGCCACCTTGCGCCCCGCCTCTGAGGTGACCCCCAAAATTTGGACGGTTTAAGGCAGCGAGGAATGAGTTCGGTATTGCACCGGGCTCATTCCTTTTAATTTCAAAGATATCCTGTCGTTGTTGAAATAGCAAATGTATTCACTGAGCTTTTTCTCAAACTCCTCAACCGATTCAAAGTGCTCGCCGAAAAACATTTCAGTCTTGAGTCTGTCGAAGAAGTTTTCCATCACGCTGTTGTCAAGGCAATTCCCCTTTCTGGACATACTTTGTGTAATGTTATGTTCGCTCAGCATCTTCTGGAACTTCCTCATTTGATATTGCCAGCCTTGATCAGAGTGCATGATCGGAGCCGCATCAGGAGGCAATTTGAAAAATAAGCCTGCCATCATATTTTTTGTTTGAACAAAGTTTGGGTTTCTGCTGATGGAGTAGGACACCACTTCCGAATTAAATAAATCCAAGATTGGAGACAGGTAGACCTTCTCATCACAAACGGCAAATTCCGTCACATCCGTGACCAGTTTTTCGAAGGGCTTGTGAGCTTTGAATTGCCGGTCCAGAATATTGGGAGCTACTTTCCCGACAGAGCCTTTATATGACCGGTACTTATTTCTTTTTTGCTTCCCTTGAAATCTCATTTCTCGCATCAGTTTTTGCGTTGTTTTGTGGTTGACCGTGAAACCGGCTTGCCGCAAAACAGCATGAATGCGACGATAGTCATATTGACTTTTGTTCGTTTCGAATATCTCTTGAATTTGCCGTCGGATTGTTCCATATTTATCTGTTTGGGAAGCATTTTTTACCTGATAATATTATTACAGGCATACCGTTCTTTATCTTGCCGATGATGGCAGCACCGAACCGTTTATCGCCGACGGCCCCGCCATGCAGATCCGCCAGGTCATTTTGCCGAACGATACGATTGGAACCTCCAACGCTGTAATGAACTTTACCTGTCAACGCCCCACTCCTCCTTACGTGCACTCCTACTACAATTACAGTGTTTATACTTTGCACGGCCCGTTGCCCACCTGTCCTTGATTACGTATAACAACCGGAAAGGATTGCATATAAAAAACAACTGCCGAAATTCCATTACGGGGAAAGATGGGGAGATTCTGAAATGTCACATTTGCAAAAGATGTCGTGTATGGCTATTGTGTTGATATGCCTCTGTTTCGCAACGGGCAGTCATGGAAAAACCGTAACGATTCCGGTAAAAGCCGTCGGCGTTGCCGATATCGGCGGACTGGGTAAAGAATCGGAACTGGAATGGCCGATGATGTATACCGATGAAACAGGAAGACCTGTTCAGCCACCCATGCCGGTGTTTACCGAGGCAACCACCATTTATGTGGAAATGAACGACACGAAACTGGCAATCGGACAAGCCAAACAGGCGGCCGGCCTTACTCCGGCCAACGATGAAAAGCCACCGGAAGTGACGCTCAGCGCCTCAACGGATGGCGACCGCTGGCCGCATGCCCGGCCGCCGCGCAAAGACGATACCACCGAGGATGACAACAACAATATTTCCTATCCGTCCTGGGGCTCAATCTGCAACTGTGGAAACGGTTCATCCTGTAAAGCCTCGTATACCGTGGTCGGCAATGGCTTAAATACCTCCACCATAAAGTTCACCAGTACCACGCCATGCGATCATTTCATTTTCGTCGCCTGCGGAAATTCAAGAAAGGTGATAAGAGTGGTTTTCTATCTGGTCGACATCAAGGTAAACAATACCTGCGGGATGCACGAAATATCCCCCGGCGCCCTGATCCCGTTCAATTGTGATTGGGATTGCACCAAATACTACACCGCCGGCAGCGAAGCGCCGGAACCCGGCATGTATCCAACGCCGGCCACTCTGCTCCGTTCCGGAATCGACAAGGTTGAAGGAGAAATCGTCTGGGACTACGAATATGCCGACTCCTGCAATAATGAGAATGACCTGAAAAATGTAACGGTATCGGTAAAACCCAACACGATGACCGGGAAGTTTACGATAAATTACGGTGACAGCGATATAACGCTCTGGGAAGCTTACCGCAAAAACCAGGTCATGCCGCAAATGCCGACGATGCCGGGGCAGCCGGAACGGCCCTGGCCGCCCTATGAAGATCCGGAGAACAGTGCCCATGATACCGGAGTGGTCCCTTCCGGCCGAGAATACGATTTGGCGAAGCTGGGCAGCAATTCACTTTCCCTCTACGCCGAAGGGTTGAAAGTCGGCTCCAGCATGATACTGGTCACCTTTGCCGGAAGCGCGAAGAGCAACGCCGCGGACGCGGTTGCCAATTCCAGTGTTGTTCATGTAAACGGAGCGGATGGGGCAACGGTCAACTCCGTGGAAATGGTTGCCAAGCAGGCAGGAAGAAAGGCAATTTATTTCTCTGACAACGTGATAATGTTTTTTGTTGATAATGTATCCACTGGTTATAATTATGATTGGGCCCCCGGACATGGCGACGATTATTCAACGTTGCCCAACAAAGATACCGTAAAACCACTGAATCAATCTTCGATCCAAATAACTTATAGTGCAGAGCCATCCTCGCCAACCAGTGTTCAATTATTGGCAAAAGAAGGAAATGAAAAAAAAACGTAGACCAATTTTGAAGATATGAGAATTACTGATTGGTATTTAATGAGTAAAACCATAACTAAAGCTTTTACATATTATAAGAATGCTCAAAAAGTTATAATTACAAACGATGAAGGTCGCCAAGCACTAAACCGCTTCATGGTAAATATATATCAGAATTGTCCATTTACCGAATACAAAAGAAGGGATTATAATGACTATATTGATTTGGATCATTTGGTAACCGATTAGGATTAATCATTAATTTCATGAAAGAAGATACAAAATGACATTCAAAAAATCTGGAATTACTACTATAATATTAATATTATATTTTTCGTTTTCAACCATCAATATGCTGAAGGCAAATGACTATACCAATAACGAAACAAATCAGATATTCAATCTATTTGCTCATGCCGGAACACTGCTGAAAAATAAAAGTTCCAAAGCAATTAACGATGACATTGATTCGCTGCTCAACCAACTCCAACAAACTCAAGCGCCATATGGTCTCCAGGCGGAAATTGATCTTTTGATTGCCAGATTACTGTACTTCCAAGGCAAATATGAAGAAGCCAGATCCCTGATTGCTCAAGTGGTTGATCAGTATTCCATCATCATGCCGGACTGGTTGATGTTGGATTATGCGTGCGCGGGCAAATTAAATTTACCTCTGGATGAGAAAAATAATATAGCTTTGGAGATGGCAAAACCAATTCCATGGTCGGCAATGGGTTCACACGCCGATATTATTCTGTTTACACGCGAAGGCATTCCACTTTTGATGAATAATACTATTAGTATAGAATTACCAACATTATTGATAGGTGGATGGTTTGACATTGCAGAATTATATGCCAAAGAAAAATTGATTCATTCTGCATCGGAAAAATATATCTGTGCAATTTATTCGTTGTATGCTCTTCCCTTAACAATAAAATCTCGTTACGTTCAATGGTCCCAAGTTGCTATCTTGGAAAAACAGCAGCAACACCCACGGCTTGCTTTTCTCGCCACGCTACGAGCGATTATTATCCGACCTGAAAAGCTTAACGAAATCAAACAAGTCTGGCAACAGGAAGTGCCGGCAATTATCAAGCCGGCCGAACAAAAAATTTCCGCAAAAACAGCGGAAACCATTGCTGCGATCTATTCCCGAGGAAAATTCTATTCTTTGGCCATCGAGGTCTTACTACAATCGAAGATGCCGAATCAAGAATTAATCCGTGAAAATCGGAATAAATTATTGCAGCAAATTCAGAGGATACAAAAGAAATGGCCTACTTGTTATATGTCGGGACAAGATATCTCACTCTTTACAGATGGGGACGAGCTACATATTCCCATGCCATCGGAAACCTTCTGGAATGAAGACACCTTGTATACCAGCAATCAATAACTCACCTTATTTCTGTTACCAACGCATCCTTGCACGAGGTGTATAAGCTAAGAGTGTTTTTTGTGTTTGCCGGGGAAAGAAGGAAATTCTGAAATGTCACATTTGCAAAAGATGTCGTGTATGGCTATTGTGTTGATATGCCTCTGTTTCGCAACGGGCAGTCATGGAAAAACCGTAACGATTCCGGTAAAAGCCGTCGGCGTTGCCGATATCGGCGGACTGGGTAAGGAATCGGAACTGGAATGGCCGATGATGTATACCGATGAAACAGGAAGACCTGTTCAGCCACCCATGCCGGTGTTTACCGAGGCAACCACCATTTATGTGGAAATGAACGACACGAAACTGGCAATCGGACAAGCCAAACAGGCGGCCGGCCTCACTCCGGCCAACGATGAAAAGCCACCGGAAGTGACGCTCAGCGCCTCAACGGATGGCGACCGCTGGCCGCATGCCCGGCCGCCGCGCAAAGACGACACCGCCGAAGACGAAAGGAACAACATCTCCTATCCCTCTTGGGGCTCGATCTGCAACTGTGGAAACGGTTCATCCTGTAAAGCCTCGCATACCGTGGTCGGCAATGGCTTAAATACTTCCACCATAAAGTTCACCAGTACCACGCCATGCGATCATTTCATCTTCGTCGCCTGCGGAAATTCGCGTAAGGTCATCCGAGTCGTCTTTTATCAGGTTGACGTCAATGTAAACAATACCTGCGGGATGCACGAAATATCCCCCGGCGCCCTGATCCCGTTCAATTGTGATTGGGATTGCACCAGACACTACACCGCCGGCAGCGAAGCGCCGGAACCCGGCATGTATCCGACGCCGGCCACTCTGCTCCGTTCCGGAATCGACAAGGTTGAAGGAGAAATCGTCTGGGACTACGAATATGCCGACTCCTGCAATAATGAGAATGACCTGAAAAGTGTAACGGTATCGGTCAAACCCAACACGATGACCGGGAAGTTTACGATAAATTACGGTGACAGCGATATAACGCTCTGGGAAGCTTACCGCAAAAATCAGGTCATGCCGCAAATGCCGACAATGCCGGGGCAGCCGGAACGGCCCTGGCCGCCCTATGAAGATCCGGAGAACAGTGCCCATGATACCGGAGTGGTTCCCTCCGACCGTGAATACGATTTGGCGAAGCTGGGCAGCAATTCACTTTCCCTCTGCGCCGAAGGGTTGAAGGTCGGCTCCAGCATGATACTGGTCACCTTTGCCGGAAGCGTGAAGAGCAACGCCGCGGACGCGGTTGCCAATTCCAGTATTGTTCATGTAAACGGAACGGATGGGGTAACGGTCAACTCGGTGGAAATGGTTGCCAGGCAAGGTGGTGCACGAAAAATCATCAATACTTATAATATGCCGGTCGTCTACAGCGTCGATTCCATTTCAACCGGCTATAATTACAACTGGACGGTCGGTACCGGCGACGATCACTTTCAACCGGATATAGTGCTGTCTCTGGCCCATCCAACAGTTTCCATCACCTATAACAATGCCGGAACCTCCAATGACAATGTTCAACTTTTGGAGCAGAGCGGCAATGAACGCAAAACATATAACACTGCAGTCATACTTTATACGCAGAAAACTTATAAAAACAACGACAATTGCTGCGGGCAGCTTGTGTTAACACTGCCGGTCCGGGTCGCGCTGGCTCATTATGTTGAGCCTAAGACAATCGCTTCCGTAAGTGGTTTGGCGGCCAGACAGACAAAAGTTATTTCATTATTAAATCGTCTCGGCAGCGGTCATAGCTTCGCCAATGTTCCAACGGATATCATGGCGGCTTATCAAACTCAATACGGCGGTCATCTGGTCAGTTTCAATACCAGCCGGCTGCAATATTCTGAAACCTTGAATGCCAACGCCGTCACGCTGTTCAAGTTAAATGACTCCGGTTCTCCCAGAAAGGTTGATTTATATGGGACTTTACTGTCAGCCAGACCTTTCGAAGAATCATGGTCTGACAAGGCCGTATACGCAACGTTGGCGCATGAAGGAATACATTGTACGCAGCGCAATCAATCATCTAACAACAGTAACAGTGATTATTATAAGATGTATCAGAATGTTTATCTGACTGAGAATTTATACAGTTTCTTTGAAGCAGAAGCATATTTCAATACGATGAACAATGGACAGGATTGGTTGCATATCAAACTTGCTTCTGTACAGTCAAACTATGAAAACGCAATGTTGTTTATAGATAGAGGAAATGAATTATACAAACAAACCAGTGTAAAGTTTATGCGCGATATTTATAAAAACTGTTATTTTAATGAGATGAAAAGAGATGATTATGATCATACGATATTACCTCCTCTCACAAGCTCAACCCCATAAGGAAGATTTTTATCATGAATATGAGCTTCATTTTAAAAAGGACATTTGAAATCCTGTTTTTAAGCTCCGCTTTGACAGGTATAGCGGCCCAAGACCCTATGGAATACTGGATGACTATTTATGCCGAATCCGGATCTATCATCCATCATTATAAAGAGGATGTTGTTCCACAAACAGCATTAGTGCTTTATAATAAAGTAATCGAAAAAGAACCACCGCCGGCAATCGCGGCAGAAATTGAGTTGCTTAAAGCTCAATTGTTATATTATGGAGATAGAGAAAAAGAAGCATTGGAAATTATTGATGCAGGCAAAGAAAACTATAAAGTTTTAATGCCGGATTGGATTGCATTAAAAGTACAGGCCGCTATTGAGTTCAGAAAGCCGAAGGAGAATTATTATGAAGCAGTCGTTGAGCTGGGAGCATTGATTCCGTTTTCCGGAATTGGAGTAGAAAGAGATAAGATAATATCACAGCGTCCTGATGATTCTATTGATCCTGAGGATGGAATTTATTCAAGAACAACCATTTCTCCAAGAGAGGCTATAAATATTGCCAATGAATTTAAAAAACTGAAAATGACATCAGATCAAATTAATTTCATACTGATTGCTATTTATTACAACCCTCCATGGATTTATGGAATCCCTAATACAACGTGGGAGGAAATTGCTGTTGCTGAAAAAAAATTAGGACATGAACGTCTTGCCGCAATTGCTTTCCTGCGGGCTGCGCAGGCTAATCCGGAAAATTTGATCAATTTACAACAGAAATTTAAAAAAAATTATTCCAAAATTGAAGATAAACATGATCAAAAAATACCACAAATAGTTGCAGAAGAAATCGCCAGAACATTAAGTAGATCGCGTTATTGGCCTTGGTCAATTGAAATTTTAAAACGCTCTGATGTAATCAATAACAATTTGATAAAGGACAACAGCAATGATTTTAAAATAAGTTTGCAACATATAATTAAATTTTTTCCAGAAGAGTATCGTTGGGGAAAACGAATATCAGAAATAACTGATTATGGTGATTTTCATTTACCTATGCCAACCGAAACATTTTGGAATGAATGGAGTCTTTACCAAGCGAAATAAAGAGAAGTAAGGCCTAAATAAGTATCTGATGACAATAACAGGTTTTGAGATGAAACTATTGTTTTTATTGCTTATGAATATGACTGTAACTTTGTCCGCCGCGCATGATCCAATGGAGCGTTGGATGGAGCTATATGCTGAATCCGGTAGTATAGTAACCATTGGAGGAAAGAAATTGATCCATTGATTGCTTTAGCCTTATATGAAAAGATTATCAATGAAATTCCTCCGGCGGAGATCGCACCGGAAGTAGAATTGTTAAAAGCTCAACTATTATATTATGGTGGTAAAGAAACAGAGGCATTTTCAATCATTGATGCTGGAATACAAAAATACAAAACATTGTTGCCTGATTGGCTCGCGCTTAAATTGCAATCTGCGACAGAGAATGAAGAAATTAATAAATATTTTCAATATACTATAGAATTGGATTATATACTTCCAATTTCGTCGTCTGGACTTCGCATGGATACATATTTATCTGCACATCCTAAAAATTCAATTCCTCCTGAAGATGGTATTTATTGCTATGAATCGTTACGGGCAAATAAAATTGTAAAAATAATTGAAAAATGTAAACAAAACTGTCTATATACTGATCAAATAAACCTCCTATTAATTTCCATATATGCTTATTCCCCATGGCAGAGAATACCGAAGTCAGCCTGGGAGGATATTGCCATAACAGAACGGAAGCTTGGTCATGATAACCTTGCGATTATCGCGTTTTTGCGTGCCGCGCAAGCATCCCCTGACAAATTGGCCGAACTGCAAAGCATGATGAAAGCGTCATATGCCAACGTCGATGACGGCTCGAACGATAAAATCCCTTACCAAGTTGCCGATGAAATGGCTGACGAATACAATAAAGGATATTGTTGGCCATGGGCCATCGATATCCTGAAACGAGCAGATAAGGTCAATACATCAAAACTCAAGAAAACGGTTGAAGCCTTTAAAGAGAGTTGCCGGCATATTCTTAAATTTTATCCGGAGGAACACCGGTGGGGAAAACGGATTGCCGATATTAAAGATTACGAGAATTTCCACCTACCGAAGCCGACGGAGACTTTCTGGAATGAAGAGACCTTGTATCAACCTAAAAATCAATAATCAAGGTTATTGTGTTAAATCAGTATCAAGTGGAGAGTCAAAGAACTTTCCACTGAACAATTGAATTTATGCCCAAGGGCTTTTGAACGCATAGAATCATCGGTTCGAGCCGATCACTACGCTGGAATTGCGCGTGGTCGTCGATCAGATTCACAGTTAGAACAAAAGTATTGAAGAGTTAAACCAGGCAATTGATGCCCACAGCAGTAAAATGGATGGCTTCGACAATCTGAAGTCCCTCAAGAGAATCGGTTCGAAAGGCGCGACAATCCTGCCGTCGACGATCGGCAATGTGCAGAATTTCCGGTCGGCAAAGCAATTGGCCGCTTATATCGGGATCATGCGCGAGATTCGTCGTCGAACGCGGGGAGGCGGCTGTTTTCCGGATGGCAACTCGGCATTGATACTGGTCGGCGCCAGATTGCGGCATATTTATTCCAGTAAATGGGTAACTCGACAATATATGGACATCAAAAACTCTTTGAGAGGGACGCTGAGTAAATATCCTGAAGTTAACCAGATACTCAACTGGAGATTTCAAAGGTGCGTATAATTTCGGACACTCCTGTAGCGAAACATGCTGCATCTCTCCCGCCCAACTGCGTTTCAGATAAATCCCATCAAGGAAAATATACGGATATGAGTCAATTAAAGGGACGCTGCTGCCATTCTTCAATGTTGCTGTAAATCTTCTGATTCTGCTCGTTTACGGTGCTTGCGCTGACTTTCGCGCCCCACAACGCCTCGGTGATGTCCTCGACCCGGCGCACCGACACCCCGGCCAGATACATCTCTACCAGCGCTTTCGCCAACGAGCTCTCACGGCGCTTATAGCGTTCGATGATCTGCGTCTCGAACGGTAGCGAACGAAAACGTGGAACTTGCAGTTCCAGCTCGCCCTCCCCAGTTATCAGCTTGCGTGGATAGTTGCCGATGCGGATGTCCTGACGGTCAGGGCTGCGCTCATAGAGCCCGGCTCCGCATATTGCGTCTGCTTCGGTATTAATAAGATCATTTTGATTATTAACCTCAAAATAAATTAATTTCATTTTTTGTCATTTGCCGCTTGAATATTCTGAAATAACGTTTCTCGTAAATATTAGGGCAATATTCCTTTTCTGAAAATTACGCTGTTAGCCAGCGTTGTTGATATGGTTCTAAAAATTTGAGAGATTTATACTTTCGATAGCATCATATTAACTGCATCGGCAGAGAGGGAACTAGTCATGAAGCATCTGGGAACTCTGGTCGTTGCGATTGCCCTTGCGACAACCGCAAGTCTCTCCGCACAGGCAGCCACCTACTATGTCAACGCCTCCCGTCCTGACGACAGCGGCAGCGGCTTGAGCGAGTCCGCCGCCAAAAAATCGATCAAAGCCGCAGTCAACGCGGCAAAAGCCGCCGCCGGCGATCACCTCATCCTGGTCAAGCCCGGGACCTACACCGGAGCGGACAACCGTGAAATCGAATTCGGCGGCAAAAACATCCAGCTGAGGAGCACGGCCGGAGCGGCAACGACGATCATCGACCTGGCGCAGTCCGGCCGTTTTTTATATCTGCACAACAACGAAACCAAAGCCGGCAGTTCGCTGGAAGGTTTTACCATCCAGAATGGCAACTACAGTTCTGGAACGGCACTTACTTTGAGTTCAGCCGGTCTGACGATCAAGAACTGTATCTTCAAAGACAACCGCTATACCGGCGGCGGCGCGGTTTCGACGTCTGGCGGCGACATCGACATCGTTGGCTGTAAATTCATCAACAACATCCAGGCGTCGAGCAGCGGCTATCCGGGAGGCGGGCCGACCAGCGGCGGCGCGTTGATATCCAACAACGGCACGGTGTCGGTAACCGGCAGCGAGTTTATCGGCAACACCGGTTACAACGGTGGTGCGATTTTGAGTTACGGCGCGAGCTTCACCATCAGGCAGAGCAGATTCACCGGCAACACGGCGACCGGTTACGGCGGGGCGCTGTATGTGATGCAGGCGAGTTCGACCGCGCCGGTCACGATCCTTGAAAACAGCCTGTTTACCGGCAACACGGCGGCCAGCGCCGGCGGATTCGCCCAGCTCAACGGCACCGTGACGATCAAAAACTGCACCATCTATGACAATATCACCAACGGTACCTCCAGTTCCAGCGTCGATCTGGCATTGAACAGCAATATGTCTTTGTACAATACGATCCTGATCGGCAAATTTTCCGGCACCCCGGGAACGATTCAAAACTGCTGCACCAATGCGACGGTCACCGGCGCCGGCAACCTCAATGCCGATCCGCAGTTGACGCCGGTCGGCTGGTTGACCGCGTCCTCGCCGTGCATCAACGCCGGCAGCAATGCCAACGCGGCGTCTCCTGACCTGGCCGGGCAGGCCCGTCCACAGGGCGGCACGGTCGACATCGGCTGTTATGAATGGAAAGACACCGACGGCGACGGCATCCCCGATGCCGTCGAAACCGCCGCCGGGTTGAATCCGAACAGCGCGGCCGATGCGTCCGGCGACGCCGACAACGACGGCCTTTCGAACCTGCAGGAGTTTTTGCTCGGCACTGATCCCGGCAAAGCCGATACCGACGGCGACGGCATTGCCGACAAAGCGGAAATCGATCAGGGTTACGATCCGTTGAAATACACCCGGATTATTTACGTCAATGCGGCGCGGCCCGACGACAGCGGCAACGGCCTGACGCTGGCGACGGCGAAGAAAACCATTGCCGCGGCGGTGGATTTGTCCAAAAGCAACGCTTATGAGAACATCATCAAGCTCAAGGGCGGCACTTACACCGGAGCATCCAACAAAAACCTGGATTTTGCCGGCTGTAATATCAAACTGATGAGCATCGACGGCGCGGCTTCGACGATCATCGACCTGGAAAACTCCGGCCGGTTTTTATATCTGCAGAAAGGGGAAACCACCACCAGCCGGCTTGACGGGCTGACGATTAAAAACGGCAGCAACACCTATGGAGCGGCGGGATATTTGAATAACGCCGGGCTGACGATCCGCAACTGCGTGATCGAAAACTGCACCTCCTCGTCGACCGGCGGCGGTTCGTTTGCGGCGGTTTACGCATCCGGCAAGCCGGTCATCATCACCGGCACCGTATTCCGCGGCAACTCCGGCCCGACTTCGACGATGGGCGGGCCGATGGGTTCGGGCGGCGCGTTGGTGTTGACCAACGCCGGCCCGAGCGAGGTCAGCGATTGCACCTTCCAGGGCAACATGGGTTATTACGGGGGCGGCATTTATGTGATGGGTTCGCAAGTCGTCATGAACAATAACCGTTTCCTCGGCAATGTGGCCGGCTACCAGGGCGGCGCGGTTTACGTTACCGGCGGGATGACCGGCCCGAGCGGATCCCCGACCGGGGTGACGATGACCAACTGCCTGCTGCTCAACAACCGGGCGCAGGACAATTATTCGGACCTCTACGTGCCGGGCGGCAGCAGCAATACGCTGACCAACCTGACCGTAGCCGGCGGTTCGGCGAAGAACGGCATCAGTTGCGATTTCGAAGGCAACACCACATTGACCAACTGCATCATTCAGGGGCAGATCAAGCTGACGACCAGCAGCAGCTATACGATCGCCGCCGACTACAACTGCACGACGACCGATTTGAGCGCCAAAGGCAGCGGCAACATCATGAGCGATCCGGCGCTGACCAAAGGCGGCTACCTGAAAAAAGGTTCGCCGTGTATCAATGCCGGCACCGCCACCGGCGCGCCGGCCAGGGATATCGACGGGATGGCCCGCCCGGTCGGCGCCCGGCCGGATATCGGCTGCCAGGAGTTCAAGGACACCGACAACGACGGCATTCCGGACAACATCGAAACCGCCGCCGGACTGAATGCGTCCAGTGCCGCCGACGCGACGCTTGACAAAGACGGCGACGGCCTGAACAACCTCAACGAATATTATTCCGGCACCAACATCAATAAAGCGGACACCGACGGCGACGGCATCAACGACAAAGCGGAAATCGACCAGGAATCCGATCCGCTGACGCCGACCCGGATCGTCTATGTCAACGCTTCCGGCGGCAATGATTCCAACAGCGGCACGACCGCCGCGACCGCCAAGAAAACCATAAATGCGGCCATCGCCGTCTCCAAGACGGCCGGTTTCGACAACGTGATCAAGCTGGCGGCCGGGACCTATTCCGGCGACGGCAACCACACGCTGGATTTCGGCGGTTACGATATTAAAATCCAGGGCGCCGGGGCCGCGTCCACGATCATCGACCTCGGAGGCGCGGCGCGCTTCCTGACTCTGCAGAAAGGCGAAAGCCTGAACAGCCAACTGAAAAACCTGACTTTCCGCAACGGCTATCAGTCCGGCAGCGCGACAGTGGTTTATGCCAACAACGCACAGATATACCTGCGAAACTGCACCTTTGCCGACAACCATTCGGGCGACCCGAATGCCGCCGGCGGTTCTGGCCCCAGTTCGGGCGCCAGCTACAACACCGCCGCCGTCTATGCCGGCGGGGCGATGCCGGTCAAGGTGGTCGCCTGCAGCTTCGTCAACAACTGTTCCTTCAACGCGATGGGAGCCAGTGGCGGCGGCACCGGCGGGGCGATCATCATTTCCGGCAGCAGCACCGGCAGCCGGATCGACAACTGCACCTTTACCGGCAACTACGGATACAACTCCGGCGCGATCGGATTGACCGGCGCCCAGGCCAGCGTCACCCGAAGCCGGTTCTACAACAATATCGCGGCCGCTTACGGCGGCGCGGTCTATGTCGGCAGCGGCATGGGCGGTCCCAGCGCAACCGTACCGAAAATCAGCATGGTCAACTGCATATTGATCGGCAACCGGGCGCAAAACAACTATTCTGACATTTACGGAGCGGGAACCGCCCAGGTGGCGTTGTCCAACGTAACGATCGCCGGCGGTTCGGCCAAGAGCGGCGGAAGCTGCTATTTCGACACCGCCCCGACGATCATCAACACCATCTTGCAGGGTGACGTGGTGCTGAAAAGCGGCGTCGCCATCAACGGCAAGAACAACTGCGTTTCAATGCCGTCGGCAACGTTCGGAACCGGCAGCATTACGGCCGATCCGATGCTGACCCGGGCCGGCTATCTGCAGAAGGGTTCGCCCTGCATCAATGCCGGCAGCAATGACGCCGGCACCGCCACCGTCGATATCGACGGCGTCGCCCGTCCGGTCGGAGCCAACAAAGACATCGGCGCCCAGGAATTCAAGGACACCGACAATGACGGCATTCCGGACAACATCGAAACCGCCGCCGGGCTGAATGCGTCCAGCGCCGCCGACGCGACGCTCGACAAAGACGGCGATGGCCTGAACAACCTCAACGAATATTATTCCGGTACCGATATCAATAAAGCGGATACCGATGGCGACGGCGTCAACGACGGTGCCGAAACCGCCGCCGGGACCGATCCGTTGATCGCGTCGAAGGTCTATTATGTCAACGCCGCCTCCGGGAACGACAATAATTCTGGCCTGACGACGGCGCAGGCCAGAAAGACCATCGGCGCGGCGCTGGCGCTGACCAGGAATCCCGGTTACGAAAATGTCGTCAAAGTGATGCCGGGCACCTACGTCGGCGACGGCAACCACACTTTGGATTTCAACGGTTATGACGTCAAGCTGCTCAGCACCGGCAGCGCCGCCGATACGATCGTCGACCTTGGCGGCACGGCGCGGTTTCTGACCCTGCAGAAAGGGGAAAGCCTGAACAGCGTCCTGAACGGATTCACGATCCGCAACGGCCACCAGGACAGCAGCGGCACGGCGATTTACCTGAACAACGCCCAGCTCGATATCCGCAACTGCGTCTTTGACGGCAACTTCTCCGGCCGGATCATCCAGCCCGGCGATCCCTCCTATCCGGGCAGCGGCAGCGGCGCCGCGGCGATTTATGCCAGCGGCCGGCCGATCCGGATCACCAACACCCGGTTCTTCAACAATCGCGCCTCCGGGATGGGGTCGATGGGAAACGCCGGGGCGCTGTGCGCGATGAACATCGGCGATTCGATAATCGACCGCTGTGAGTTCATCGGCAATGACGGACCGAACGGCGGAGCGATTCAATTCGCCCGCGGCACGCTGACCGTCACCAACAGCAAATTCCTGCGCAACCGGACCGATTACAACGGGGGAGCGATCAACGCCGGCAACTACATGGGCGGCGGCGGCACCACGCCGACGACACTGGTCCTGAAGAACTGCCTGTTCCTGGACAACAAAGCCAAAAACGATTACTCCGACCTTTACTCCGGCAATGGCACCATAACCAGACTGGTCAACGTGACGATCAGCCGCGGCGGAAGCAAGAACGGGGGCAGTTGTTATTTCGACAGCACGACCACCATCGACAACAGCATCGTCAACGGCCCGGCGGTATTGAAAAACGGCATCCCGCTGATCGCGAAATGCAGCCAGAATCCGGCCGACTGGTCGGCCTATGGCGCCGGTAACATCACCGCTGATCCGATGCTCTACCAATGCGGCTATCCGGAACCGGCTTCACCGGTCGTCAACGCCGGTAAAAGCGCCACCATCGTCACTCCCGACCTGGACGGCACGCCGCGCGCTGCCGCTTCCGGCGGCATGGGGTGTTATGAGTGGAAAGACACCGACGGCGACGGTATTCCGGACGCGGTGGAAACCGCCGCCGGCTTGAATCCCTCCAGCGCCGCCGACGCGACGCTTGACAAAGACAATGACGGTATCAATAACCTGACCGAATTTCAAATGGGAACTAAAATCAATGTCGCCGACACCGACGGCGACGGCATCGATGACGGCGATGAGTTGGCGCTTGGCTACGATCCGACCTTTTTCACCCGGATGATCTATGTCGATACCAATAACGGCAGCGACAGCAATAACGGCTTAACCCCCGCGACCGCCAAGAAATCGATCGGCGCCGGCGTCGCCAACGCCAAGCAATCCGGGTGCGAGAACATCGTCAAGGCGCTGCCCGGTACCTACTCACACGAATACGATAAAAACCTCAACTTCGGCGGCTACGACATCAAGATTCAAAATGCCGGCAGTCTGACCGAAACGGTCATCGATATCGGCGGCGAAAATCCATTGCTGACACTCTCCAACGGCGAAACCACCGACAGTTGGCTGGACGGTTTCCTGTTGACCGGCAGCGACGGCTCCGACGCGGTGATCACCCTGACCGACAGCGGTCTGACGATCAAAAACTGCCGGTTCGCCTACAATAACCTCAATCAGCCCGACTGGCCGGATCGACCGATGGATTTCTATTACGGCGCCTACGGAATGATTCGGGCGACCAATTCCACTTTGCGGCTTGATAAAACCGAAGTGATCGACAATGTTCAGAACCCTTACGGTAATTTCCTGTGGAGCTCGAAGAGCAATATCACCTTTGACAAGTGCCGTTTCCAGGACAACGATCTCGGTTCCGGCACGCTGGTGATGTTCGGCAACATCTACATGGGCGGCCCGACCCAGAACCTGGAACCGGTGACATTGACGATGACCAATACCGTATTCGCCCGCAACAACACCAGGTCATCCGGACCGGTGATCAAAATTAGTGACAAAGCTATTTTGACCGGCGTCAACTGTTCGCTGGTCAACTGCGCGAACGGGATCGCGCCGGTCGTTCAGAACGACGGCGAGACCACGTTCCTGAACAGCATCATCACCGACTCGGTAGCCGGTAATATCCCGGTTTTTTCCTATTGCTGCACCGCCGAGGATTACTCCGAAAGTGGCACCGGCAACATCGTCTATGCCGGCGATCTGTCGGTGCTGGGCTACCTGAATGCCGATTCCGCCTGCATCGACGCCGGCACCACGGCCGGCGCACCGCCGGACGACATCATCGGAACTGCCCGTCCCCAGGGCGGCGGTGTCGATATCGGCGCGGAAGAGTTCTGCGATGCCAACAATAACGGTATCTCCGATTACTATGAATACATCTGCGGCGGTACGCTGGACCCGGACGCCGATGATGATGGTGACGGGCTTTCCAATCTGCAAGAGTATCAGATGGGATTGGACGCGTCCAACCCGGATACCGACTGGGATGGGATGCCGGACGGCTGGGAGGTGGCCAACGGCCTCAATCCGTTCATCGACGACAGCCGGGAAGACGCCGACGGCGACGGATTGATCAACGTCGAAGAGTATATCAACGGCACCGATCCGAACAACCCCGATACCGACGGTGACGGCCGTAACGATTACTGGGAAGTCAAAGAAGCCTTTTCCAATCCGCTGACGGCCGAGTTCACCCCCGGCGAAACGGTGCTGCAGTCGATCAACGGCAACGGCTTCTCCAACAGCGCCGGAGGATGGGAGAATGAAGGGAATTCGACCTTCGCCCGCGGCCGGCGCGGCTGGGTGCAGTATAACTTCAACATCGCCGCCACCGGCGTTTACGTCATCGATGTCGAAATCGCCGAGCGGATCGACAAGACCACGCCAGGCAGTTTCCAGATCGCCGGTTATGTCGACGGCGCCTGGAGCGCCACCCGGGTGGTCGAAGTCACCCACGGCACGCCGCAGAAGCTCGAATTCTTCCTGCCGAAGCTGGCCGCCGGCAGCCATACGCTGAAGCTTGATTGGCTGAACGTCTACCGCAACACCACGCTGCAGATCAACAAGGTCCGGGTGTTGAAGCTGAACGGCAAAGACACCAACAACGACGGGGTGGCCGACTGGGTCGACACCCGGATGAACAATATGTGCAACGTCACCGTGCCGGCCACGACGCCGACTTCTCCGGTCTGCATCGAAGGCGCCAACGCCTCGTATATCGAGCAGATCACCATCACCGGATATTACACTCCGGACGGCCAGACGCGGGACCCGCCGGTCACCCGCCGCACCGCCTTCAACAACTGGTATGCCGACGTGCCGTTGAATCCGAATTCCAGCAGTGCGCTGACCATCAATGTCGCCTATCAGAACGGAGCGAAAACGATCGCCAGGTCGGTGAGCTGGACGCCGACCGATGCCTGGAACACCTCGAACATCACGATCCGCAAGAATGATTCGCTGCGCCTGGCGGTGACGCCGCCGAGCGGTTTTGCCGGAACGGTGACGATGAAGGTCGAAGACCAGACCTGCACGGTGGCCGCCGGGCAGATCGTGCCGTACAAGTTCGAAAACGCCGGCAGGATTCCGGTGACGGTCATCTGCGCGCCGACCGTCGGCGCGCCGGAAACCCGGACGATGACCGTCAACGTGATGTCCGGAACGTTCAACCCCAATCCGGTGTGCGCGGTCGGCGTCGAACGCCAATGGTCCAATGCCGATCTCGGCGCCGACGTTTATCTGGAATTCGATTACAACATCGCCAGGAAGGACCGCAATCCCAACTCGTCGCCGCGGGTGTTCACGCTGCGGGCCGATCAACCGGGAACCGCCTACGTAACGGCGCGGACCGCCAAAGGCGGGCCGATCCTTGACTCCACCGAGATCAGAATCATTAACATCACTTCGCACCTCAACGACGGTTATCACCGGATCATCACCGACTTCGGCGATGGAACCGCGCTGTATGAGGGCTATGTGGTGCTCGACGAAGTGATTCCGGGACTGCAGGTCAAGGTGGTGCTGTGGGGATCGAACACGCTGTTCGAAGACGGCACCCGCGAAAAATGGCTCGATGCAAGCTCTTTCGACGCCTCCGGCGAGATGCACTACCGGATGCTGGCCGGACGCGGCTTCACCACCTGCCAGAGCCTGTTTCTCTACCAGGACGGCGTGCTGGTGCGACCGCTCCAATGAGGAGCGGTCGCGGCTGGTTGGCGTTTTCCAAGCGGCCACAATAAATGAGGCCGCTTGAGAATGGTTGGAAGAGTGTTGCAAAGGGAATATCATATAAAGGGATTTACCAAATGAAAAAGCAGATTTGGACACTGGCCGGGCTGGTCGCCGTCGGGCTGTTTACCTGGAATAGTTATGCCAATCTCCCCTGTGAAGGCGGGGAAAACTGTGAAAAGACATGTGGTTGCGGGGAAGATTCTTCTGTATCTGATACTGATATAGGGGGAGATAAACCAGGCCATAATAATGACAAAGAAGATGATAAAGTTTGTGAAAATAGCAAGGGGACTATTAGTTTTGCTGATGGTTCCGGAGGCGGGAATATCCAGCCTACTGCCGTCCGCATGGCGGGCAGCGGTTATACCAAAGTCAACAGTGTCGACATTTCGATCAATTTCGGCATTCCAGCCAATGAAAACATCGATGTGCTGGGGCGTTTCAGCATCTATACGATCGCGCCGAGTTCGGCGATTTATACACCTCAGACGCTGCAATACCTGAACCGTATGCTCGACCGGTTGACTATCGCGGTGACCAGACCGCCGATGGGCTCCTCCGGCTCGATGACCCACGAATTGTACGCGGCCGGAGATACGACGATCGGAATTCATCCGAATAATAATACAGCTGGAGCAAATAATGACGCCGGCGGAGCCACGCCCGGCCAGGGAACGTCAACCTTGAGCGGCACCTGTCCGGACTGCGGCGGCAACCACAGCGACATGGGCGGCAATACGGTCCGTCAGGTCAAGTTGCTGACCAAGGACCGCGAGGTGCTGATCTTCAATTTTGGACAGAATGAAAATACCGCCACGCTATCCGGCAAAAAAGCCTATTACAACTACCGGCTGCAGATGGTCAACGCTTCCGGCACCCCGGTGACCGATAATCCGACTTATTACGACATGTTCATCGGCGACGGCTATGTGATGCGTTATTCGGCCGAAGACGGCCAGGTGATATCCCTGACGACGCCGTTCGGCCGGACGATCAAGCCGGATTCGCCGAGCGTCGGACTGGAGATCATTTACGACGAATCCGGCAACATCAAGCAGGTGTGGAGCAGCGCCGAAGGACTGGCCGACGTCGTCGTCACCGATCCCGGCAACAGTTACGAGATCCGCATCTATCCGCCGGCCAATGCCGGAACCAAAACCAACGGCGCTTATGTGCCGACCGGCGATCCGCATACCGTCTGGAAGATTGAGAATCCGAATCCCGGCCAGGCCACCCAGGTCCAGGTCACCAAGTCGGTGACGGTCAACGGCGTAACCACCGATGAGGTGAGTCTTTACGATTACAGTTATGCGCAGGAAGGCTGGAAGCTGGATTCTCCGGACGGCCTGGAAGTCATCTCGCAGAGCACCAGTTGGAACTATTCCAAGACGGTGCGGACGATCAGCGAAACAGTTAAAACTGCCGCCGGCGAAATCGCCAGCAAAAGCACTCGCGTCATGCAGAAGTTCCCGTTCGGAGATCGCACCGTGGTCAGCACCCTCGATCCGGAAGGCGCCAACCTGCAGACGGTCTATACCTATTATTCCAGCGGCGGCGGCATCGGCCGGGTCGAAACCATCAGTTACCCGGACGGCAACTGGGTCTGGTACAAATACGATGATGAAGGCCGGGTGATCGAAGAAATCAAACCATGGAAAAACTCACCGCTGAAATCCCCGGCCAGCCAGGCCCGTTCAATCACTTATTCCTACGCGCCGCTGGACTCCCGCGACACCGTGCAGCCGAACGACGCCCGGCCGCGCTCCATTGAGGAAAAGATTCTCGGCGTCACCGTGAGAAAAGAGTTTAACGCACGCCTGTCCTAACAAACTTTTGAAAGGGTGAAAAAAGTGGAGCCAACTTGTCCGTAATAGTATATTACGGTTGCCTAAACCACAAGGAGGCTCCGTAATGAAGAATACATCAGTCAGTCTTTTTCGTCAAGTGTTGGATTTGATACCGAAGCGAGAATTTGAAGAAATAGTCATGAAACACAATGGAGACAAGCGAAAACAGTCCTTTGACAGTTGGGCACATTTTGTGTCGATGATCTTCTGCCAGTTGGCGCAGGCCAATAGTCTGCGAGAGATTTGCGGAGGTTTGAAAACCTGTGGAGGCAAATTGAATCATCTTGGAGTGGAATCCGCTCCAACCAAATCCAACTTGTCGTACGCCAATGCCCATCGCTCTCCGAAAATGTTCGGCGATATTTTCCATATGCTTCTGGGACACTGCCATGCAATTGCGCCACGGCATGAGTTTTCGTTTCCCAAGAAACTTTACAGTCTCGACGCAACGCTGATTGAGCTTTGCGTTAAAGTTTTTCCATGGGCAACCTATCGGCAAACCAAAGGGGCAATCAAGCTCAATATGCTGTTGGATCACGATGGTCATCTTCCCGTGTTCGTTGATTTCACCAATGGAGATGTTCATGAGGTAAACAGCGCCAGACGAATGGAACTCCCGCGTGACAGCATGGTGGTTTGTGATCGCGGATACGTTGATTTTTCCATGCTGTATAAATGGAATCTCTCCGGTGTGGATTTTGTCACGCGCCTCAAGACCAATACGACCTACGACATCCCGGAATACGATGTCAAGCAATATCCCGGAACCGTTTTGAGCGATGAAGTCATTTTTCTGCGTGGTTCGCAAGACAAATATCCGGAACGTCTCCGCAAAGTGGTCGTCTGCGATGTGGAAAACCATCGGACATTGACCTTGCTAACCAACAATTTTGAGCTGGACGCACAAACGATCGGCGACATCTATAAGGCTCGCTGGCAAATCGAAAGCTTTTTCAAGATGCTCAAGCAGAACTTCAAGATCAAAACGTTTATCGGCACCAGCGAAAATGCGGTTCGGATTCAAGTTTGGACAGCGCTTATCGCTATTTTGCTGACCAAGTACCTGAAGTTTTTGTCGAAAGCGCAATGGCATTTTTCAACCCTGGTCACTTTCCTGAAATGGAATCTATTTGTTTACCGCGACTTGCGCCAATGGCTGGATCAACCATTTACCAAACCACCGGAGCCGGAATCATTTCAACCAGAGTTCGCTTTTTAGGACAGCAGATTTACAACAAAGGGGGGCTACTTTTGAGAATTGGTGTGAAATAGATGAAAATGAGGGGGCGTAATCAGAAAATTACGCCATTTTGAAAATTGTTAGGACAGGTGTGAGTTTAACGCGTATTATTTCGCATCCAATCAGTATTACGAGATCAACCAGCAAGGCACCACCCAGGATGCCGCCTGGAACGACGCGGCGAACCTGAAAACCGAAAAACGTTATTATGCCAAAGGCGACAACTCTTCACCGTCGGCTGGCCGGTTGTACCGGATCACCTATCCGAACGACACCACCGAAACCTATACCTATGCCTACGGCAACTGGAATGCCGGCAGTTCCTTGGGCGCCGGAACCTTCACCGCCGGCACCGGAACCGCAGTCAAAATGACGGTGACTTACGGCACCACCGCCAACCCGAACGGCGTCGCCAACAAGACCGGCCAGCAGGTGACGATCTTCGACGGCATCGGCAATGTGGTCATGAAAGAAAAGTATGTGTATACCGGCAGCGGTTTCGAGCGGTTCGGTTGGACCGCCGCCAGCTACGACGCCTGGATGCGTCCGCTGGCAATCAAAACCTCGAACAATGAACTGACCGAGTACACCTGGAACTGCTGTCTGAAAACCTCCGAAACGTTGCCGGACGGCACCCAGTACACTTATGCTTACGATGCGTTAAAACGGCTGATTTCCAAGACCAAAGTGGGTATCGGCGATCAACCGGATCTGGTGACAAGTTATACCTATGACGCTCAAGGGCGTGTATTGAATACAACGATATCGGGGGGCAACTTGAGTTTGAGTGAAAGTTCAACGTATAATTATGCCGGGCAAATAACTTCAACGACCGATCAGTCTGGAGTGACTTCTACCTATACTTATCTCAATGGCAGCAATGTTGGGTCGAATCTTAAAGGGAAAATAGGGGCAGTCATTCTATCGGGAAATAGAACCCAGATCAAGGAAACGTTATGTGACGGACAACTCGCTTCAATTACAGGTAATTTACAACCAGCATCTTATTTTGATTATGGTGTTACGGAGAATGGTGAAATTTGGATTAAAAATGTCATAGGCGTAGCCGATGGATCTCAATGGAAGAAAGAATATCATGATATGCTGAATAGAAAAGTCAAGGTTGAATCGTCTGGTTTCAATGGGGTAATGATCACTGAGCAATATTTTTATAACACAAAAAATCAATTAACTAAAATTATATATACAGGCCAGCCTACCATTTTATTTGAATACGACGCTCTTAGTAATCAAATCCAAGTGGGACAAGATGGCGATAGTAACGCCACCTTGACAACGACCTCATCGGACCGTATTCTCCTTGAAGATATCAGCATGATAAAAGAAAGTAATATTTGGTACCTGAAAACAGTACAATCCACCTATGGAAGTGTAAATAACTCAACACCTACAATTATAGCACAGACCAAAACAAAATTATCTGCTCTAGCCACAAATACAATTTCTGACGTTCAAACAATTGATATCAATGGAAATATTACCACACAAACAAATGTTATTGATCGTACAGCTAAGAGGCTGACAATAAATATCTCTACTACCGGCTCAACTGTAACTGCTCAACAAATCTACCTCAATGGTTTGTTGAATTCACAAAAGAATTTTAGTGATTTAACAATTGTATATCACTATGATGGCTTAGGTAGAACAATTTCTGAGGTTGATCAAAGAATAGGAACACAACAGACCACTTATTATTCTTCTGGAGAAGGAAGAGTCGGAAAAATACATACACAGATTGATGCCGCTGGAAATACGACGATTTATGATTATGATGCTGCCGGCAACTTGATATCACTGCAAAATCCACTGAATCAGAAAACATATTATTCGTATAACAATATGAACCAAATTACTCGGGTTTGGGGTAATTCCAAATATCCCTTTGAGTTGAAGTATGACAGTCTTGGCCAGTTGACGCAACTGAAAACCTATCGTACCGGTACAAATTGGAGCAACTCCAACTGGCCGGGAAACAATGTTTCCGCCGATGTTACGTACTGGACCTATGATTCGGCTTCCGGGTTGGTAACTGCCAAAACCGATGCGGCCGGAAAATCGACTACCTATACTTATACCCCAGATGGGAAACTATTAACCCGTACCTGGTCAAGATTGAATGCCGGACAGCCGTTAAAAACTACTTACAGTTATGATACTTTCGGACAGCTTCACAAGATCGATTATTCGGACTCCACGCCGGATATCACCTATACCTACAATCGTCTCGGGCAACCATTGACCGTTACGGATGCAGCCGGAACTCGGACACTTACTTATAATGCACAATTCGCCTTGCAAAAAGAGTCAATCAATGGTATCTATACGAAAGAGCTGAATCGCGTTTATACCACCAGCGGCTTAAAGGGAAGTTACAGTGGATTGAACATCGGTACGGTCAATCTGTACACCTATGGTTACGACCAGTATAGTCGCTTGAATAAAGTGACTACTGCGGCCGGCGTTTTCAATTATACATATCTTGCCAACAGCGATTTGATCGCTTCAATGACCCGACCGAATAATGTGCCAACCAACTACACTTACGAAACAGCCAGGGATCTGTTGACCAAAGTTGCCAACGGCGCCATCAGTACATTCCAGTATGCCAACGATGCGCTCGGACGCCGTACCAGCATGAACCGCAGCGGCAGCGCCTTCACCGCTGCAGATGTTTTGAGTTACACTTACAACAGCTATTCCGAACTGACCGGCGCCTCGTCGAACAACAATGCTTCCTATAGTTACAGTTATACCTACGACCCAATCGGCAACCGCAAGACTGCCGGCCTGGCTGGCACTAATTGGACCTATACCGCCAACAGTCTCAACCAATATTCAGCATTGAATCAGGCTGGTACAGTTCAAAATCCGACTTATGACGCCGACGGCAACATGCTGACTCGCGACGGCTGGACGCAAACTTGGAACGCCGAGAACCGGCTGATCAAAGCTGAAAAAGGAACGGTAAAATTAGAGTTCGCTTACGATTATATGGGACGACGCATTGAAAAAAAAGTTTATAACGGCAACACTTTGACCAGTCATATCCGCTTCGTTTACGATGGATATAAATTGATCGAAGAGCTTAATGGATTGAGCAACAATGCCGTCCTGCGTCGATATGTCTGGCAACCGGTTATGCTTGATAGTCCGTTGATTGTTTTTGATGCAGCCTCGAATAAGAACTATTTCTATCATACCGATGCCAATAAGAATGTGACTGATCTTACGGAATCTACAGGCGCGATAGTCGCTCATTATAAATACAGTCCATTTGGCCAATTAGTAAATTCTTCTGGTACTTATTCAAATACCAATGTTTTCACCTGGAGTAGCGAATATGCTGACAGAGAAACCGATTTGATTTATTATAACTTCCGGGAATATGACCCGAAACTGGGTCGTTGGTTATCTCAGGATTCCATTGAGGAAAAAGGAGATGGTATGATAAATAACTGACGTTCGCGGAATCAGCTTTCTGCGTGTAATTTATGGCGATTAACTTACACGTTTGGAAGCGGACAGGTTGCAGACTGAATGTTTCAATGAGGCGCATCAGAAACGATGACGACCCCGGAAAGGAGATTAGTCAGATCTGTAAACCAGAGCGCCACCGTAGAGAGCGACTGATTAATCGACTACTCTGTATGGGAGGATGGTGAGGCCGTGACAGCAGTTCCGCTTCGATTCGTGAAAAACGAATGGAGGCAGAGAATGATGACAAGTTTTGTTGGAGTGGATTTGCACCGGAACAATTTTACTTATTGCATCCGGGTAAATGGGGAAGAACGGAAAATCGGCAAGTGTGAGATTACCGAACTGAAGGGCTTTGCCGCAATGCTCGGTCCGAACACGGCGATGGCGGTGGAGGCGACCGGAAATACGTTCATGTTTTGCAGCTCGCTGAAAGCTCATGTCGGGCGACTGGTGGTGGTGAATCCATCACAGTTCAAAGTCATCAGCATGTCCACCAAAAAGACGGACAAACATGACGCAAAAGTGTTGGCGGAGTTCCTGGAAAAGGATATGCTTCCGGAGGTAAGAGTGAAAGACGATTTGCAGGCGAAAATTTCAAGTCTGACGCAGACCAGGGAAAAACTGGTTCAGTTGCGTACCGTATTGAAAAACAAAGTCAACAATCTGTTAGCAGCTAACTTCATCGTGCTGAAACGGGAAGAACTGTCCACGGAGAAAGGGCTTTTGAAAGCATTGAGTTATCACTTCGACCCGATCACCGACACGGAAATGCTGGTGGTTGTCGAACAGATTCGCAGTCTGAACAAAAGCATTGAAAAACTGGATAAGGCGATTGAGGATCACGGCAGCAAGATGGACGGCTTCGACAACCTGAAATCCATCAAGGGAATCGGCTCGAAAGGTGCGGCGATCCTGTTGGCAACCATCGGCAATATCGCTGATTTCCGATCGGCAAAGCAGTTGGCCGCTTATATCGGAATCGTCCCCAGAGTGAGCAATTCAAATGACACGGTTTGCCACGGAAGAATCACGAAGAGCGGCAGCAAGATCGCCAGAACCGCTTTGGTGCAATGCGCTTTGATCGCCAAACGCTACAGCCCGTATCTCAATGCCTTTCATGAATCGGTAAAAAGTCGGCGGGGAGGTGCGAAAGCCAATATCGCCTTGGCTCGCAAATTCCTCGATATCGTGTATAGAACATTAAAAAACAATTGGATGTTTGAGAATTTTACTCAATTCAAGCTCGTAAAAAATTGAGTTTTTCTCGACATCGAAGTGGAAATTTATCATGGGAGGACATAATTTATATATATTCTGTTTTAACAATCCAATTGTTAACATTGATTCCTTAGGAAACACATCTGTACATGCTACATTTACAACGGCCGTTGCCACTGGTGATTTTGCAACCGCCGCCACAATTTTAGAGTCTTTAACAGAAGCAGGCATGCTTTCTCCACAGGCAATTGCTGCTATGGCTGCAACATTAGCCGCAGCACAACAAGCACAAAATATTCAACCGATTTCAACTTCAAAGCCAATTTCAATTTCGCTCCCTGCATCACCACCGCCCTCGTGTCCCGATAAGAAAAAATGCCCTCCATGTCCTCCGCCACGGCCTCCAGAAATAAGAATTGATAAAGTACCGCCGTCTCGTGCGCATTGGCCACATCCAAGTACGCATATGCATGTGATAGTATATAAGATGAATCAAAATCCGAAAACCTGTCAATGTTTTGAACACCCACATGAATTTACATGGGGAATAGAAGATTCATTATGGTTCAGTATGCTTTCTCAACTATTAAAACATTGAATCAATGGAATAACATGATATAATTATTTATTATTTGCATTATTAATACGATAAAAAAAACAATTCAATATTTTTAGTAAAAATTATTTTCAAAAAAGGAATATAAACATGAAAAATATAGTTGCATCATTAGAGTATTGGAATAACTATTTATATTTTCGTGGACTTGATAATAATACTATAAGCATTGAAGCAATAGAAAATCCTGGATGGTGGATAAAAATTAACCTAAGTAATACTGATTTTGAAAATATTCGTTTTGTTCCTATTATTACAAATATAGATCCAGAAAATGGAGGAGAAAACAATTCAGAGAATTGGCTATGTTGTTATATCAAAGATAAAATTTTTAATGGCTGTGGTTCTATTAACAAATTATCCACCATCATTGAAATATTTTTTAATTGGATTGAAGAGCATGGATATGATGAGAGCAAATATGTAAAAGTTGCAATAAAAAAACCTCCTATTCCGCTAGAGGGATTTAATATTTGGAGTTTTTGTATTAAAAATAAATATATCCCTATTGTAGATAAATATTAATATGTAATGTTAAATTATTAATTTTTGAAGTTTATTCCTTAAATTCAAGAGTAATATCAATGAAAATAGCAAATCTATGGGTTGTTTTCAATTTATCAATCTATTGTATTTTTGCTAATATTGTTGCTTCATTGCCAGACAATGTCAAACATATCGTCGGGCTGACCGACGATAATTCTTACCTGCCTCGTGTTCAAGCCATACATGCACTGGGAAAAAAACTACCGCAAGACCAGATTGATGTCTTTTACAAATTTCTTTTTCAAAAACTCGAAGATCAGGAGCTACCGGATCTGGAGTTCAATGGCTTGAAAAATGAATTGACCTGGGCCTTGATCTGGCAGGAAAAAGTCCCCAAAGACTTGGCGAAACATCTTGATACCATGTTTCGGGATAAATCCTATGATGTGACCTGGCGGGATTACTGCGTGCAGTTTTTCGGCAAGTATTATCGTTACGTCGGAGAAGCCGACCGCAAAATCCTGAAAGCCGGGCTGGAGGAAGCCTTGAATGAATGGCAGAACCGGATCGCCGGAACCGCCGGCTACATGCTTTGGCAGATGTCCGACTATCCCGGTTTCGACAAGCAAGCAATCATTGACAAGATTGTCGAAATATTGAATCAGCCGGATTGTTCCAATGCTTCAAAGTTACCCTTGCTGCAAGCCTGCGGCGAAGCCGGAGATAAGCGAGCTCTACCGCAAGCCCGCGAGCTGATGAAAACCTGCAAAGATATCATGCTTCGCGCCTCGGCTATCGCCGCAGTCGGCTATCTTGGTGACGCCACTGACATCCCATATCTTGAAACCCTGAGCAAACAAACCGATCCCAGAGTACAAAAACCTGCCCAGGCCGCTTTGGTGAAGCTGCAAAAGTAAAAGAGATATAATTTTATAAATAATAATTTATTTATAAAATATCAAAGCAAGGGAGAGGAAAAATGAACAGAAATCATGTTATCGGTTTCAGTATGCTATTTGCAGCCTTATTTTCTAGTTTGGCTTATGCGAATCTCCCCTGCGAAGGCGGCGAGAACTGCGAAAAGGAGTGTGAATGTGGTGAAAACTCTTCATCATCCGGAAGCGGTGGCGTCGGAACCGGCGGCCCCGGTCATGGCGATGAAACCGGTGGCGGAGCATCCTTTGGAACTGGAGGAGGAACCCAAAGTTTTGCTGATGGCTCCGGCGGCGGGGTTATCCAACCGACCGTGATGCGCAACGCCGGGAGCGGTACGACAAAAGTCGGCAGCGTCGATATCTCGATCAACTTCGGTCTCCCGGCCAATGAGAACATTGATGTTTTGGGCCGTTTCAGCATCTACACTATTTCGCCCAGCTCGGCGATCTACACACCGCAAACATTACAATACCTGAATCGTATGCTTGACCGGCTGACTATCGCAGTCACCCGGCCGGCAATGGGCACTCCCGGGTCGATGACCCACAAAATGTATGCAGTCGGAGAAGCGATGGTCAGCGGCGATACGACATCCGGCAATGATGCCGGCGGAACCACACCGTCAGGGCAGGGGACATCAACCTTGAGCGGCACCTGTCCGGATTGCGGCGGCAACCACAGCGATATGCCCGGCAACACGGTGCGGCAGGTGAAGCTGCTGACCAAAGACCGCGAGGTGTTGATCTTCAATTTTCCGCAGAACGAAAACACCGCCAAGCTCTCCGGCCAGAAAGCTTACTACAACTACCGGCTGCAGATGGTCAACGCCTCCGGTACGCCCGTCACCGACAATCCGGTCTATTATGACATGTTTATCGGGGATGGTTATGTGATGCGATATTCGGCTGCAGACGGCCAGGTGGTATCATTAACAACGCCGTTCGGCCGGACGATCAAGCCGGATTCACCGAGTGTCGGCTTGGAGATCGTATACGATGAATCCGGTAACATCAAACAGGTCTGGAGCAGCGCCGAAGGACTGGCCGATGTCGTCGTCACCGATCCCGGTAACAGCTATGAAATCCGTATTTATCCGCCGGCCAATGCCGGCGTCAAAACCGACGGCGCTTATGTTCCGGTCGGCGATCCGCATACCGTCTGGAAGATCGAAAACCCGAATCCCGGGCAGGCCACCCAGGTTCAAGTCACCAAGTCGGTAACGGTAAATGGCGTGACCACCGACGAGGTAAGCCTTTATGACTACAGCTATGCGCAGGAGGGCTGGAAGCTGGATTCGCCGGACGGCCTGGAAGTCATCTCGCAGAGCACCAGTTGGAATTACTCGAAAACGGTGCGGACGATCAGCGAAACGGTTAAGACCGCCGCCGGCGAAATCGCCTCGAAGAGTACCCGCATCATGCAGAAGTTCCCGTTCGGAGATCGTACCGTGGTCAGCACCCTCGATCCGGAAGGCGCCAACCTGCAGACGGTCTATACCTATTATTCCAGCGGCGGCGGCATCGGCCGGGTCGAAACCATCAGTTACCCGGACGGCAACTGGGTCTGGTACAAATACGATGATGAAGGCCGGGTGATCGAAGAAATCAAACCATGGAAAAACTCGGCATTGAAATCCCCGGCCAACCAGGCCCGTTCAATCACTTATTCCTACGCGCCGCTGGACTCCCGCGACACCGTGCAGCCGAACGACGCCCGGCCGCGCTCCATTGAGGAAAAGATTCTCGGCGTCACCGTGAGAAAAGAGTTTAACGCGTATTATTTCGCATCCAATCAGTATTACGAGATCAACCAGCAAGGCACCACCCAGGATGCCGCCTGGAACGACGCGGCGAACCTGAAAACCGAAAAACGTTATTATGCCAAAGGCGACAACTCTTCACCGTCGGCTGGCCGGTTGTACCGGATCACCTATCCGAACGACACCACCGAAACCTATACCTATGCCTACGGCAACTGGAATGCCGGCAGTTCCTTGGGCGCCGGAACCTTCACCGCCGGCACCGGAACCGCAGTCAAAATGACGGTGACTTACGGCACCACCGCCAACCCGAACGGCGTCGCCAACAAGACCGGCCAGCAGGTGACGATCTTCGACGGCATCGGCAATGTGGTCATGAAGGAGAAATACGTCTACATCGGCAGCGGTTACGAGCGGTTCGGCTGGACCGCCGCCAGTTACGACGCCTGGATGCGTCCGCTGGCGATCAAAACCTCGAACAATGAACTGACCGAATACACCTGGAACTGTTGTCTGAAAACCTCCGAAACGCTGCCGGATGGTACGCAGTTCACTTATGCTTACGATGCGTTGAAACGGCTGATTTCCAAGACCAAAGTGGGTATCGGCGATCAACCGGATCTGGTGACAAGTTATACCTATGACGCTCAAGGACGTGTATTGAATACAATAGTATCGGGGGGGAACTTGAGTTTGAGTGAAAGTTCAACATATAATTATGCCGGACAAATAGCTTCAATCACTGGTAATATGCAACCCACAACTTATTATAATTATGGAGTATCAGAGACTGGCGAAACCTGGAGTAAGCATTCTTTCGGTTCCGGAGACGGAACTCGCTGGGAAACAGTCTATCAGGATCTGCTGAAGCGCACCGTCAAAGTGGAACGTTCCGGTTTTAACGATAGTGTTGTCAGTGATGTATACTCATATAACAATAAGAATCAATTAACCAAAATAGCCAGAACCGGACAGCCTGCCGTTTTATTTACTTATGACACACTGGGAAATCAAACGCAAATTGGTTTTGATGGTGATAACAACAGTTCATTAACGGCTGCTTCAAGCGATCGCATACAGATTAATGAGATAAGTATGATCAAAGAAAACAATAACTGGTTCTTGAAGAGTGTTCAGTCAACCTATGGAACATTGAACAACGGAACCGCGACGGTTATTAACCAAACCAAAGAAAAACTATCCGGCTTGCCAGCCAATACGATCTCGGAAATTCAATCCATTGATATCAATGGGAATATTACAACCCAAACCAGTTTGCTTGATCGTGCCGCGAAAAAAATTACCGTGAATACCACCAATCCGGGATCTACTGTAACCCGGCAGCAAATTATTCTCAACGGTCTGTTACTTTCGCAAAAAAGCTTTTCGAATTTGACCACAACATACGGTTATGATAGTTTGGGCAGAATGATTTCTGTTGTCGATCCAAGAACCGGCGCTCAACAGATAACTTATTTTACCATTGGCCCCGGAAAGATCGGCAAAATACATACAGAAGTTGATGCCGACGGAAATACGACGACTTACGATTACGACGCATCCGGCAACTTGAAATCAATAAAAAATCCACTGAATCAAAAGACTTATTATTCCTATAATAACATGGGGCTGATTACCCGGACTTGGGGAGATGTGCAATATCCAGTCGAGCAGGTCTATGACAATCTTGGCCAGTTGACGCAACTGAAAACCTATCGTACCGGTACCAATTGGAGCAACACTACCTGGCCGGGAAGCAATGTTGCCGCCGATGTTACCCAATGGACTTATGATGCAGCTTCCGGGGTGGCAACCGCTAAAACTGATGCTGCCGGAAAGTCGACTACCTACACTTATACCACAGACGGTAAACTTCTGACGCGCACCTGGGCAAGATTGAATGCCGGGCAGCCATTAAAAACTACTTACAGTTATGACACTTTCGGACAGCTTCAAAAGATTGATTATTCTGATTCCACGCCGGATATCACCTATACCTACAATCGACTTGGACTTCCATTGACCGTTGTCGATGCCACTGGGAGCAGGACATTTACTTATAATGCGCAATTCGCCTTGCAAAAGGAGGCAATCAATGGTATCTATACGAAAGAGCTGAATCGCGTTTATACCACCAGCGGCTTAAAGGGAAGTTACAGTGGATTGAACATCGGTACGGTCAATCTGTACACCTATGGTTACGACCAGTATAGTCGCTTGAATAAAGTGACTACTGCGGCCGGCGTTTTCAATTATACATATCTTGCCAACAGCGATTTGATCGCTTCAATGACCCGACCGAATAATGTGCCAACCAACTACACTTACGAAACAGCCAGGGATCTGTTGACCAAAGTTGCCAACGGCGCCATCAGTACATTCCAGTATGCCAACGATGCGCTCGGACGCCGTACCAGCATGAACCGCAGCGGCAGCGCCTTCACCGCTGCAGATGTTTTGAGTTACACTTACAACAGCTATTCCGAACTGACCGGCGCCTCGTCGAACAACAATGCTTCGTATAGTTACAACTATACCTACGATCCAATCGGCAACCGCAAGACGGCCGGCTTGGCCGGCACTAATTGGACCTATACAGCAAACAATCTCAATCAATATTCAGCCTTAAATCAAGCAGGTACAATTCAGAATCCAACTTATGACGCCGACGGCAACATGCTGACTCGCGACGGCTGGACGCAAACCTGGAACGCCGAAAATCGGCTGATCAAAGCCGAAAAAGGTACGGCAAAATTAGAGTTCGCTTACGATTACATGGGCCGACGCATTGAAAAGAAAGTCTATAACGGCAGTACCTTAACAGCCCACATTCGATTTGTCTACGATGGCTATAAGCTGATCGAAGAACTCAATGGACTGAATAACAATGCCGTCCTGCGGCGTTATGTCTGGCAGCCGGTTATGCTTGATACGCCGTTGACGGTTTTTGATGCTGTTGCGAATAAAACATATTTCTACCATGCCGATGCTAATAAAAACGTGACTGATCTGACGGACTCTGCTGACGCGATAGTTGCGCATTATGAATACAGTCCCTTTGGGCAACTGGTGAAATCTTCCGGTGCTTATGCAAATACTAATGTCCTTACCTGGAGCAGTGAATATCGTGATATTGAAACTGACTTGATATATTACAACTATCGCTATTATTATCCATTATGGGGACGATGGATTAACCATGATCCTATCAGTGTTTCTGGAGGTATCAATACTTTGAATTTTGTTTTCAATAATCCAATTTCCTTCATGGACTCATATGGAAATGATCCGTATGATGGATACAGCAGTTCCATAGGATTATACACTCAGCCAATATTTACTCCACAACCAATTAGAATCAAAATAACCCCATTTACTCCTGAGACCACGTTTTCTGGGACTGATCCACGACAATCCTCGGGAGATACTTTAGATGCTACTGGAATTGATGGATATAGTGCAGAACCAGATGCTACTACATGCTGTTGTTCGGATGGAAGTCAAGGAATACCTGTCTTGATGCAACTGAAAAAAAATGGTGGGAAATGGGTTGTCGATACCCCAAAACTTGAACCACAAAGAGGAGCCCCTTGGTATTCGCCTTACAATAGTTTTATTACAAGTTATGATGGAAAAAGATATAAGTTGCATGCTGTTCGTTATTATTCCTATACCGACACCGGTGGTAGACAATATGGGCGTTCTTATCTTGATGCGCCTGGAGTTAGACTAAGAGCTCTATCACAAGAACCAATACTGCCAAGTCATGACTTCAGCTTGGATTTTAGAATAGAAGTTTTTTGCCGTTGTGCTTACAATGATGAATATACCGGTTCTTCTGTTGACTTTACTTACACCAGGCATCCGACTGGCTCAGGTACAGTTTCCGGAGAAACTATTATTTTGGGTGATCCACAGAATCCGTCGAAATATCCATTTCAACCTCATCAACACGGACCCATTTATATACAGGAAAATTAAAGATAAATATTGGAGTTAAAGTAATGAAAATACAAATTCACCATATGAATTTAATTATTGTTTTACTGTTATTATTATTCTCATGCTTTGGGAGGGGAAATAAGAATTTGCCTTGGTATATGCCATTTATTATTACGAGTTATGGCATTTTACTAGGAGTAATGATTCAAAAGCCATTCATAACAAATAAAATGATTAATTTGCTGGTCTTATTTTTTTTATGTTTTTTATTTGGAGGATTATGTATTGCAGTAATTTATTTTTATAACTTCCAGCATTAATAATGCTAATTACAGAGAGAAAATTATGATCAATAAAATTATCAGTAGTAAAAAGTTGAAACTTTTTTTATCAGTCATTGTTTTGTTATTAAACGCTATATTATCTATGTATATTTTCATTGACAGATGCAATCATTTTTTATATGTATTAATAGATATTATGAAATATTGTTCATGGGGGATTGGAGGATTATTCATTGGATATTTTATCGTTAAACCTGTACAGAATAAATATTTTATGATTATCTTCATTTTGTTTTTATTTCTCTACCATCTACTCTCGGAATATTTTTTTGATCATGAATTATTTTGGACATGGTTTTTTAACAACTTTACAAATAGGCCAGTTGGAATTCCCATGAATTTGGATTCAATATATTTTCTTAAATTTTCAGATTTTCTAAATCATTGGCAAGTTTGATATTATATAATTAATTCAAGGGAAGAAAAGAATAATGACAAGAAATCTATTAATCGATTGCAGCATGGATACAAACCATTGATAATTATTATTTTACTATCATTGAAAATAGCATAAGCAGTTCATCTGTATCCTGTTTATCTGGACCAATAGTTACTTCCTTTATAAAGGATAATTGCAAAAATGAAAATTAATGAAAATTTTCCTAAAATTACTTTAATCATTGTGTTGTTACTAATATGTGCATATTGGAGAATGCCTACAAGATCAATATCTGAAGATTTTGCCCCGGTCTTTTTACTGTGTTTTGGAGGAATCGCATATTGGATATACAGAAAAACTATCTCGTGCTCACGTTCAATAAGGTTAATTACATATTTATTTTTATCGATTGTTCTTGGTTTTATTTCGATAATAAGTGAATACTTAGATCTTATCCCTAAATAGCAGTTGAAATTCAATAAAAATATGCTATATTTACTCAACCGCAACAGAGAGGTGGATATGGCATTAAAAGCTTGGGAAGTATCCGATGCGTTTTGGAGCAAAGTAGCCCCCCTGATTCCCAAATCCAGGCGTGATCCGGAAAAAGAGTATCAGCGTCGACGTGGAGCCGGACGCAAACCGATGGAATCTCGCAAGATTTTTGAAGCTATTGTGTATGTCCTCCGCACCGGCATCCAATGGAAGGCATTGCCCAAGGAGTACGGTAGCTCCAGTAGTGTTCATCGCCATTTTCGCAAATGGGAAGAAGCAGGATTCTTTCGCAAACTTTGGAAGAAAGGTCTTGCCGAATATGATGATATGGAAGGTATTGCATGGAAATGGCAAAGTATCGACGGAGCCATGACCAAAGCTCCGACAGCCCAAGAAACAGTAGGACCGAATCCTACTGATCGGGGAAAAAAATGGAACCAAACGTCACATTCTGGTCGACGAGCGTGGAGTCCTGTTGTCAATCGTCGTAACCGGAGCGAATCGACATGATGTCACGCAAGTTGAGGAAGTCTTGAAGAATCGAGTCCGAAAACCTCGTGGGCGTACCAAGCAGAACCTTTGCGCTGACGCCGGTTATTCCGGCGTAAAATCAGAGGAAGTCATGAAAAAATATCGCTACACGCCTCACATCAGACCTCGCGGGGAAGAGAAAGTTGCAATTCAAAAAGGCTATAAAGCCAGACGATGGATTGTTGAAGTCGCTCACTCCTGGCTCAATCGATTTCGTAAATTATTGGTTCGATATGAAAAGACGAATGCATCCTATGAGGCATTACTTCAATTGGCAGCAAGCATTATAATATTTCGAAAACTAGGTTCTATTTAGGGATAGGCTCTTAATACGAACTCTTTCATCTATGAGAGAAATTTTATGAAGACTATTACAAACATTTGGAAATTTTCACTGCTGTCCGGTAAAAAATTCAGCATAGAAACTCGTTGAAAAGTTCGAGTTGTTCGGGAGCATTCCAATCCGGCGGCTTCGTAATGGTTTTGCGGTTCAGAGCGAGGACTTCGAGCAGGGAAAGATTCTGCATAAGCGTCTCGCGGATTCGGTTCGTTAATTCCGAGAGGCTGAGCTTGAATCCATGCAGGAATTTGATGTATGCGACCAAAAGATAATGGATAAGCGCGACATAGATTTGCGTCATGACGGCGTTTTCACTGGTTCCAAGAAAGCTCTTGATTTTGAGATTTTGCTTGATCCATTTGAAGAAGATTTCGATCTGCCAACGCTGTTTATAAATTCCGGCAATGCTCGCTGCCGCCAGTTTGAAGTTGTTGGTAATGAAGCGGTATGTTTTTCCGGTCGATTCATCCAGGAACTCAATCAGCCTCAGTTCTCCGGGATATTTTCTTGCTGATTGATATCCGGTAAACCACACGGCTTCATCCCGCAAAACCCCACGTTTTTCATTTGCCTCCCGATGCTGTCCGAGAAACTCAATTTTTGCATTGTCTTTCAGTCTCGTGACAAAATAAGCCTCGCTGTCCGCAATGTGTTGAAACCAGTTCAGATCAGAGTATCCTTTGTCAAAGGTGTAGATGCTGTCCGGAACGATGATAATGTTCTCTCGTGCCGCTCGAATATCTGCTATTTTCCCGTTGCTCAGCATCACAAAGCAGGGCAGATTTCCGGATAGATCAAGCTCGGTATGAAGTTTGATAGCACCCTTGTTTTTACGATAATGCGCCCAATCGTAAAGATTTAGGCACAGATCAATCGTCGTGCTGTCAATCGCGTACAGCGGATTGTGGAATCGGAACTTGTGCGAGGGCGCACATTTCAAAGCCCGGTCAAGAATTTCCTCAAACAACGCCTTGAATATCTCCGGATCACGTCGATTCATCGCTTCGGACAAGGTCGATTTTGGAACAACCTCCATGCCGAGGTGATACAGCCGATCATGGTTTGCAAGAAGACCGTTTTCAATTTCTCGCAAGGAGTCTTTGCCCGTAATTTGCGCGTAAAGGCACGTCAAAAACTGCCGCCATGCGGTAAAATGTTTGCAATAGCGGTCGCCGGATAAGTTTTCTACGGATTTCTCAAAACGATGTCTCGGTATGAAATTGAAAAGCTGCTGAAAGATGCTACTGTAATGCATTGTCGGGACTTTCTTGTTCAATATTATGGGTTTGAGCTCTTCTAATATAGAACAAGTCCCGATTTTAACAATCAAGTCCGGAAACTTTTACCGGACAGTAGTGACAAATTTACGATAATCTTGGCCAATTGATCCAATTTAAAACTTATCGTACTGGTACGAATTGGAATAATTCTATTTGGCCAGAAAACAATGTTTCTATTGATGTCACCCAATGGACTTACGATCCCGCTTCCGGGTTGGTAACAGCCAAAACCGATGCGGCCGGTAAATCGACTACCTATACTTATACTTCGGACGGGAAACTATTAACCCGTACCTGGGCAAGATTGAATGGCGGACAACCATTAAAGACTACCTACAGCTATGACACTTTCGGACAACTTCACAAGATTGATTATTCCGACTCCACACCGGATATCACCTATACCTACAATCGTCTTGGTCAGCCTTTGACCGTTACTGATGCAGCCGGAACTCGGACATTTACCTATAATGCGCAATTCGCCTTGCAAAAGGAGGCAATCAGTGGTATCTATACGAAAGAGCTGAATCGCATTTATACCACCAGCGGCTTAAAGGGGAGTTACAGCGGATTGAATATTGGTGCGACCAATCTGTATACTTACGGTTACGACCAGTACGGCCGCTTGAATCAAGTGACTACCGCGACCGGCGTTTTCAATTATACATTTCTTGCCAATAGCGACCTGATCGCTTCCATGACCCGGCCGAATAATGTATCGACCAACTACACTTACGAAACAGCCAGGGATCTGTTGACCAAAGTTGCCAACGGCGCCATCAGCACATTTCAGTATGCCAACGATGCGCTCGGACGCCGTACCAGCATGAACCGCAGCGGCAGCGCTTTCACCGCTGCAGATGTTTTGAGTTACACTTACAATAGCTATTCCGAACTGACCGGCGCCTCGTCGAACAACAATGCTTCGTATAGTTACAACTATACCTACGATCCAATCGGCAACCGCAAGACGGCCGGCTTGGCCGGCACTAATTGGACCTATACAGCAAACAATCTCAATCAATATTCAGCCTTAAATCAAGCAGGTACAATTCAGAATCCAACTTATGACGCCGACGGCAACATGCTGACTCGCGACGGCTGGACGCAAACCTGGAACGCCGAAAATCGGCTGATCAAAGCCGAAAAAGGTACGGCAAAATTAGAGTTCGCTTACGATTACATGGGCCGACGCATTGAAAAGAAAGTCTATAACGGCAGTACCTTAACAGCCCACATTCGATTTGTCTACGATGGCTATAAGCTGATCGAAGAACTCAATGGACTGAATAACAATGCCGTCCTGCGGCGTTATGTCTGGCAGCCGGTTATGCTTGATACGCCGTTGACGGTTTTTGATGCTGTTGCGAATAAAACATATTTCTACCATGCCGATGCTAATAAAAACGTGACTGATCTGACGGACTCTGCTGACGCGATAGTTGCGCATTATGAATACAGTCCCTTTGGGCAACTGGTGAAATCTTCCGGTGCTTATGCAAATACTAATGTCCTTACTTGGAGCAGCGAATACGCTGACAGGGAGACTAGCTTGGTTTATTATAACTTCCGAGCATATGATCCAATTCTCGGACGATGGGTTTCAAAAGATCCTCTCAAAGAGATAGGAAGTATAAATTTGTATTTTTTTATAAATAATAATCCAATAAATCAAATTGATTATCTGGGATTAAGAGATGTTACTATTCGAATGTTTTACAATGTAAGCTGGTTGAATGAAAATATGAAAATGTATGCTGAATCCATCTTTCAAAATTGTAAAAATAGATGCGACAAATGTAATGAAAATAATATTAACTTTGAATGGATTCAAGTCGATGCAGATGAAACTAATTGGTCTGAAAGAATACCGGGAGGTTTTCGTGGAGGAAATCCTCTCGGATTTAATCCAATTGAATTAAATGTTTTTTTTATGGAAACAACAAAACCCATTGCCGGATATAATCATGGTTGGATTAGTTTTATCAATTATGATAAAATTCGTGATGATATAACTCTACCAAGTTCTGAAGCTGACGCGTCACTTATAAGTTTAATTGACTATATGACTGCTGTTGCGATAATTCATGAAACAATATATCATGGACTAACAGGTTTTGGTCATAATCTTGATGATTTATTATATGTTGATTCAGCACATCCATCGGCAAGTACTGTTGGTTTTGGGTTGCAGCTTTCCGATGAAGCATGTCAATCAATTTGTGATAAGATGGATATTGACAGTAATTAAGTGAAAGGGAACGATTGAAAATGAAAAAGGCAATGCTTGTTGCTATCTTTATTATTACTGCCATTGCTGAATTAATGATTATTGTAGCTATTACATATAACCGAATATCAATTGTTTTTTTGAGTAATGAATTTCTGAATTATCAGATGTGGCGTAATGGAACAATGGTAGTGTTAAGTAAAATGTATTTATTAGTTATATATTTCCTATATATAATCAATATCATTTGTGAATTTCTTTATCTAAAAAAGAAAAATAATATTTTCATAATTCGCGGATTAATAAAATCTATAATGTATTTATTAATATCGTTTTATATTTATTATAGCATCCAAAGTTTAGCAGCTATAGATTTTCATTTTTGAGCGAATAGGACAAAAAAATAAACATAGATAATAAAATGTATAAAACATATAAATCTGTAATGTATAAAGTAATACTTATCCCGGTAATTATATGTACCACTTGTCATTTGTTTGGGAGTCAAACTAATTCAAATATACTATCTGTATCATCATTACCGATAAATGTCATGCTTATCGTCGGGCTGACCGACGATAATTCTTACCTGCCTCGCGTTCAAGCCATACATGCACTGGGTAAAAATCTGCCGCAGGACCAGATTGATGCTTTTTATGATTTTCTCTTTCAAAAGCTTGAAGATCAGGAACTGCCGGATCTGGAGTTCAACGGCTTAAAAAATGAATTGACCTGGGCCCTGATCTGGCAGGAGAGAGTTCCCAAAGAGTTGGCCAAACATCTCGATACCATGTTCCGGGATAAATCCTATGATGTGACCTGGCGGGATTACTGCGTCCAATTTTTCGGCAAGTATTATCGTTATGTCGGAGAAGCCGACCGCAAAATCCTGAAAGCCGGGCTGGAAGAGACCTTGAACGAATGGCAGAACCGAATTGCCGGAACTGCCGGTTATATGCTCTGGCAGATGTCCGACTATCCCGGATTCGACAAACAGGCGATCATTGACAAGATTGTCGAAGTATTGAATCAGCCGGATTATTCCAAAATCCTATAAACTATATTGATTTTTTAGGATTAATAAGTCTTGATTCTGTTTCTGCAACTATGGAACAAGCTATTTTACAGGGAGATATTGATACAATTTTGTGGTTGCTTCAAGAAAAGGGGGGCATACCTAACTAAGGCTGCGGTAGCTGCAGCAACGGCTTATTTGGCAAATGTCGCATATTGCGAAACTCTTTGGAATTATTATAAGAATTTTGAATGTAGACGATGTAAAGGTTGTTGGTTTCGAGAAGAACTTTTCGCTATGGCAATAATCTGTCTGAACGAAGCAAGAGGGCGCCTTGATTATCTTACTCATGGATGCGATTACATACTACCTGGCAGTATTAGGGAAGGTAGCGCAGAAAAAGCAAGGAAGCATAAAATTCAGTTAATTAGTAAAATGGAGGCTGCCGGTCGTTGCTTAGAATTAGCCTCTAGGGCAATAAAATGAAAATGGAATGCATATGAAAAATAAAGAATATAGCTTTCAATATATCCAATATATTTATAATTATATAGAAAATAAAGAATTATCATTAAATGAGCTGTGCAGCCACCTCCGCAAAATATGTGATGATGATATGCATTTGACAGAAGATGAGTTATTAATACTAGTTTCTCATGGTAAATATATTGGAAAGATTTGGAATTTAAATGAAACCATTTCCGCATATTTATTGACACTTGACCTTAAAGGAATTTATCACTATACCGGAATTGAAATTAGTGGATGTATTTTTTCTTTATTTATGTTGAAAAAGATAGTTAATAAACATCATGAAAATTGGGCTGATTTGTTTGAGTCAAGCATAAGGATATTTGCCCGAATTTTACCGTATTTACGTCGCTGGGATGCTGTTGATATTTTTTTAAGTTGTTTTGATTCAGAATCTTTATATGAATTTCTAAAGGAGGAAATAGAATATGCAGATCCAAAAATAGAAGATATTTATTTACGGACAATAAGGCAAATAAAGCAAAAAAAATAAAAAAGATAACTATCTCAATTTGAGCATCAGCACTACCAATCTGTACACCTATGGTTACGACCAGTACAGTCGCTTGAATAAAGTGACTACTGCAGCCGGCGTTTTCAATTATACCTTTCTTGCCAACAGCGATTTGATCGCTTCAATGACCCGACCGAATAATGTACCAACCAACTACACTTACGAAACCGCCAGGGATCTGTTGCCCAAAGTTGCCAACGGCGCCATCAGTGCTTTCCTGTATACCAACGACGCGCTCGGACGCCGTACCAGCATGAACCGCAGCGGCAGCGCCTTCACCGCTGCTGATATTTTGAGTTACACTTACAACAGCTATTCCGAACTGACCGGCGCCTCGTCAAACAACAATGCTTCGTATAGTTACAACTATACCTACGACCCAATCGGCAACCGCAAGACGGCCGGCCTGGCCGGAACCAACTGGACCTATACCGCCAACAATCTCAATCAATATTCAGCATTGAATCAAACAGGTACAGTTCAAAATCCGACCTATGACGCCGACGGCAACATGCTGACTCGCGACGGCTGGACGCAAACCTGGAATGCCGAAAACCGGATGATCAAAGCTGAAAAAGGTACTGCAAAGCTGGAGTTTGCTTACGATTACATGGGCCGACGCATTGAAAAGAAAGTCTATAACGGCAATACTTTGACCAGCCATATCCGCTTTGTTTACGATGGATATAAGCTGATCGAAGAACTCAATGGGGTGAGCAACAATGCCGTCCTGCGACGTTATGTCTGGCAGTCGGTAATGCTTGATACGCCGTTGACGGTTTTCGATGTAGCAGCCAATAAAACCTACTTCTATCATACCGACGCCAATAAAAACGTGACTGATCTGACGGATTCTACAGGCGCGATAGTCGCGCATTATGAATACAGTCCCTTTGGGCAACTGGTGAAATCTTCCGGAACATATGCAAATACAAATGTTTTCACATGGAGTAGTGAATATGCTGATAGGGAAACCGATTTGATTTACTATAATTTCCGGGAATATGATCCAAAATTAGGACGTTGGTTAACTAGAGATACAGAAAATGAAAAAGAGCAATTAAATTTAATGTGTTTTGTTGGAAATGACCCGATAAATAATTGGGATTATTTAGGGTTAAAAAATCAGTCATTTGTCCCATCTGAAGATTTTGGGCAATTACCAGGAGTACCTAGTAAGCGACTTAGAGCCTATCCCTAAATAGAACCTAGTTTTCGAAATATTATAATGCTTGCTGCCAATTGAAGTAATGCCTCATAGGATGCATTCGTCTTTTCATATCGAACCAATAATTTACGAAATCGATTGAGCCAGGAGTGAGCGACTTCAACAATCCATCGTCTGGCTTTATAGCCTTTTTGAATTGCAACTTTCTCTTCCCCGCGAGGTCTGATGTGAGGCGTGTAGCGATATTTTTTCATGACTTCCTCTGATTTTACGCCGGAATAACCGGCGTCAGCGCAAAGGTTCTGCTTGGTACGCCCACGAGGTTTTCGGACTCGATTCTTCAAGACTTCCTCAACTTGCGTGACATCATGTCGATTCGCTCCGGTTACGACGATTGACAACAGGACTCCACGCTCGTCGACCAGAATGTGACGTTTGGTTCCATTTTTTTCCCCGATCAGTAGGATTCGGTCCTACTGTTTCTTGGGCTGTCGGAGCTTTGGTCATGGCTCCGTCGATACTTTGCCATTTCCATGCAATACCTTCCATATCATCATATTCGGCAAGACCTTTCTTCCAAAGTTTGCGAAAGAATCCTGCTTCTTCCCATTTGCGAAAATGGCGATGAACACTACTGGAGCTACCGTACTCCTTGGGCAATGCCTTCCATTGGATGCCGGTGCGGAGGACATACACAATAGCTTCAAAAATCTTGCGAGATTCCATCGGTTTGCGTCCGGCTCCACGTCGACGCTGATACTCTTTTTCCGGATCACGCCTGGATTTGGGAATCAGGGGGGCTACTTTGCTCCAAAACGCATCGGATACTTCCCAAGCTTTTAATGCCATATCCACCTCTCTGTTGCGGTTGAGTAAATATAGCATATTTTTATTGAATTTCAACTGCTATTTAGGGATAAGATCTTATGCATGGCGCTGGCGTTTTTCTAATTGTTGCCGCTGAAGGACAATGTGCTAAAGCGTATTATGATTGCCTGAATAATGCTGATCATATATTAGATATGAATCTTGCACCATGTACATCAAAATTATGTCAAGATACTGATGAATGTATTCAATTATCGATGGAAATATTTTACTTGGATGTAGCAGAATGCGCCACTAAATATTTAATATGTTCATTAGGATCCCTAGTTCCTTTTAGTTTTTTTAATTAATGGATTGGACGCTATAATGTATATTATTATTCTTGGTTTAATCGTTATTGTTTTATATCCAATTTTCATTTTTTTTACAATGAATGGATCCATAATTTTTCGATTATTAACTATAATAGCTGGAGAAAGTATATTTATAATTACATGTAATATATTTAATTTGTCAATAAATAATTATATAAAAGTTATTCCTTTGTTTTCTTTTATTGTTTTAGCCTTGTTTTATAAAATAAAAAAGAAATGCGATATTCAATAAATTATCCAATAACACGAAGGTAATAAATGACAAAAATTGGTTTTACGGAAATCGTGATTATTAACACTGTCGTTTTTGCAACGATAGTGGTGACTATTATTCTTTTAGTTATAACGATATCCATGATGCATGATATCATTGAAATCAAAGAGGAAACATTAAATAATTACAATCAAAGCAAAAATGCAATACAAATAACTCCACAATCTATTTTGTATGAATCGAAGTCAATAGTTCAAGCAAATTTTTATTCATCAATCTTTTATCTTTGTGTATTTATTTTATCAATAATATCGCTTATAATTAATGTAATTACGATTTATAGACAGAGAAAAATAATTCATAGCATCAATAAGAATAATGGATTAGAATGAATAGTGATATAAATAATAATACAATTAAATTATTATTTATATTATGACACCGACGGCAACATGCTGACTCGCGACGGCTGGACGCAAACCTGGAATGCCGAAAACCGGATGATCAAAGCCGAAAAAGGAACGGCAAAATTAGAGTTCGCTTACGATTACATGGGACGACGTATTGAAAATAAAGTCTATAACGGCAATACTTTGACCAGCCATATCCAATTAATTCGATTGATCATAATGGTTTGAGATGCTGTATAGAAGAAGAACTGAAAAAATGTAAAGATGCTGTAACAAAACTTAAGGATAATCTTTCTATTCTGGCCAGACAACTAAGAAAATATGACCCTCATGAAGATATGCTTTCCCATTGGGCAAGAACAAAAAGAGGGTTTACTATTCCCGGTGGTCATTACACTAAAATGTTCAATTTATTTCAGGGATGTGCTAAAAGTATGTTGACGATATTTCATTGTCTGGGATGCGATAATTTCCCTTCATCTCCGCAACCTGACTATAAACCATTGGAAGACTTCCGTGGCTTGCCAGTTCCAAAATATTGGAAACCGCAGCCATATTATGTGCCTATCGTTGTTCCGCCCAAACCACCGTTATTTATTCGGATATTCGATAGAGTTTTTGTATCATTTTTATACTTATTCCGACGCCAATACTTTATACACAACCTGTTTATTACGGCGAACCAGAAGATACAACAATAATGATGTAATATGTGGTGTGACTATGGAAAAATTATTAATTGATTATAGTATTATGTGCGATCTTATGAAAAAAATTTATAAAACATTTGATATTAGTGATCGTATTAATGACGGATATTATGGAAAGACAGTTAATGAAATTAATGAATTATTATGGGATATTTGTTTATGGGTAAAAATTAATAATGAAGTAGGAATTGCTTTGTACAGTCTTTTAAATTACTTTCGAAAAAAAGCCAATTATAAACGAAAGACTAAATATCATAGAGGACAAAGCCCATCTTTTTTAAGAATGGTCATTTTTGAGAAAAAATTTTTTAATCATTTTGATATATTTATTCTCGAACTTAATTCAAGTAATAAAGATTTATTTACACATGCAGAATCTCAATTAATCCTTGAAATATTAAATTATTTTAATACAATTTCATTTCTGCATATATATGTAGATGAAACAGAAATAGTTGAAACATTAGAGTTGTGGAGGGAAATTGCTAATGAAAATAAAATATAGTAAAATTAATTATATAATATTGAAAAAAATAATTGTCTCGATTTAACGCAAGTAAGAGAAAGAAATAATGAACCGTTATTTACCGTTATTACTAGGGATGTATTTAACGCCGTGAGCAAGTTTTTTCATGAGAAAATCCGCCCAAACTGTAGGATTGGATTTTCCTTAGGTTTGCCGCCTGCCGCAAAAGGTGGTTCGAGTTCCAAGCTCTGGAAACAGAAGATGCCAATGATCTCGAAAATAACGGTGAATCGCTTTGTCTTCGTCTATACCTATTGATTCGCCGACGATTTCCATGATGATTACTTCCGTATCTGATAATTTCGGATGTGGGCCACGGCTTCTCAAGGTTTTTTCGCTTTTTTTCAGCATGTCGTCTACCAAACAGTATACTTCTGTGATATAGTTTTCTGTGAGCATGTTTGGGATTCCTTTTAATTTGTTTGTTGTTATCCAAATTTAAACCCAAACATGCTTATGCTCAATTCTCATTCAAAAAAACTTGCACTCGGCGTTAAATATGTAAGACCTCATGCAGATACAAGAGGATGGCTTCCAAGGATTAAACATAAATTGGGAATTGGTTCCTTGATGGGAACAGATTATATTAGTGGATGGTACGATGAATTACCATACTTAGATGGTTCATTAACCTGGGAAAGCCCTTGGGTATATCAGTTTGTGGATGCTCCGAATGTTGTTTACTCATTAGGCACTTTTGTTCATGTGGTTACTATTTCTGCAGATGGAGCAGTTTCTATTAGCAAGGGAGGGCTTTCTGAATCCGCTGTTCTTAATGATCCGACGGATTTATTAATTCCCAATAGACCTTGAAGGAATTTTTAGTTTATTTTTTTGTGAAGTATATAAGAGGGTAAAACGATTTTGAAAATGATGAAATTTTTTATGTTAGTTGGCTTTTTTGGAATAATGATTAGTGCTGTGCTAGGTGATGGCGTGTTAGTTGAAAATGAATTTCAGGAGACTTATCTATCTATAAAGGAGAATCTTGAAATGGTAGATGCGTTTTCCTATAATTCTGTGGATGAATTATGTTTACTTTGGGAGCAGTGGGGAAGCGGTGGCATTAATGGCATTAATTTAGAATATGGCAATTATCTTTATCATGTTGGAGGAATAGATCGTTGTATTTATTTATTGGGAATGAAAATTCTTTTTCTCAAAAAGAGTTGTGAAATTGAAAGAAATACAAAATTTAAAATTGATTTTACAATTTATTTAAATGGACCAAAGCCTACAGAGGAACAATTATATAAAATAAAGTGGAATAATCAGATTTTACCCAAAATGGCTAAAGCCAAATCTGTTTCTGGTTGGGAAATGGCAACGCTGGAAGGAGATAGAGAAAATTGTGAAATTTGGTTGAAACCATTGGTTTTTTTACTCATGGAAAATGATTATCAATTGAAAGATGGTTTTGATTGGATTGAACAATGGAAAAATCAAGAAAGAATTTTAGATATTATAGACTCAAATGCAATAACCGAATTTCAGCATAAATACTTTAATTTGAAGAATCGTTTGAATGCATTAGATCCTTCAGATTCTGGTGTTGCCGCAAGCCTGAATAGCTTGAACCAAGAGTGGGAAGAATTATTTTCCCAATATCAGGCTTCCCTGAAGACTCCGACCAATAATAAGAGGAGTCGGATTTATCAACTGGGTATGCGTTTGTTGTTTCTGAAACGGACATTGGTGCTTGCCGGAGATACTGCCGAGGAAATTGCTCGGCTACGTATGATATTGGATATACTGGAACCGACTAATGAGGCTTGTGAAGAATGGGCAATTCCATTGATTTGTCTTTTAATGGACAATGAGGTACAAATTAATGCTGCAATGCAAGCAATAGGAGGTTGGAAGGCGGATCATGGTTTACAGGAAGAGGAATCAAGTACAAAATCGGCTGTTTCTGCAGGGAAAGAGTAGAAAACAGAGTAGTAATTTATTTTTTCAGTTGTCCAATAGTGATTCGATTTATTCAAAAATTGAAAGAATGTATGGTTTACTATAAATTTTTTTGCATTTTGTTGTTGTTTGCAGCAGTAACTTCTTGCTGTCTTGTCGTTGAGGCAGAGGGGGAGTTATCACAGGAGGAGATGATGGCCCTCTTGCAGAAGTTACATGACAGATTGAGTCCTGAGCAGAAAAAAATGCGTGAATACCAAAATAATAGATTATGGGCAATAAGTGGAGATTCGTCCGAAGAAATTTCAGGTCAATATTGGTTTCAACGAAAATATTTTGATTTGAAATATGAAATTGACAAGCTGAATGTTGTATCGGCGCAGGTGGAGCATTTATTCGATTTACAACGGCAAACCTCGATTTTATTTACGGAAGACGCGGTGTTGCGGGCGTTTGCTGCAAAATTTGGTGCTGAGAAAGCAACCCCTTACCGGATCAGTATCTGGTTGTTTCTTTTGAAGAAAAATGATGAATTGGTGCGGAATTTGGAAATGCGACAGCTTGCCAGGCAGGAAGATTTACCGGAATTCACTTCTCTGCAGCACGAAATTGCTGAAGCATTGGAGCAACGCAAAGAGTTGGCGAAAGCTTTGCGGGAAGCGGTTGGAACGCAGGAAAATGCTGGTAATTATTTGTTGCCGCTATGCAGTCTGATTATGTCGACTCCCGAGCAGCAGACGATGGTATTTGAGGCATTGCAGGATCGCTGGTCTGATCGTCCGGTTTCCTTTTCAGAATCGGAAGCAGCGCAGCTTGCCGATTACCGGCAAGCGTTATTGAAATTGAAAGCTGCATTGGCCGGCTTGGAACCTTCCCCGGAAGCGATTGCGGATTTACTGGTTTTACAGGAGCGTTGGAATGAACTTTTGAAACAGTATGATTCCGTATTGAGCAAACCGGAACTGAAGAATTTTACTCGCACTCATAAAATTTGGATGCTGTTGGCCTTTCAGGAAGTGAATAATGATATCTTTCGGACCACCAAAGAAGGTAAGCGGCCCAGTGTGTTAATTGGCGAACCAATTGATAAATTGCCTCCAGCCAGAAAAAATAGTGTATTATTATTCAGAAAGTTGGAGACGGAAACCCGTAATTTATTTTGCGATTTGAATGATGCGGAAGATCATTTGGTGCCGATATTCTGGATTGCAGAAAATGGAACCACGCAAGTAGCTGTAGATTATGTTTTTATTGATCGGGCCTTTGAAGAAGAATTGCTTAAAAGCCTTGAATAAGCATTGTTCAGCTCCTATGAGTTCTACTGGCGGTCCTCTGGCTGCTGGGAGCCAGCTGCCTGTTTGCCGATTGAGCTCACAAGGAAACTCTGTTGGCGATAGTACTCAGGGCTGTTGATTGTGCGTTATATCGAACAACTGCCGCTTGTCGCCTTTCGGGATGGGAATAGTGGATCGAGCCGTTAGGCGGTCGCCCGTATTCTGTGTTGCGGTATTTGGAAGAAGAAATCGGACAATTGGGCGGTCGCTCTTTCCGAAGTTCCAGCAAGATGACGATGGCAGCTCCGATCGTGATGGTCAACGTCGATTGGAACAAATAATTGTAGGTGTTGCCGAAATGCGGCGCGCCACCGCTGTTCAAATTGATCGCCAACGACAGCATGATCATGAATAACAAATAAAAAAGCACATATTCCCCGGTCCGGTAAAGGCTGTAAAAGGCGGCCCAGCCGATCAGCGGCGCCAGGTAGCTGAAGTGATAATCCTGATAGGCGAAAACCGACAGAACGATGACCGCGAACCACAGGCCGACCGGCGCCCAGAGATAACGCAGCAGCGCGGTATGGCGGACTTTGCGGCCGATGTCGCCGTTGAGGTAGGTCAAGCCGACGGTCAACAAAATCCAGAACGATTCATGCCAGCCGGTCACCTGTACCAGGTAATAGGCGATGGAGAAAGCCATCGCCCGCCGGAAGGCGCTTTCCCAACTGAGCCGTTCCGGACGGTTGAAACCGATGGTATCACGGTCTTTCAAAATTAGGAGATCCAGCAGCCAGTAACTCCAACTGGCCAGCACGGCGACCAGGGCCAGTGTCAGAAAGATATCGGCGGTCACCTGGTAAGGCGTATAATTGATGTCCAGCAAGCCGGCCACCATGATTGCCGAAGCCGACATCGCGCTGCGGTTGAGACGGTGGACGGCCAGGGCGATCAAGAAAATTGCCGGCAGTACCAGGAAGCTCTGTTGCGACAGATTGGCCCGGATGAATTGAATGACGGCCACCGACAGGATGTTGAGCAAAATGGCATTGCGGCGCAGACGCCTGGTCGGTTCGGTGGTGGCGCCGCAGGTGGCCAGCGTCGGACCGATCACCGAAATCAGTCCGGCATCCGGCAGGCGGAATACCACCCAGCCGGCCAGCGCCCACAAGGCGCTGTTCAGCATGCCGAGCGAACGCAGCAGGGCGATGCGGCGGATCAGTTCCGGGGATTCGGCGGCGACTTCCGCCTGGATGATCAGCTTCTTTACCATTGAAAGATCCGCCAGAAAATCTGTTTGATCAACTGGGCGTCGGTATCGATTTCAACATAGGCGCTGCCGGCCGGATGCAGTGGGAATTCCGGGTCGGGATCGGTGATGCGGATCTGGACCGGAAAACGCTGCGGCAGCAGAAACCATTGATTTTCCTTTTCGACGATGGCGACTCCGGTATCGGCGCTCCGGCGCCGTTCGGCCGCCCAGTTGATATTGTCGACAACGCCGTGGAAGGTTTTGCCCGGATACTGCCACAGCCAGATTTTGGCGGTCTGGCCGGGTTGAATGCGCGACAGATCGGTTTCTTCGAAATTGGCCTGTACCCACCAGCTTTCGGTGTCGACGAAGGCGCACAGCGGTTCGCCCGGATGAAAATAACCGCCCGGTGTGACGAACATATTGACGATATAGCCGTCGGAAAGCGCATAGACGACCGTTTGTTCCAGGTAAATTTGCGCCAGGGCCAGTTCGCTTTGCAGTTGGGAAATTTCCGCTCTGGTCATCTCGCACTCCTGGGTGGTGACGTCCAGTTGATATTTCTCCGCCGCCAATTCCGCTTCGCTGCCCTGCATCGCCCGGCGGCGTTCCTCCGCGTAGGCTTGCGAAATGGCCTCCTGCCGGTACATTTCATCCGCCTTTTCAGAGAGATAACGGTCGTTGGCCAGCGCGGCCTCCCTGGCGACGATGCTGGCGTTGATCACCTTCAATTTGGCTTCCAGGCTGGCCAGTTTGGCCTTGGTGGCGTCGATTTTATGCTGGAGAGTTTCGACTTTCAACGCATAAGGCGGTTGAAAGACGGTGAACAGCGGAGCGCCTTTTTTGACGAACTGGTTGTTGACGACGTGCACTTCAGTGATATAGCCTTCGACCAGGACGGAGACCGGCCAGGTGTTGGCGACGACGAAGGCATTTTGGGTGAATGGCTGCCAGTGCCGCCACAGATAATAACCGCCGATTGCCAGCATGACGGCGGTAACCGTTAGCAGCAGAACATTTTCCTTAATGAAATTCCACAGGCGTTTCATCGTTGATTTTCTCCCGGTATTGAAATTGCTCCTCCAATTTGTCCAGAACCTCGTCCAGCGGCAAGCCGGTGTTCAAGCGGCGGTCCACCGGTTCGAAACCCTCCAGTCGGCCATTGACGGCGGCGGTCAACTGGGCCGCCGCTTTCTTCAGCTCCACCTGCACGATGGCCAGGTCGCTTTCGGCGCTGATCAATTCGTATTGCGCTTCGTTCAACCGGGTGATGGTGACGTTGCCGGCCCAGTATTCGACGTTGATCAACTGCCGCTGTTCGAAAACCCAGTTCAGCGTTTCCCGGTAATATTCGGCCAGCTCCGCCTGGGTTTGCAGATTCTCGTGGGCCGCCCGCACTTCGTTGATCGCCAGCAGTGTGGCGTTGTCCAATTGGAAACCGGCCTCGGCGGCCAGGTATTCATACTGCCGGAGTGCGTTGTAGCGGGCGAAACCGGTGAACAGTTGCCAGTCGGCATTGACGCCGTAATCGACCGACGGCGTATTCCAGGCGCGGTGCTCGACGACGTAGCCGCCGTAATTGTGGGCGGTGGTGCCGTAACCGGCTTCGCCGTATAAAGTGATCACTGGAAAGAAAGCGCTGACTTTGCCGGAGCGCCGGTAATCGGCGATCTGCCGTGCTTCCCGCAGCGCTTCCAGATCGGGCCGGGCGTTCAACGCCTGTTCCAGATAGAGGTCGATGCCCAATACCAGCTTGTCCACCTGGTCGTCGATCGGCGGAAACTGAAGCGTGTTCGGCAGGGTTCCCTGCGGATATCCCATCAAGGCCGCCAGCGCGTAAACGGCCAGTTGATAGTGATTGCGGGCGATGACCAGTGAACATTGCGCCCGGTTCAGCAGGATTTTGAAATTGAGCAAATCGCTTTTGGAAATGTGGCCGGACTGATAGCGGGATTGCGCCTGTTTGAGATTGGATTGCTGAAACTCGATATCCGACCGGGCGATGCGTTCCTCTTCGATGGCCAGCAGCACGTCGTAAAAGGCGTAAGCCGTCGCCCGCATCAGCAGCCGGTAAACGTTGTCCCGCAATGCGGCGGTACGCCGATAGTCGCTGCGGGCGGCCAGCGCATTCAATTCCCGGGCCAGCCCGTCGAACAACAGCCAACTGCCGCGCAACGTGGTCTGCGTCGTGAAACGGTTGTCGCGCGGAGCGATCAATTCCGGCGGATTGCGGCGCTGGACATTTTCCGCCAGACCGTCGTTAAGGTTGAAATTGAGGCCGATTTCCGGACTGTAGGCCGCCAGCGATTGATAATAAGCCATGCGGGCGGCGTTGACCGCCTGGAACGCCGCCAGATAATCCGGGTTGTTGTTGGCGGCGATCCGCTGGGCATCCTGCAGCGTCAGCAGTTTTAAATCTTTCAACTGGGAAAAATCGCGATCGCGGCAGGCGGCCTGCCAGACCTCGGCCGGCGTCGCGGGCGGCGGCGGGGTTTGACAGCCGGTAAACAGCAGAAGCAGACCGAGTGCCGGTAAACAATATGAAACCCTGTTCTTCATAAATTCAGGTATGTCGTTGAGCCGGCCGGCAACCGCAAAATACAATCGGGCGCCGGCGGTGATTCATCACAATTTTCTCCATACCTTAACCTAGCACTGGAAAAAGGGGTGTGCAAGCACTTTCCGGAGAAATGAGCGGAAAAAACGCCGTTCCGGCCCGGCGCTGCTTCAATTGCCGATCAACCGGCGGATGACTTCGCGGTCGTCGAAAGGGTGTTTGACATGGTTGATTTCCTGGTAGTTTTCATGGCCTTTGCCGGCGACCAGGATCAAGTCTTCCGGTTCCGCCAGCCGGTAGGCGAGGGCGATCGCCTGCCGCCGGTCCGGTTCGATTTGAACGGCGGCTTCCGAAGGCATGCCGGTCCGGATGTCAGCGATGATCGCCTCCGGCGTTTCACTGCGGGGATTGTCGCTGGTGACGATGCATAAATCGGAGTGTTCCGCCGCCACCTTGCCCATCCGCGGCCGTTTGGTGCGGTCGCGGTCGCCGCCGCAGCCGAAGACGGTGATCACCCGGCGCGGGGCGATGGCTCGCAGAATGTTCAAAACATTGTACAACGCGTCGTCGGTGTGGGCGTAGTCGACGAAGAAACGGATGCCGCGCGGCGCCGCGATCGATTCCAGCCGGCCGGGAACCGGGCACGGCTGTTCGAGCGTTTCGGCGATTTGCGGCAGCGGCAGGCCGTTGGCGTGGGCGGCCAGAATGACGCCGGTCAGGTTGTAAACGTTGTGACGGCCGATCAAGGCGGTTTGAAATGGCCGCGTGCGGCCCTGGCGCGTCAGTGTGAAGCGCGTTCCCGCCGCGCTCAGTCTCTGGATGGCGAATTGTACGTCGGCTTCGGCGGTTTCACCGAAGGTCAGACGCTTGACCGGCTTGGGCAGCAGGCCGGCCAGTTTGGCGCCCCAGGGATCGTCGATGTTGATGATGGCCGTACCGGCCTGATGCAGATGTTCGGCGAACAGTTTCTGCTTGGCGGCGAAGTAATTGTCCATCGTGCGATGGTAGTCCAGATGATCTCCGGTCAGGTTGGTGAAGATGGCGCTGTGAAATTTCAGAAGGCCGAGGCGATGCTGGGCCAGCGCATGGCTGGAGACTTCCATGACGACATCGGTGACGCCGTTGTCCCGCATTTCGGCGAAATAAGCCTGCAACTCGTAAGCCGCCGGCGTCGTGCGTTCCGCCGGCAGCGTCCGGCTGCCGAGCCGGTACTCCACCGTGCTGAGCAAACCGCAATGACGTCCGCCGGTTGTCAGGAGTTGGTACAGCAAATAGGCGCTGGTGGTTTTGCCGTTGGTGCCGGTGATGCCGTGCAGCTTCAATTTCTGGGCCGGATAATCGAACCAGGCCGCCGCCAGACGGCTGTAGGCCTCGTAAGCGTCCGGCACCTGCAGGTAGATGATGTTGGGCTGTCGATCCGGACAGTCGGCGGTGTGGATGATCACTTTGGCGCCGGCGGCGATCGCCTCCGGGATGAAGGCGTTGCCGTCGGCGTCGGCGCCCCGGATGGCGCAGAACAGGTAATTGCTCTTGACGCGCCGGGAGTCATTGGTCAGACCGTTGACGACGAAGTCATATTTTACCGAATGGGTTACCCGGCTCGGCAAGGCCGCCAGCAAAGTTGAAAGCAATTGGGCCATGATAATGCGAACTCCTCACAACGTGGTTGGCATGATATTTTCCAGATGAATTCCACGGGAACCTTTTAGAAAAATAAAATCGCCCTCCCGGCGCAGTTGCCGCAGCAGCACCCGGGCGGCTTCGGCGTCCGCCGCCGTGTGGAGGAACGGTGACGCCGCCGGCAGGGCCGCCCGGAAGCGCGGACCGACCAGAATGGCACGGACCGTCGGCAGCAGCCGGGTCAGCGCGTCCAATACGGCGCGGTGTTCCCGCTCTTCATATGTCCCGAGTTCCAGCATGTCGCCCAGCACCAGGAGCCACTCCTCCGGATGAATGAACTCCGCCAGATGTTCCAGCGCGGCAATCATGCTGCCGGGATTGGCATTGTACGCGTCGTTGACATAAACATTGCCGTCGCGCCGGGAAATTTCCATGCGCATGCCCGGCAGTTCGCAGTGCCGCAAGCCGTCGGCGATTGCCGCCGGCGGGATGCCGAGTCCGGCGGCCAGCGCGGCGGCGGCCGCCGCGTTCATGGCCTGATGGCGGCCGGAAAGATGCCAGTCAACCGGCAAAATGGTACCGTCGGCGAAAGATAATTCGATCCGGCTGCCGGACAGATTGCCGCCGAGATAAGTCGCCTGAACATCGCCGCCGGGACCGAATTTGACCGTCCGGAAAGGAGCGGCGGCGGCGCGCAGAATCGTTTCGCCCGGCGACTGGGCTGGAATGACCGCCAGGCCGTCCGGCCGCAGTGCGGTGAAAATATCGGCTTTTTCGGCGGCAACGCCGTCGAGCGAATGCAGTTTTTCCAGATGACACGGCGCGATGGCGTTGACCAAGGCGGCATTGGGGGAGGCCGTCCGACTCAACGGCGCAATCTCTCCGGGCGCACTGGTCCCCATTTCGATGATTGCACAGCGGATGCCGGCGTGCAGCCGCAGCAGGTTCTGCGGGACGCCGATTTGGTTGTTGGTGTTGCCGAGGGTATAGAGCACCTGTTCCGCACCGTAAACGGCGGCAAAGATACTGCGGAGCATCTCCTTGACGCTGGTTTTGCCGACGCTGCCGGTGACGGCGGCGACGAGCAGACTGGGAAAACGGTTCCGGTGTCCGGCGGCGATCGCCTGGTAAGCCGCAAGCGTGTCGGCGGTCAGCAGCACCGGACAGGGGCAGGGCACCGGCAGTTTTCCGATCGCCGTCCGGTCGATCAGCAAAGCGGCGCAGCCGGCGGCGATTGCCGCCGGCAGGAAATCGTGGGCATCGAATCGTTCTCCGGCCAACGCCGCAAAAAGCCGGCCGCGGCAATCCCGGCGGCTGTCGGTGGCGACCCCGGAAACCGTCAGGTCGCCGGACGGCGGCAGGAAGCGCCATTCCCCGCCGGTGAAGGCGGCCAGTTCGGCAGCGGTAAATCCCGGCCCGGTCATGATTACAGCACTCCGTCGAAATAAGCGATCGTCTTTTTCAATCCTTCCTCCAGCCCGATCTGCGGCTGCCAGTGCAAGGTCTGCTGCGCCCGGCTGATGTCCGGACGCCGTTTGACCGGATCGTCGGCCGGCAGCGGTTTGAAAACTTTACGCGATTTGGAACCGGTCAGGCGAATGATCAAATCCGCCAGTTCCAGCATGGTGAATTCCGCCGGATTGCCGAGGTTGAACGGGCCGTGCACTTCCGGTCCCTGCCGCATCATCCGCAGCAACGCCTCGATCATGTCGTCAATATAGCAGAAGCTGCGGGTCTGTTGGCCGTCGCCGTAAATGGTGATGTCCTCTCCGCGCAGCGCCTGAACGATGAAATTGCTGACCACCCGGCCGTCGTTGGGCAGCATCCGCGGACCGTAGGTATTGAAAATCCGGACGACTTTGATGTCGACGCCGCATTGGCGGTGATAGTCGAAAAACAAGGTTTCGGCACAGCGCTTTCCTTCGTCGTAGCAACTGCGCGGACCGATGCAGTTGACGTTGCCCCAATATTCCTCCCGCTGCGGATGGATGGTCGGATCACCGTAGACCTCCGAGGTCGAGGACTGCAGGATCGGAATGCGCAGCCGCAGCGCCAACCCGAGCATATTGATCGCTCCGACGACACAGGTTTTGGTCGTGTGAATCGGATCGTTCTGATAGTGCACCGGCGAGGCGGGGCAGGCCAGGTTGAAGATGGCATCGACTTCGGCAACCAGCGGGAGAGTGATGTCATGGCGGATCAGTTCGAAGTCCGGATGGCTCAGCAGATGCCGGATGTTGTTTTTGGAACCGGTATAAAAGTTATCGACACAGATGACGTCATAATTCTCTTTCAGCAGCCGTTCGCACAGATGGGAGCCGATAAAACCGCCGCCGCCGGTAACCAGGATCGTCTTTTTTTTCATGTCGCCAGCCGCTCCGGATTTATTTGGAATTGACCAGCGCGGTGACTTTGTCGCCGCGGAAGATGATCCGGACGGTCTGATCCGGGCCCACCCAGTACAGCCAACTGGAATTGGCGAGCGACGGCGTCCGGCTGGCCACCGGATAACCGTAGGCCAGCAACACGTCGCGCCCGGTCATGCCCGGCTCGATCACCCCGCGCCTGATTTTGTCGACCGTCGCGGGGTCGATGCCGGCCAGCAATTTTTCCGGCGGCTGCAACGTGAAGATCTGTCGGATGTACTCTTCGATCGGCAGCATCATCGTGCCGGCGTCGTACCGGATGGTGTAACGGGTGCCGGCCGGATCGGTGAATACGATCCGGTCGGTCGACGCTTCGACGATGTCGACAGCCGTGCCGACCGGCAGGAGGCGGCCCTGTTGAATGTTCAGACAGGAGATGCGGTCCGGATCCTGCACCCACAGATTGCAGGCGGTATAGATTTTTTCATCGAGCTGCTGCTGGAGCACCTCCGGCACCAGAATGGTATGGGAGCAGCCGCAGAGCAGTATGAAATTCAAAACGGCAAACAGCAACAAACCCGCCAGGGCGATTCGATTCATCATGGGTGACATCTCCAAATATTGAAATTGAGCTTACTGGGAAATTTACACCGTTCGACCGCCTTTCACAAATGAAATTTGCGGATTTCACCGACAATATGAGGAGGAAAATAGAAAAAAGCGGCGAAAAGATTCGGTTCCTTCCGCCGCCGGGCCGCTTTGACGTATCTCCGGGTTAGCAAAACACCTTGTCTAAGTCAACGTGGGCTCGCGCTTCCAGTGAGATTAGAGTCTTGGTATGGATGATGCCGGCGATATCGCGCGTCATCTTGCCCGCCACGATTTCCGAAAGCTCGTTGTTGCTCTTGACTCGAATCATCACCACCAGATCGTATTCGCCGGCGACGGCATAGACTTCCGTGACCCCGTCGATCTTCATGAAGCTATCGATGACCTGACGCAACATCGCTCTTTCGACGTTTACCAAAACAATTCCTGTTACCATCATGTTCCCTTTCAGTAATGATTGGTTTATGACTGCGGGAGGCGCTGGGAAGCAACACCTCTTGCCGATACAATAATCATGCCGGGAACGAATGCAAATGCGATGGTACTTTTTTTCCGTTTTCCCGGCGCGGCCTCTGGGCTTTGGGGGATAAGTTTGGACAATTTTGTACGAAATTGCCGGCGGTTTCCGCGATAATATGGCAGAATCGACCATATCATGAACACGGAGGACAAGGAAAAAAGAGAATTTGAAGAGAAAAAATTTGTCTTTTCCGGTTCCGGCTGGTACATTTTCCCATCCCGCCGTCCGGATCGTGTTTTCCGGCAGCGGTCTGTGAAAGGAGATGGTATGATAAATAACTGACGTTCGCGGAATCAGCTTTCTGCGTGTAATTTATGGCGATTAACTTACACGTTTGGAAGCGGACAGGTTGCAGACTGAATGTTTCAATGAGGCGCATCAGAAACGATGACGACCCCGGAAAGGAGATTAGTCAGATCTGTAAACCAGAGCGCCACCGTAGAGAGCGACTGATTAATCGACTACTCTGTATGGGAGGATGGTGAGGCCGTGACAGCAGTTCCGCTTCGATTCGTGAAAAACGAATGGAGGCAGAGAATGATGACAAGTTTTGTTGGAGTGGATTTGCACCGGAACAATTTTACTTATTGCATCCGGGTAAATGGGGAAGAACGGAAAATCGGCAAGTGTGAGATTACCGAACTGAAGGGCTTTGCCGCAATGCTCGGTCCGAACACGGCGATGGCGGTGGAGGCGACCGGAAATACGTTCATGTTTTGCAGCTCGCTGAAAGCTCATGTCGGGCGACTGGTGGTGGTGAATCCATCACAGTTCAAAGTCATCAGCATGTCCACCAAAAAGACGGACAAACATGACGCAAAAGTGTTGGCGGAGTTCCTGGAAAAGGATATGCTTCCGGAGGTAAGAGTGAAAGACGATTTGCAGGCGAAAATTTCAAGTCTGACGCAGACCAGGGAAAAACTGGTTCAGTTGCGTACCGTATTGAAAAACAAAGTCAACAATCTGTTAGCAGCTAACTTCATCGTGCTGAAACGGGAAGAACTGTCCACGGAGAAAGGGCTTTTGAAAGCATTGAGTTATCACTTCGACCCGATCACCGACACGGAAATGCTGGTGGTTGTCGAACAGATTCGCAGTCTGAACAAAAGCATTGAAAAACTGGATAAGGCGATTGAGGATCACGGCAGCAAGATGGACGGCTTCGACAACCTGAAATCCATCAAGGGAATCGGCTCGAAAGGTGCGGCGATCCTGTTGGCAACCATCGGCAATATCGCTGATTTCCGATCGGCAAAGCAGTTGGCCGCTTATATCGGAATCGTCCCCAGAGTGAGCAATTCAAATGACACGGTTTGCCACGGAAGAATCACGAAGAGCGGCAGCAAGATCGCCAGAACCGCTTTGGTGCAATGCGCTTTGATCGCCAAACGCTACAGCCCGTATCTCAATGCCTTTCATGAATCGGTAAAAAGTCGGCGGGGAGGTGCGAAAGCCAATATCGCCTTGGCTCGCAAATTCCTCGATATCGTGTATAGAACATTAAAAAACAATTGGATGTTTGAGAATTTTACTCAATTCAAGCTCGTAAAAAATTGAGTTTTTCTCGACATCGAAGTGGAAATTTATCATGGGAGAATCATGGCGGAACAGTTTGACAACCGGCCGATCGGCGTGTTCGATTCCGGTTTGGGCGGTTTGACGGTGGTCGAGGCGATGGCGCGGCGTTTGCCGGCGGAGGATATCATTTATCTCGGCGATACCGCCCGGGTGCCGTACGGGGACAAGTCGGTGGATTCGATCAAGCGTTTTTCGCATCAGGATGTCGATTTTCTGTTGCAGCGCGGCGTCAAGATGATCGTCGTGGCCTGCAATACGGTCTCTTCGGTTGCCCTGCCGGCATTGAAGCGGCAGTTCCCGGCGGCTCATCTGCTCGGTGTCATCGATGCCGGCGTGCAGGCCGCCGTCGCCTCCGGGGCCCGCCGGATAGTCGTCATCGGCACCCGGGCGACGATCAACAGCGACGCCTACCGGCGCGGCATTCACGCCGTCGATCCGTCTTTGCTGGTGGAAAGCATTCCCTGTCCGCTGCTGGTGCCGCTGGCGGAGGAAGGCCTGGGGGATTCGCCGCTGGCCGAGGCGGTGCTGGAACTTTACCTGGGCGGAGTCAGAGCCAATCCGCCGGACGCGCTGCTGCTGGGCTGCACCCACTATCCGTTGTTCAAAGCGGCGCTGGATCGCTATTTTGCCGGGCGGGTGAACATCGTCGACAGTGCGACCGCCTGCGCGGAATATGTTGCGGAGTATTTGACGGCGAACGCTTTGGCGGCAATGCCAGGCAAAAAATCGCAGTCCAGATTTTTCGTCACCGACATGCACTCGGCATTCCCGGCGCATGCGGCTCGTTTTTTGAAGCGCACCCCGGAACGGGTGGAAAAAGTTTCACTGGAATTCCCGGAATAGCGAAGCCGGTCGCTTCGGGCCGGCCGGAGGCGCGTCCTGCGTTGCCGGCTCTATGTGCCTACAGCGATTCGATCAACAGTTGATTGATGTAAGCCAGGGTCTTTTTCTGTCCTTCGATCGAAAGCATGCGAAAATCGGTGAGCAGCTTTTTTTCCAACTGATTTTTGGCGGTCAGTTCCAGATCGGCGATCTCATAGAAAAAACCGGTCTTGTCCTCGACGAAACTGCTGGCCAGCGCGCGCTGTTCGCTGTTGGGCACGTTGTTGTGGTCCAGATAGCTGAGAATTTTCTCGATCTGGTCGCGGCTCGGCAGGCATTTGCCGCTGAGAATCTTGGAGATGTACTGCGAGGTGACGCCCAGCTCGTTGGCCAGCGAAACATTTTTCAGATTGTACTTGTTGATGACGCTCTTCAGCATCGATGGAAACTTTTTGGCCGGTTGTTCGTCTTTCATTTTTTCAGGATCCTTGGGTAATGATATTTAATTGAAACGTTGCCATAATTGGAAATAATCTTTCCATTGCCGCTCTTCCGGCCGATAATCCGTCAGTTGGCGATGGGTGGTCAAATAGCGATGCAGTTCGATCAGCAACTGACGGCGCGGATGCTGCAAGAGGTTTCCGGTATGGTAGCGGATGTTCAAAAGACAGTTGCGCCACCGGCTGCCTTCGTGCAGACAGGCGGCATTTTTCAATGCGTTCCGCTGCGCTTCCGGCGTCGGCAGTTCCCGGCCGGTGATCGCTTCCAGCGCGTTCCGGCAGGTCGAAAGCCAGAGTTCCAGCGCCTGGCGCCATAAATCCGGCAGGGCTTCCAGCTCCGGTCGGCCGGGCTGGAATTTGAATGCCATCGCTTTTTCGTACCAATCGGCCAGTTCCGCCGGGGCGGCCTGCCGCAGGGATCGGGCGCGCTCCCGGATTCCCGGGCCATACTGCCGCCGGGCGATCAGGAAGGCGTCTCCGCAGCCGAGCAGGGCTTTGAAGATATTGCGGGCGATGAAATCGATATTTTCCCCGCCCGGTTCCGGTTGCCGGAGACGATGGGCGGCCAGGGCCAGGCCGGTTCCGCGGTTGAGCAGCAACCGGTTACCTTCGGCAAATGGCAACTGTTGCCAATCGAAGGCCGGCAGGCTGGCCAGGGCATCGACCGGACCGTACAGGAGGCGATGCCCGGCTTTGAGTTCCCGGTACATCAGGGTATGGCCGACTCTATGCAGGGAGCGGACGGTGCGGCAGGGCGCGAAGTCGACGTCGACGCCGAGTTTGGCGCTCCAGGCGGAACCCAGTTCCCGCAGCACCTGGTCGACGCGCCGCCGTTCCCGGCGTTCTATGCCGTGCACCAGCACGAATAAATCCAGATCGTTGTACAATGCTTCCCGGCCGTCCGGCGCATGAAAAATGCCGCCTTCGCCCCGGCCGTAACTGCCGCCGAGGATGACGGCGAAAATCTGCCGGCAGACCGGCAACGCGGCAACGGCCGCTCCCAGTTGCTCAAGCGACTGGGACAACCATTGCTCGAACCCCGCGCTGCCGTCGACGGTATAGCGAGTCGGCGACGGAGAAGATGGAGTGTCGATGATCACGGTTCCAGCGTATCCGGCAGCGCCTGGCGCAGCGCGATGAGTTGGTTCAATACTTCGGGGGCCTGCGCCAGGTCGTGGTTGCGGCCGGCGCATTCGAGCTGATAGCTGAGCGCCCGGATTTCCTCCATGCCGATATTGGCGGAGCATCCTTTCAGCGCGTGGGCGCTATGCTGAACATCGGCCGCGATTCCGGCGGAAATTGCCCGGGTCAGTTCCGGCAGAGTGCCGTCAAAAGTTTCCAGGTAAGTTTCCCACAGCATGGCGATGGTTTCCGCATCGTCGATGCCGAGGTTTTCATTGATGTACTCCGTCACGGTTCGGATGATGTCGTCTCTTGCGCTCATTGCTCTACCTGCTGGGTTGTTAAGATGGAAAATATGGTGGTGTTTAAACCGCAGTAATGGTTGCGGCTGATGGAATTGGCGATGCTGTGAATGATTGCCATGCCGCGCCCCGACGTCGCCATCATCTGGTTCTGCATTTCCAGGAATGAGGCGCTGTCGCTGTAAGTCGGCGTATAGTTCCAGATTTTGCCGCGGTCCATGACTTTGATGAGCACCTCGTCGGACAGCAGTTCCATCCGGATGACGATGGCGCTCTGGTTGTGTTTGTGGGATTCCAGGCCGTGGATGATGATATTGTTCAGAAACTCGCTGAGCAGCAGTTCGATTTTGACCGACAGGTCGTACAAATCGAAACGCTGCCGGAGAAAATCGGCGAATTCCGCCGCGGTGGTGCTGACCAGCGCGGTATCCGGCGTGATGACCCGGTACATGACGTTGGCGGACGGGACATTTTTCTGCAGCGCCACCAGGCAGATGTCGTCGGTCGGCAAATTGTAGCCGATCTGCGAGAGGGCGTAACGCAGCCGGAACGGCAGGGTGACGACGTCGCATTCGCTGGGCAATGGCCCGACCAGCATACGAAAGTTGCTTTCCCCGGCCAGCTCGTCCGCCGCGTTGCGCAGATCGAGGATACCGTCGGTGTAGAACATGAAAATCGTATCATCGCTGAAATGGTATTCCACATTGTCCGCCGCGTCGTAGATGTAATTGCGCCGCCAGCCGATCGGAATGCCGCCGCGGCCGTTGTCTTCGATCATCCAGGATTCGTCGTGCGCCGCCGTACAGCAGATGATGCCGGGGTGGCCGGCGCTCTGGTAACGCAGCAGATTGTGCTGGAAATCGAAGATGGCGACCAGGCAGGTCATGTAGTTTTCGCCGTTGAGGTCGTTGTTGAAAAAGGAGTTGATCTGGTTGAGAATGTCGTGCGGCTCCAGCAGGTCCGGGCTGGCGGCGGCGGCCAGCAGGACTTTCAAATAGGACTGGATGGCGCTCATATAGAGCGCCGCCTGGATGCCGTGCCCGGAAATGTCGCCGATCAGGCAGAGATAGTGCTGCGGCGACAGGGCAACCATTTCGAAAATATCGCCGCTGACCTTAACGCCCGGCGCGTACAGATAACTGGAGATGATCTGGTCGTTGAGCGTTGCCCAGGTCGGCAGCATGATTTTCTGCACTTCGCCGGCCAGCGTCAGGTCCGCTTCCAGTTTATGGTAATACTGATCGGCGGCCATCTGATCCCGGTAGGCGGTGATGGCCTGGTTGATTTTTTTCAGCAGGCTTTGCTTGTCGAACGATTTATTCAGGTAATAGGTATAGGGGTCATCGGAAATTTTGACCAGCAGCGTACTGTTCAAGTCGTCCACCAGCGAAGTGAGAAAAATGATCGGGACCTGCTTGTTCAGCTCCCGGATCAGCTTGCGTACTTCGAAGCCGTCGATGCCGCGCATCATGATATCCAGCAAGACAAGATCGAAATCGTCCTTTTTGAATTCCTGCAGCGCGTCGATGGCGTCGGTACAACTGGTCAATTGGAAGTTTTCATTTTTCAGGCAGGACTTCAATAACAGCAGATTGAATTTCTCGTCATCGACTGCCAAAATCTTGTATTGTTCTTTCATAAAAATTACCGGTAACTTACTTTGTCGAATTTTTAGAGGCCGTTTGAAATACTATAGAGGGTCTTTTGGGAAAAACAACTAAAAGGTTGAGTTTTTTTTATTGAAGTTTTCAAAATTCAACGATTGCGAATTGTTCGATATGAATATAGATTAAAATTAGAGAATAATTTTTGTAACTATGAATTATCGGGAGGATTTGAAAAAAATGGAGATTACCCAACAGCCGTTGGATGATTGCATGGTGGTGGTGGTAGACGGGCAATTGACGGCGGATGCCGCCGGAGAATTTAAACGAATACTCAGTCAGATTGTCAGCGAGCACAAGCAACTGGTCCTCGACCTGGAGCGGATGAATTATATCGACAGCACCGGTTTGGGCGCGCTGATTTATCTGTTTCAACTGGCTTCCGATTGCGGCGGCAGTTTGAAGTTGGCGGCGTTGCAGGCCAAACCGCGCATCGTCTTTGAAATTACCAGGAGCTATAAGATTCTCGATATCTACGATTCGGTGGACGCGGCGCGCGCCGGACGCAGGTGATGCTGCCGCCGTCCCGATTCTTTCCGCCGGTCGCCGACGCCGATGAAGAGGGGTTCCTGGCCTGGAGCGGAGATTTGAGCGTGGCAGCGTTGGTGGATGCTTATACCCACGGCATTTTTCCCTGGCCGTGCGATCGGGCTCATATTCTCTGGTTTGCCTTGCCGGTTCGCAGCGTCCTGTTCCTGGACCGTTTGCAGTTGCCGCGCAGTTTGCGCCGGGAATTGAAGAAGGCGCCGTGGACTTTCAGCGTCAATGCCGATTTCGATGCGGTCATCCGGCAATGTGCGGCGGTGAAGCGCCGTGGAGAGCAGGGCACCTGGATTACGCCGAAGATGATCCGGGCTTACCGGGAACTGCATCGGGCGGGCGGCGCCTGGAGTTTCGAGGCCTGGGATGCCGCCGGCCGGCTGGTCGGCGGGCTGTACGGCGTGTTGCTCGGCCGTTTTTTCGCCGGTGAAAGCATGTTTCATCTGGTCGACGGCGCTTCCAAGTTTGCGTTGGTCAACGCGTTGGACTTTTTACGGCGTGAACGGCAAGTCGAATGGGTGGATACCCAGGTACCCAGTCCGCTTTTTGAACGGCTGGGCGCCTGTTGCATCGGGCGGGACGAATATCTGCAGCGGTTGGAACGGGCGCTGGGCGACTTGAAAAACGACGGAGAAGAAGATATATTACCCGCTTGATCAGTAAATGGACAATCAACGGATCGGTTCAAGCGGGATATCCCGTGGGGAACGACGGGAGAAGATATGACTTTTGAAGAACTTTCCGAGGCCGGAAAAGCGGCGCGCGCCCGCCTGGAGCATTTGGGCGAATTTTTGAAAATTGCCCGGAAACGGGAGGAGATGGCCGCCATCGAAACGAAGATGGCGGCGGCGGATTTCTGGGACCGCAAGGAAGACGCACAGAATACCGTCGCGGCGTTGAGTTCCTGCCGGAACCTGCTCGAACCGTATGACCGCCTGGCGCGCGAAGTGGAAGATTTCGAAGTGCTGCTGGAATTGCTGGCGGAGGACGAAACGCTGCTGCCGGAAGCGGAAAATGCCTGGCTTGATTTGTCCCGTGAATTGGATGAGATCGAGCTGTTGAGCTTTTTGTCCGGGAAATTCGACCGCAACAATGTCTACCTTACCATTCATGCCGGGGCCGGCGGCACCGAGTCGTGCGATTGGGCCTCGATGCTGTTGAGAATGTACCGGCGCTTCGGCGAACGGCGCGGCTGGAAAGAGTCGATCATCGACATGCAGCCGGGCGAAGAAGCCGGCATCAAGAGCGTGACGCTGGAACTGGACGGCGAGTTCGCCTATGGTTATCTGCGTTCGGAGAAGGGGGTGCACCGGCTGGTGCGCATTTCCCCGTTCGACAGCAATGCCCGGCGGCACACCTCGTTCGTTTCGGTGGATATTTTTCCGGTGCTGGACGACGACATCGACATCGAAATCGATGAAAAAGATTTGCGGATCGACACCTATCGTTCCAGCGGCGCCGGCGGGCAGCACGTCAATACCACCGACAGCGCGGTGCGCATCACCCATATTCCGACCGGGACGGTGGTCTGCTGCCAGAACGAACGCTCCCAGCACAAGAACCGGGCGACGGCGATGAACATGCTGAAAGCCAAGCTCTACCAGTTGGAAGAGGAAAAGCGGCGCAACGAAGCGGATATTCTGCGCGGCGAAAAAACCGAGATGGGCTGGGGCAACCAGATCCGGTCCTATGTGCTGCAGCCGTACCAGATGGTCAAGGATCTGCGGACCGGAGAGGAGACCGGCAACACCGCTGCGGTGCTGGACGGCGAAATCGACCGCTTCATCGAAGCATACCTCAAGGCGGTCAGCAAATAACGCTGGAGAAAATAAAGCAATGCCAAACGTCGCCGCCAGCAAGGTGACTTCCTATGTCGCGGAACTTTCCGCCGGGGAGATTGAACGGCTTGCCGCTCTGCTTCGGGAGCGCGGTTGGGAGTTCAAAGAGCAGCCTTACGCCCATTGGAAAGCGGTCGGCGAAAAGGTCAATGTCGTCGCCTACCGGAGCGGCAAGCTGACCGTGCAGGGCGGCGGAACCGCCGATTTCGTGTTGTTTACGCTGGAGCCGGAAATCCTGCATCGGGCCGGTTTCGGCTATGAGCGGAACGAGGAGGCGGCCGCGGAAGAGATTCTGCCGCACGGCGGCATTGACGAGAGCGGCAAGGGGGATTTTTTCGGGCCGCTGGTCATTGCCGGCGTCTGTGTCGACGCCGACTCCGGCGCCGAATTGTTGAAATTGGGCGTGCGCGATTCGAAAACGGTGAAAAGCGGTAAAAAGATTGCCGAGCTGGCCTCCGGCATCCGGCGGATCGTCGGGGGACGCTGGACGGTGGTGACGATTTTGCCGGAGCGTTATAATCAACTTTATCGGCAAATCGGCAATTTGAACCGTTTTCTGGCCTGGGGCCACGCCAGGGTGATTGAAAATTTACTGGAGCGGGTGCCGGAGTGTCCGCGGATGCTCTCCGATAAATTCGGCGCCGAACATTTGATCCGCAACGCGCTGATGAGCCGCGGCCGCCGGGTGGTGCTGGAGCAGCAGACCAAAGCGGAACGGGATGTCGCGGTGGCGGCGGCTTCGATTCTGGCCCGGGAGGGGTTCCTGAACGGCATGAATCAATTGGCGGCGCTGGCCGGTTGCGAACTGCCGCGCGGCGCTTCGGCGACGGTGGCGGCAACTGCGCTGGAGTTGGCGCGGGCGCGGGGCATCGAAATTTTGGACCGGTTGACCAAGACACATTTTAAAACCTATGCGGAATTAATCGACCGTTTGATGAAAGAAGGTTGCCAATGATTGAAGCGAAAGAATTCATGCGTTTAGCCGATGGGACGACGGTGACGGAATATTTCCTGACCAATGCCAACGGATTTGGCGTCAAAGTCATTGACTGGGGCGCGGCGATGACGGCATTGTATGTGCCGGACGGCCGGGAGGCGCTGCGCGACGTGGTGCTCGGCTACCGGGCGCCGGAGGATTATCTGGCCAACGGCAATTATTTCGGCTGTGTCGTCGGCCGGCTGGCCAACCGGTTGAAAGGAGGGCGGCTGACGCTCGACGGCAAACCGTATTGTTTCGAGACCAATGACCACGGCAATCTGCTGCACAGCGGGGCGAGTTCCTATTCCAGGCGGTTGTGGAGCAGTCGGATTGTCCAGATTCCGGACGGCCAGGCGTTGGAATTGACGCTGGAGAGCCCGGACGGCGATGGCGGTTTCCCGGGAAAGCTGGCGCTGCGTCTGCTCTACTGCGTGACGGCGGAAGATGTGGTGGAGCTGGAATACTCCGCCTGTTGCGAGGCGCCGACTGTGCTGAATTTGACCAACCACTGTTATTTCAACTTGAACGGCGCCGGCAGCGGCAACATCCTGTCGCATGAATTTCTGGTCAACGCCGAGCGGCGTACGGTGGTCGATTCGGAATTGATTCCGACCGGCGAACTGCGCGAGGTGGCCGGTTCCGCCTATGATTTGCGGACTTCCAGACGGTTCGGCGATTGCCTGAAGGCGCTGCCGGCCGGCTTCGATGACAATTTCGTGTTGAACGGCGAGGGGCTGCGGCTGGCGGCGGCGGCTTATGCGCCGGAGTCGGGCATCGAGATGAGTTGTTTCACCACCGAACCCGGCATCCAGTTCTATACCGGTTACTTTCTGGATGGCCTGGCGGTCGGCAAACAAGATGCCCGTTACCGCCGTTTCGACGGTTTCTGCTTTGAAGCGCAGCATTTTCCGGACAGTCCCAACCATCCGGAATTTCCGAGCGTCGTCTTGCGCCCCGGCGAAACCTACCGGCAGAAAACCCAATATCGTTTTGCGATACGTTAATGCGAGGATCAATCACGATGAGAAGTGAATTTTTGCCCTTTACCAGACCGGCGATCAACGAAGAGGATATCGCCGCGGTCGGCGAGGTGATGCGTTCCGGCTGGATTACCAACGGTCCGAAGAATGTTGAATTCGAAGAGGCGGTCTGCCGGTTGACCGGCAACCGGTACGCGGTGGCGCTGACTTCGGCGACCGGCGGCATGCATGTGCTCCTGAAGGCGATGAACATCGGTCCCGGCGATGAAGTGATTACCCCGTCGCTCACCTGGGTGTCGACGATCAATATGATCGTCCAGGTCGGCGCGACGCCGGTTTTCGCCGACATTGAGCGCGATACGCTGATGGTTTCCGCCGAGACGGTCCGGTCGTTGATTACGCCGCGGACGAAACTGATTCTGCCGGTGCATTATGCCGGCGCTCCGGCCGATCTGGATGCCATTCGGGCGGTGGCCGGCGATATTCCGGTCGTCGAGGATGCCGCGCACGCGTTGGGCACTTATTACAAGGGGCGGCATGTCGGGGCGGGCGGGACGGCGATCTATTCGTTTCACGCGATCAAGAATATCACCACCGGTGAAGGCGGCATGGTGGTGACCGATGACGCCGAATTGGCCAGGGCGGTCCGGATGTGGAAATTCCACGGGATCGGCTGCGATGCGTTCGACCGCCAGAATCGCGGCCGGGCGCCGCAGGCCGAAGTACAGTTTCCCGGTTTCAAATACAATTTGACCGACATGATGGCGGCGCTCGGCATCAGCCAGTTGAAACGGTTGACCGCGATCAACGCCAGGCGCCGGGAATTGGCGCAGTATTATCGCCAGCAATTGGCCGGAGTCGACGGTGTGCTGCCGCTTGAGGCGCCGGCTTACGAACATACGCACGCCTGGCATTTGTTCATCGTCCGGGTGGTGTCGCCGCAGTGCAGCCGCGACCAGTTCATGGCGGACTTGAAGGCGGAGAATATCGGCACCGGCCTGCATTTCCGTTGCGCCCATCTGCAGAAGTATTATCGCGAAGCGATGGGATTCCAGCCGGGAATGCTGCCGAATACTGAATGGAACAGCGACCGCATCTGTTCGCTGCCGCTGTTTCCGGATATGACGGAGCGGGATGTCGACGATGTCGTCGCCGCGATCAAGAAGGTTCTGGCATGACCGGTCAGACGGACAATGGGGCGCGCCGCCTGCGGCATCCGGAGCTGCTGCTGTATCTCTTTGCCGCCGTGGCGCTGCTGGTGCTGCTTGGATATGAGGGATTGCGGGGTTCCGAGGACCGTTGGGCGGAAATCGTCCGGGAAATGCAGTTGAACGGCGACTACTGGCATCCGGCGCTGAACGGCCGGGTGTATTTCGACAAGCCGTTGCTCTCCTATTGGCTGATCGCCGCCGCGGCGTTCATTTTCCGGCAGTTGAATGAATTCATCATCCGGCTGCCCAGCGCGCTGCTGGCGCTGGCCGGCCTGGCGGCGACGGTCTATGTCGCCAGAAAGCTGTTCAACCGCCAGGTGGCGTTGACTGCCGGCTGGCTGATGGCCGGCAGTTACGGTTTCCTGTGGTTCGGCCGGCTGGCGGAGGCCGACATGGGCAATATGGCGGTGATCATGCTGGCGCTGGCCTGGTTCGTCCGTTACCGTTACCGGGGCGGATTCTGGGTTTATCTGGTGTTTTTCCTGATCTGCGCGCTGGGGGCGCATCTGAAAGGACTTCCGGCTCTGATTGTGCCTCCGGTGCTGGCGGTGCCATTGCTGTGGGAGAACAAACTTTATCTCAATCATCTGAAAATCTCCCTGCTGGCGGCTGCCGTGATTGCCGGCGGGGTGTTTTACGGCATCTATTATTTGTCCTCGGTGTTTCCGATGCCGGAGTTTTACCAACTGCCGTCGCACGGACTGGATGGTTGGGGATTGTTCATCCGGGAAAATTTTCAGCGGGCGACCGCGGCGTTCGATCATAAGGACGAGCCCTTTTTCAGTTATGCTTACAATTTGCCGCGCTTGCTGCTGCCGTGGTCGGTCTTTACGACGATCGGGCTGGGCTGGATGATTTACCGCTGGAAGTCCCTGGGGTGGAACGGCCGCGGGATGTTGATCGGTTTTGCGCTGGTTTTTGCGTTGTTTTCCGCTTCGGAATCGCGGCGCTGGTATTACATCCTGCCGCTGCTGCCGTACAGCATGATTTTCGGCGGTTATTTTCTGGCGGACGCGGTGAGCGACGCCTACCGCTGGAAACGCTACCTGATCGAGGCGTTCCGCTATCTGGCGATTTTTGCCGGCTCGCTGGCGGTGATCAGCGTGATTGTCATTCCGTTCTGGAGCAAGCTGGTCGGCTTTCATTTGCCGCTGCTGTTTCTGGTGGCCTTGCCGGTGCTCGGGGCATTGACTTTGCTGGTGATGGCGGTGGATGAACGGCGGTCGCGGACCTGGCTGGAAGCGTTGACCGGCATGCCGCGCAACTATGCCGGCATGGTGCTGGGAGTGACGATTCTTGCCGCCGGCGGTTTTTCAGTGCTGAAAGCGTCGTTCGATGATCTCCGGACGCTGCGTCCCTTCGCCAGGGAATTGAAAGCCAACTGGCCGGCGGCGGTGGAACCGGAGGACACGATCTTTTTCAGCGTCGAAGCGAACGCTTCCCTGAATTACTACGTGGCGTTTTCAGCGCCGATTGCAGTGGCCGTCGATGAAAAAGAGCGGGTCTCCGGTATGAAACTGGCGGAGTTTTTCACGGCGCGCGCCGGGCGGCCGACGGTGTTGATCGCTTATTCGAAATATCTGCCGGAGTTGGAAGCGGCGCTGCCGGCTTTACCGATCAAAATCGATGTGAAACGGCCGGATTATCAGGAAAAACGCCTGTCGTTTGAAAATGCGAAGAGCCGCAAAATGCTGGTATGGATATTGAATGCCAGGGGCGTTTCGGCGACTTTGGCCAACGATAACAATTCGACAACAACCCAACGGGGGACGGAACAATGAGGAATCGACGGGATTGTCAAATCCAATATATTTCAGTGGTGATTCCGGTCTACAATGAGATCGGCTGCCTGGCCGAATTGATCGACCGGACCATCAAGAGTTGCGAGCAGACCAGACGGAAATACGAGATTATTTTTATCGACGACGGCAGCCACGACGGCTCCACCGAAGCGTTGATCGAAGCGGCCAACGCCAACCCGGACCGGGTGGTCGCCTGTATTCTGAACCGCAATTACGGCCAGCATTCGGCGATCATGGCCGGCTTTGCCCAGGTGCGCGGCGATTTGGTGATTACTTTGGATGCCGATTTGCAGAATCCGCCGGAAGAAATTCCGAATCTGCTCAAGGCGGCCGAAGAGGGCAACGACGTTGTCGGCACCATCCGGCAGAACCGGCAGGATACCTTGTTCCGCCGCTGGGCGTCCAAGGTGGTCAATCTGGTGGCGCAGAAAGCGACCGGCGTGAACATGCACGATTACGGTTGCATGTTGCGGGCCTATCGGCGCCATATCGTCGACGCGATGCTGCAATGCCCGGAGCGGAGCACTTTCATTCCGGTGCTGGCCAACAGTTTTGCGCGGACCACCTGCGAGATTCCGGTACGGCACTGTGAACGGGCGGTCGGCGAATCGAAGTACTCGCTGATCAAGTTGATCAATCTGCAATTCAATCTGCTGACCTGCATGACGACCTTTCCGTTGCGGCTGCTGAGTTATGTCGGCGTCTTCATGGCGCTGTTCGGCGTGTTGTTCGGCGTTCTGCTGTTCGTCCTGCGGTTCTGGTACGGGGCGGAATGGGCGGCCAACGGCGTGTTTACGCTGTTTGCGCCGATGTTTCTGTTCTTCGGCTGCATGATGGTCGGCATGGGGTTGCAGGGGGAATATCTGGCCCGGGTTTACAACGATGTGCGCTCCAGGCCGCGCTATTTCATCGAAGAAGTCGTCGGACGCCGGGACGAGCAATAATTTTACCGGGAGTGCGCAGTACGGATGGGCAAGCTGTATTTGATCAGCGGGAATGATGAATTCGCGATCAAGGCGCGGGCGCGGGCGCTGGCCGTCAAATTGGCCGGCGAGGAGTTCGAAGACAATCCGGCGCTGGAAATCGTTCGCGGCGACGCCGAGGATTTGAAGGCGGAGGCGATTGTCGGCAATTTCCTTGCCGCGTTGCGGACGCCGCCGTTCCTGAATCCGGAGAAGATCGTCTGGCTGCGCAGTTTCGCATACTTCGAAGCGGCGACGGCCGGCAGCGCCTCGGAAGCGTTGCTGACGGTGATGAAGGGGGTGCAGGAGTTTTTCAAGGAGCCGTTGCCGCCGGAATTGACGGTAATCATGGACGGTCCCGGCGTCGACCAGCGCAAAGCATTTTTCAAGCTGCTCAAGACTGCCGGCGCTGAATGCGACTTCCTCCGCAAGGCTGACCTGGCCTCGCGCGATTTCGCCCAGACCCAGAACGAACGCATTCAGGCGATCGCCGCCGCCGCCGGCAAACGGCTGGAGCCGGCGGCGGTCGATTATCTGATCGCCGCGGTCGGCAGCGATTTCGGCCGGCTGCAGAGCGAGCTGGAAAAAATTTTCTGTTTCCTGGGGGAAGAAGCGGCCGTGGTCCGGGTGGAAGATTGCCGGGCGGTCTGCAGCCAGACACCGGAAGCGTTGAGCTGGGATTTCGCCGATGCGCTGGCGGAACGCAACCCGGCGGCGGCATTGCGCATCGTCAATATTCTGATGCAGCAACTGCGGTCGCAGCGCGGCGGCAATCTGGAGCTGTCGATGCTCAACAATGCGGTGCGGACTTTTCAGGATATTTTAAAAGCGAAACAGGCGGCGGCGGAGCTGCAGTTGCCGCGGCGGATCGGCAGCAACTATTTCAGCACCATTCCGGATGAACGCAAAAAAGCGTTGCCGGGCAATATGCTTCTGCAGTTGCATCCGTTCCGGGCATTCAAGCTGGTCGAGCGGGCCGGCAGCTTCGAGGATGCCGAACTGGCGCGTGATTTCGATCTGCTGCTGGAGGCCAACCGGCGGTTGGTTTCCGGCGGCGGCGAACCGAGAATTGTTCTGGAACAATTGATTTTGAAGATCACCGGCGCCAAACGCTGAAGTGCTTCGGCGCCGCTTTTCCGGCCGAAACTGGACAAACGAGGTTGCGGCGTTATATTACCGGTGAAGCGATCAACGATTGGAGAGGATGATGAGCGCAAAATTCGTGGCTTTGGACATTGGCAACGTCTGTCTGGAAATCCATCCGGAGCGTTGTCTGGAATATTTCAAACTGCCCGAAATTCCGATGGAATTGCTGGCGGTGCTCGGCGAACTGGAGTGCGGCCGGCTGGATACCGGCGGTTTGCTGCATTGTTTCCGCCAATTGCTGCCGGCCGGTTATTCGGATGAACAGTTGATGCACGGCTGGAAGCTGGCCGTCGGCGAGGAAATCGCCGGCATTGAGGCGGTGGTACGCCGGCTGACGGAGCAGGGATGCCGGGTGATTTTCTTTTCCGACACCTCGGAAATCCATCTGGAGAAGGTATTCCGGCAATTGTCCTTCACCGGTCTGATTGCCGGCGGCGTTTACAGTTTTGAGGTCGGGGCGCGCAAACCGCAGCCGCAGATGTACGAGGCGTTTGAACGGCGTTTCGGCAAGCCGGTGTTGTACGTCGATGACCGCGCCTGCAACATAGCCGCCGCCCGCGAACGCGGCTGGAATGCCTGGCAATTTTCTTCGGCGGCAGAACTGGAGCAGCAGTTGTCCGGAGGCGGATTTTGATCAGTCTGCTGCTGCTGGCGGTGCATCTGCTGGCGATTCTGCATATCCTGTGGACCAAGCACCGCGATTCGTCGAGTGCGGCGATGTGGCTGCTGGCGGTGACGCTGCTGCCGGGTATCGGGCTGTTGTTTTATCTATTTTTCGGCATCACCAGCATCGACCGGGTCCATTCGCGCCGTCAGGCGCTGCAGAGCGAGCTGTCGCAGCCGGACAACGGCATTCTGGGCGGCGGTCTGCGCCGGCAGCGCGATGCCTGGGGGCAATTTGTGCCGCCGCTGGAAGTGCTGCGCAATCCGCGGACCAAACTGTTGGATCGGCTGTTTCCGCAGCGCCCGGCGCTGGACGGCAATTCGCTGGAAATCCTCTGTGACGGGACGATGGTCTATCCGCGGATGCTGGCCGATATCGAAGCGGCGAAAATCTGTATCCGGCTGGAATCGTTCATCCTGATGGACGACCAGATCGGCCGGCAGTTGCTGGATACGCTGGAACGCAAGGCGGCCGAAGGGGTGGATGTCAAGGTGCTGTTCGACAGTTTCGGCAGCGCCAAGGCGATTTTATCGCATTATCTGCGGCACTATTTCCGCAAGAGCCCGAATTTCAAAATCCAGGCATTTTCACCGCTGAACTTGCTGACGCCGTGGAAGTTCCAGTTGCGCAACCACCGGAAGCTGTTGATCATCGATGGAATCATCGCCTACAGCGGCGGCTTGAATATTTCACAGGACAACGAACGGCTGGCCAAAGTGCCGCCCAACCGCTATATCCACGATTTGCATTGCCGGATCACCGGTCCGGCGGTTTCCCAGTTCATCCAGGTGTTTCTGCAGGATTGGGCCTATACGACCCGGCGGCATCTGGAGGAGTTCGCCCTGCCGGCTGATTTTCCGGAGTTGAAGCGCACCGGCGACGCGGTGGTCCGGGTCATCGAAAGCGGTCCGGGTGAGAATCGCAACGGTTCGCAGAACCTCTTTTTCGCCGCCGCCGCCATCGCCCAGCGCTCCCTGTACATCATGACGCCCTATCTGGTGCCCGGCAACGATTATATCAATGCTCTGTGCATGGCGGCATCGCGCGGTGTCGATGTCCGGATTATCGTGCCGGCGCACAACAACCACTGGTTTGTCGACTGGGCGGCGCGCAGCAATTATCAGCAACTGCTGGAATACGGCATCCGGATTTTCGAAAAGCAGGGTATTTTTTCCCATGCCAAGGCGCTGCTGGTCGATTCCGCCTGGGGGTTCATGGGGTCGAGCAATTGCGACAGCCGGAGTTTCCGGTTGAATTACGAATTGGACTTTTGTTTTTCCGAAGACCGCTCCGTCGATGAACTTCATCGCCAGTTCAACGACGAATTGGCCGATTCCGCCGAACTGTCGTTGCACGAGGTGGAACGGCGCAGTCCGTTCATGCAGATTCTGGAGAACTGTTGTTCGCTGCTGACGCCGATTCTGTAATCTGCCGCCAGTGCAGCAGCTTCTGCTGGAAGTTCATGCCGGCGTGGGCCGGGCTGGTGGACGGCAGCCGGGTGACCGGCAGCGTCAGGCCGGGCTGGTAGCGCCGCAGAAACTGCATCGCCGCCGTGCCGTTGCAATAAATATGGCGGATTTGCGGATGGGTTTGCAGCAAGCCGGCCAGATCGTTCGGTTCCGGTTCGAGGATGGCGGTGTCCAGGCTGCCGCGCCGCCGGCAGCCGGCCAGCACATCCCAGAGGCCGACACGGTTTTCCAATAGCTTCTGCAGCCGTTGCGGATAGGGCAGGGTAACGGCGAAACCGAACAATTCCGCCATGATCGGCCAGAAGGCGTTGCGTTTATGGGCATAATACTGCTGCGCCGCCAGCGAGGCTTCGCCGGGCATGGAACCGAGGATCAGAATCCGGGCATCCGGCCGGATGCTCGGCGGGAACGATTGTTTCCAGCTGGGCGGATCACTGGTCATCCGATACCTCCACCACGCCGCGGCCGCGGCAGCGCGGGCAGCGCAGAAATCCTTCATGGCAATAAGGACAGTTGAAGCCGACCCACCAGGCCCCCTGGCAGTAGTGACAGACGCTCCAGCCCGGATGAACCGGTTTGATGCCGGTGTTGCCGCACAGATAACAGTAAGTATGGTAGAACCGCAGCCGGCGGTCGGCCGGGCAGGGCAGGCCGGCGGTTGTGCAGCGCGGGCAGGGAATGGTGCGAAGTTCCGAGACTGGCGCCGGCGTTTCGGCCGGAGCCGCATGGGACAGGGAAATATGAAGAATCGCCGCTGCCAGCAGCAGCGCCAGCAGTAAACCGGCGGCCAGCAGCCGGTAAAAGCGCCGCCGGTTCCTCTCCGGCGGGCCGAGGACTGCGAAGGCTCCTTTGAGTACCGCTCTGGAATGGCCTGGCCGGAAATCGGCCGCCGGCAACACCCGGCCGTCGGCGGCGAGGGCCAATCGGCCGACTGCGCGGACCGGAATGACCGGCAGCCCGGCCAGTTCCGGACACTGGCGGGCCAGCAGCGCCGCCGGCCGGCACTCCGGTACCGCTTCGAGCCATTCCGCCTGGGTGATCAGAACCGCGGCGCGAAAATCCTTACGCCGCTGCCGGCATGCCTGCAGCCATTCCGCTGCGGTGTGCAGGCAAGCTTCGGCCGTGCCGTCGAACAGTGCCGAACTGTTGACCACCAGCAGCATACCGTCGGCGGCGGCGAGATGACGGTGAAGCGGTTCGGCCGGTTCCTCCGGCTGAAAAATGGTCCCGGGCAATTCCAACAGCTCGAAATCATATGTCAGCGCGCCGCTCCAGTCGGTGCGGAATCCGTGGAACTGCCAACCGCCTTCCGGCCGTCTCGCCGCCGCCGGCGGCCACTCGCCGGTTTCCAATTGCTGCAGCAACTGCCGCAGTTGACGTCCGGCATCCGGCGGCAGTTGCCAGCGCCAGCCTTGCCGGCGGTGGAAATTGCCGGTCAGTTTGGCGGCCAGAACGGTCAGAAAAACGGTTTTCCCGGCGCCGGACGGACCGATGAGCAGGATCTTTTTCATCCTTTTTCCAACTCCTTCCAGCAATCGCCGGCCGCACTTTCCGGAATTTCCCGCTCGAAAGCCATCCGGCAGTTGGCCAGCAGCAGTCTGGACAGCAGTTGCCGGCGCCGGGCGGGAAGGGCGCGCCGGAAAGCATTGAATTCTTCCAGCACTTCGAGCAGCGCCGTCGGTTCGCTCAGGGCGGCTATCTCCTGCTGAAAGAGGCGCTGCAGTTCCGACAGTCCGCTCGCGTCGTAAGCGGCCCGGTCGCCGGCCCGCAAGGCCAGAATCGCTTCCCTGGCGGAGACTGCCGCTACCCGGTCCGGCGGAAAGCCGTAAGTTCGCACGGCGTGAAGCAGCAGGTCCGCCTCTTCATAACGATCCCTGAAGTTGACGACATTGAAGGAATGCCGCCGGCTGAGTTCCCGCTGGTAGAACACCGCGTCGGAACGGGCGCCGATCTGATCGGCCCGGACGCAGAACACCGGGATGTGCACCTCATCCAGAATCGCCAGGGCGCGAGCGGTTTCCCGTTCCAGCCGGCCGTCTTCCCCGCCGCATTCGAACGCCAGTTCGGCGCCGGGCGTATCGAGCAGCATACCGCCGTCGTGCAGGAGCGCGGCATCGGGAAACGCCGAACTGATTTCGATCCATTCGGCCGAAGTTTCGCCGCGCCGCGTCCCGTACTGCTCGATCAGGGCGGTCACCGCGGCCGGTTCGTCGACGATTTGGAACGTCTGGTAACCGTCGCTGTTGTGGACGATGACTTTGAAACGATCGGTCAACGCCGGATCCCGGCAGGTCCGGATCACGCTGGAAGACAGAAAATCCCGGGCCACCGGCATCAGCTCCAGTTTGAGCAAGGCGTTGATCAAACTGGATTTGCCGCGTTTCGGCGCGCCGAGAACGCCGATCTGCCGCGGAGCGCCCTGATCGCGCACCGCCCGGATTTTGCGCAGTTGCAGCGACAACGCTTCGCCGGTTGCCATTTCACCGGCCCGCAGCGGCTCGGCGGCATCGGCGCCGCGCTGCAGGAAGTTGCGCAGCAGGAGTTGCAAGGCTTCGGCGGCGGTCCAGCGGGCCATCTAGAGAACCTCCGCATTGGCGAATGCCGCATCGAATTGCTGCAGACGGACCAGTTCCCGCTGCCAGGCTTCCACCTGTCCGGCGGTCGCGGTATGCGATAACTGTTCCAGTTCATTTTGAAGCCTGACGAGCAACGCTTCATGATCGAGCCGCGCCTGGTCGAGCAATTCCCGCCGCCAATCGTCCAACGTCGTTTGCAGGCGGTGCAGCGCCTCGCGCAGAGAATGTTCCACCAGCTCCGGAATCCGGTTTTGCTGGATTGCCTTCAAGCCGAAGCAACTGAATTTTTCGGCCAGCCAGACCGCCACCGCGGCGGCGGCGACGGTGCCGAGCGTCGCCACGGCGGAGGAAACCAGCGCCAGTTGCGCTCCGGCGGCGGCATTGGCGGTGCTGGCGGCGGCGACGGCGGTTTCCGAGCCGAACAGAAGTCCTTTGGCCGCGCCGACCAGGCCGAGATTGGCGACGCTGTTGGCGGTGGCGGCTTGGGCGGCGGAACCGGACAAGGCCAGGAAGGTCTGGTAACTGCCGCTCAAAGTCGCCAGGGCGCCGGAAACGCTGTTCCAGGAGAGAATGCCGCTGCCGGCCGTCAGCGCCACGGCGGACAGTGCGGCGGCCTGGCCGACCGGGTCGCCGCCGCCGTGGTGGCGGCCGAGGTAGAGGTCGAGTTGGTCGCGGTATTCGGTGCTCAGCGCATTGACGGCGGCATCCAGCCTTTCGGTCAATTCCAGCGCCAGCGCATCCAGTTCGGCGGTCACTTGCTTCTCGATTTTTTTCTTCAGGCGGAAACTGGTCAATACGGTCGGCAGCAATCCGCCGCGCCGGAAATGGTCGATGCACAGATCGCTGATCCGCTCGGTACGCCGCAGCACATTGCGTTCGAAGTGAACGATTTCCCGTTGCCAGCGCCGTTCGAATTCCTGCAGCGAATGCTCAAAGTCATTCCGGAAAGTTTCCCGATTTTGCCGCAGTTCCAGTTGTTTGGCCTGCAATGCCGTCCGATCGAGTTCATCCTGCCGCAACAGTTGCCGGAGATATTGTTCCCGGCCGGCGCAGTAGTGCCGCATGGAATCGATGAGTTTTTGACGCCGTCGTCCGGCAGTGACGCCACGGGCGGAACAGGAGAGCAGGAATGATTCCAAGGCCTGCTCCAGAGCTGCAACGCCGCTTTGCCGCCGCAGCGGCTCGAGATCGTCGCAGTGAAGCTTCAAAGCGTCGAAAACGGTTTTGGCACTGCATTCGAAGAGCGTTCCCGCCGGCAGCCCGGCCCGGGCAATTTCCTGGCGGATGAAATGCCGGACATCGTCGCGGTCGCGTTCGTTGTCCAGTTCGTCCCACTTGGTGACGACATAGAACAATTTTTCCGGATTGAGTTCGGCCAGTGTCTGCAGGAAGAGGTATTCGCTCTGTTCCACCGGCAAATCGGCGGAAAACAGCAAAATGACGGCATCCGCCAGCGGCAGGAACTCTTCGAGCAGCGTTTCGTGATACAGATTGATCGAACCGCGTCCCGGCGTATCGATCAGGGCCGCCTTGCCGTTCAGCAGCGGAAAATGACCGAAAACTTCCACTTTACGCACCTGTTTGCGGTTGTCCGGGTTGTTCTCCTCGGTGATGTACTCCTTCAACTCGGTCAGTTCCAGTCGTTGCGGTTCCGGGCGGCCGGCGAAGTGGACCAGCGCGAATTCTTCCGGAGCGGGGGTGTTGTCGAGATAGCGGATGAGCGACGAGGTGCATACTTTGGTCCGCACCGGCGAAATGGCGTCATCCTGCCGGCCCAGCAGTGCGTTCAGCAGCGTCGATTTGCCCCGCTTCATATTGCCGACGATGGCGATGTGGTAACATTCGCTATTCCATTCCGCCGCCTGCTGCAGCCATTGGCGCGGCAGCGTCTCTTCGCCGGCTTGCCGCGCCAGCCCGGCCAGTTCGGCAACCTGCTGCTGGAGGAAATTCAGGCGGTCGGCATATTGTTTAAACATGATGAACTTCTCCGGCTGCCGGTTCGAACTGCTGCAGGAGCGCCAGACATTTGCGGTAAGGCGCCGGGGTGTTTCGGGCGGCGGCGGCCCGGACGCTGTCCAGATGGGCGAACGTCCCGGCCAGCGGCTGGGTCAATGCTTCATTTGCGGCGGTTTCGAGCCGCTCGAAATGCTCGCCGGCTCGCGCTTTGCATTGCTGTTCGAACTGTTTCAGATTGTCGGCCAACTGCCGGTTCAACTGCTGCCTGGCTTGGCGCACGTTGCCGGAAGCCAGCAGCGATTGGATGGTCTCGCTCAGCAGTTTGCGACCGAACAGCGCCCCCAGGGCGATCCAGAGAAAATGTGCCAGACCGCAGGAAAACCAGGCGCCAGCCAGGATGGCGGGCAGCAGCAGTTTCGGCCAGACCGGCGGCGCCGGATGTTCCAGTTGGAAGGAGAACTGAAAGGATTTGATGTCACTTTGCAGTTGTTCGGCCGCCAGTTCGAGATCACCGGCCACTTCCCGATGGATGGCGGTGAAGGTTTCTTCCAGAAAAGAGCGGCAGCGGTTCCGACACCATTCGGCCAGCAGACTGGTGGACTGCAGTTCGGCCAGACTCAGGCCGGCGATCTGTTCCGAAAGCTGATTGTTCAACGTGTTGATGAAAGCGGCCAGGTCGCCTTCGAAACGCAGTTGCCGCACGCGCAATTGGCGGTGGAGACGTTCCTGCTGCCCGTCCAGGGAGTCCTGCAGGCTTCGACGGTTGGCGTCAATTTCCGCGAGCAGCCGATTTTTCTGCTGCTCGTCGACGGCGGCGGCCTGAATCGCCGCCCGGCAGGCGGCGATCACTTCGCCGGCGAGCAGATCCAACTGTTCCTGCTGTTGCCGCCATTTTGCCGATTGCGCCTCGCGTTGAAAGCAGTGTTCCAGTTGGCGGCGGAACCGTTGGAACTCCCCGGCCAGCTCGGCCCGGTCGCCGGCCGGCCGGGTGGTGAGCAGAAAAATATGCGGCGCCGGGATGCCGAACGGCAGCAGCAGGGTTTGGACGCGCTGCCGCAAATCCGGCAGTTCGCCGGCCGGCAGCTTATCGCATTTGTTGATGACGATGAATATTCTGCGCTGCCGTTCCTCCCGCAGCAGACCGGCCAGAAAATCGATTTCCCGGCGGCTTTCCAGATAGGTGCCGTCCAATAACAGGACGATCAGATTGGCTTCCGGCAGACTTTCATAAGTCAGCCGCGCCGCATTGCCTTCCGGTTCCTCCAGGCCCGGAGTGTCGGTGAGCTGCAAACCCGGCGGCAGCAGCGGCGTCAGGATGGTCAGCTTTTCCAGTTCCGGCAGTTGGCCGGCCGTTTCCGGCGTCTGGAATTCATATAATAGTTCACCGGCCGGGTTGCTGCCGGCGGCGTAAAAGGTGTCGCCGTGCAGAAGCGTCGTCAGAGCCCGGGTGGTCGGAGTCGGGCCGGACGGCAGCAGGCTGGCTTGCAGCAATGCGTTGATCAGGGAGGATTTGCCGGTGGAATAGCGGCCGGCGAAGACAATTTTGAAGGAGGGGTCCTGCCAGCGGTCCTGCAGGGAACGGCAGCAATCAAGCAGCGCCGGCTGGTTGAGTTCGGCGGCGGCGGCAGTCAGCATTTCCAGGCGTTGTTCCAGGGGGCCCGCTCCGGTTCCGGCCGGATCGGCCTCCGGCCGGTTGGCGGCAAATGCCGCAGTTGCCGGAGACGGCAGAACAATTTCCGCCTCGAGAACCGCTTCCGCTTCCTCCTCCAGCGCATCCATTCGCTTGAAAACATAACGCAACGCCATGCCGGCGATGGCGAAATCATCCAGCCAGCCGATGACCGGCAGATAATCCGGAATCAAATCCAGCGGTGAAATACAGTACAGCAGAACGCCGCCCAGTAAAATTTTTTCCCGCTTCCTGATCTCGTCGGAACAGAAGAATTGCCACAATTGGCGGCACCGCTCCTGCAAACCGGCATGATCGACCCGCCGGGTCCAGCCGGAAAATTCGCGCGCGAGCCGTTGCCGGCTTTCCGGGCTGGCGGCCTCGCGGCACCAGCGGGAATGAAAGAAATCTCTGCCGTTCATCTTGAAACCAATCCTCCGTATCGCTACAATATAGTTTCATTCCGTTCAAAGTTCAATCCGGCGTACCCGCAATGTTGCCGGGTTCGGCGGGAAAACGTTATTTCATTTTTGTATTGTCGCAAGTCGCTGTTACATTAACGGTAGCTGCGAGTCGTTCAATTAAAAAGGGAAGGAGATGATGACGATGCTTTTGCCGATCAGTTTCAGTGAATATGAAGCGCAGGTCAGCCTGCCGTGGGGGGCGCAGACCCGGTTGTGTGTCGGGGATTCGGCCGCCGGAGAGTTGTTGACGGCGGCCCGCCCGGCCGCGGACCGGGGAGAGGGCGGTCTGCGGGAAATTTGCTTTGAAGAAATTCCGCCGCAGTCGATTTCCCGGCAGTTCGGCAGTGATTCCGAGGCGTCGGAGCAATATGCGATTCTGATTGTCCGGGAGCGGATTGCCGTACAGGCGGCCAGCCGGCCGGCGATGCTGTATGCGGCGGAAACGCTGCTGCAACTGCTCGATGACAACGGCTGTTTTCCGGTCGGCCGGTTTTACGATGTGCCGCAATGTCCGGTTCGCGGGCTGAAATTGATGTTGCCGGCGGCCGACAAGATGGCGGATTTCAAGCGGCTGATCGACTTGGCGGCGGCGATGAAATACAATACCGTCATGCTGGAAATCGGCGGAGCGATGGAATACCGCAGGCATCCCGAGATCAACGAAGGCTGGCTCGAGTATTGCGCTTTCATGAACGAATATCCCGGCAAAGGACAGGAAATTCAGGAAAAAACCGCCTGGGAACGGAATTCCATCCACTCCGACAACGGCGGCGGCGGTTGCCTGACTCAGGCGCAGGTGAAGGAGCTGGCCGCCTATTGCCGCGACCGCCATTTTCAGGTTATTCCGGAAGTGCCGTTGTTGTCGCATTGCGATTATCTGCTGACCCGCCATCCGGAATTGGCCGAGCGGGCCGAGGATCCCTGGCCGGATACCTATTGTCCCTCCAATCCGGCTTCGTATGAGCTGGCGTTCGATGTGCTCGACGAAATCATCGAAGTGTTCCGGCCGGAAATCATCAACATCGGCCATGATGAATACTATACGATCGGGCTTTGCGAACGCTGCCGGAACCGTCAGGCGCCGGATATCTATGCCGAAGACATTCGCAAAATTCACGATTATCTGGCGGATCGCCGGGTGAAAACGATGCTGTGGGGCGAAAAATTGCTGCCGGCCCGGCTGAAAGACGGTTACGCAGTCGGCGGTTCGGAATGCGGCTGGCGCAGCAAAATACCGGCCACCTGGACGGCGATCGACCAGGTGCCGAAAGACTTGCTCGTTTCCCACTGGTACTGGGGCATTGACCGCAAGCTCGAACAATATTACATCGACCGCAATCTGGCTTATGTCTTCGGCAACTTCGAGCCGGCCGTTTTTCCGGACTTCAACCGGCGGGTCGCCCAGCCATCCTGCCGCGGCGGCATCATTTCCAACTGGGGGCGGACCGACCTGTTGACGATGCAGCGCAATTTGATCCTGTTCAATATGGCTTACGGTGCGTTCCGGTTCTGGCTTTACAGCTTTGAGATGTGGTCGAACGAGGAGCAACTGCAGGCGGTTTTCGCCTATCTGTATCATCTCAATCCGGCAGCGGCGGCCGGAGAGAACAAGCTGACGCTCGAACATTATACCACCCGGCTGTTCCAATGGGGATTCTTCTATGACGGCAAATACATCAAACCGGAGGAGTATTGCCTTGGCAGTTATCTGGTGACGTTCCGGGATGGCAGCCATTGCGAACTGCCGGTCTGCTACGGTCAGAATATCGGCAGCGGCGATGTTGCCTGGACCCGGCAGGAGGCCGACAATATGGACACCTGGCGGTTCGACGAAAGTCTGCCGGAATTGTCCTATTCGACCTTGCCGGTCAAGGCGGACGGGGTGACTTTTTACCGGACTGATTTCCAGTTGCCGCAACCGGCATCGGAAGTTTCCGCCGTTGAATTCCGGCCGAAGGACGACAGCATCCGGGTCGTTTTCCGGCGCCGCTGAAGAAAACTGGAACCGGCGGTTCCTTTGGGGAGGGAACTGCCGGTCGTGTAACAATAAATAAATCAGGAAAATAGGAGAGTGGGAAAGATGGAAGCCTCTTCTTCTTCGCCGGAATTGCCTTATCTTTCCCAGCTGGCCCGATTGTATGCCAGACGGGTCGCCGTGGCAGTCAATACCGGCGATTTGCCGGAGGCAATCCGGCTGTACCGGCTTGGCGGACGATTGCTCGCCACTCCGGCTGAGGATGTCTCCTCGGCCGCGGCGTTGGCGGTTGACCGGACGGAAGATTACAGTGTCGCCGGTTAGTTCCCTGGCGTTTGGCTGTCATTTCCGGGTCAATAGGCGGAGCCCGAAGTATCGATTTGAGGTGATTACTGAACCATTGCAAAAGGAATAAGCACGGAAGCGCAATATAAATATAATAAAAACAAGTCACAGAAAGGACCAGGGATAATGGCGAATACATTGGAACGACGTCAGAAGACGTATCTGGGGTGGTTGTTTTTCTTTCTGCTGTTTCCGGCGGCATTGTCGTCCGGCTTGCTGTTCTGGTATTATTGCGACCTCGAAGCGGTGATTGCCGTTTTCAGCGGGGGCAACGTGAAGGATTATCTTGTTCTCGCCGGGAGCGTGTTGGCGCTGGGGATGGTGTTCTATGTTGCCGGCAGTATTTGCTGGAGCAAATATCTGCTGGCCGTCTGGGAAGAAATCTTTCCGAAGTCGCCGAACTGGTGGCGCCGGATGGCGTACCTGAAAGTGGTACCGGTGATCGGCCAGATAATCTGGCTGTTGTTCGTATTGACTGCCGCCGGCCAGCGCGGCGCCCGATGCGTCATTGCCGTGTTGACGGTCATTGCCGGCATCGTGTTCTGCTGCATTCTGCCGCTTTGCAGATTTCCTTGGGGGGGAGGGGTTTGCGGCATCGTGATGAGCGTTGTTTTTGTCGCGTTGCTCATTGCCTATAAAACCTTGAGTCCCGGTCCGATGCCGAAGTGGAGCCGGAATCTTTCACTGTTTTTCGGTGTGGTCATGCTGGCCGCCATTGTTGCCGGCGCGGTGCAGGTCTACCGGGTCGACCGGCAGTACGACGTTCTGCGGGCCGAATTGCTGGAGCTGGGGGTGCCGGGCAGTTGGGCGGAGCTGCAGCAATGGTACGATCGCGGGGAACCGGCCAACGCGGACAGTCAAACGTTTCTGGGGCGGGCAACTGCTCCGGTGATGGTTTTGCCGGAAGAATTGCGGGGCAAGTGGTATCAGGAATATTCCGTTCAGGATCAGGAGACGCTGCAGCGACTGCTGGCTCCCCGGCAAAGCTGGTTCGACCGGGTGGATGGCGAATTGGCCGAAGGGGATTTGCTGAAATTCGAGCGTGACTATGAAGCTGACCGTTTCCTGATGCAATGGCCTGAATTGGCCTATTGGAAAGAATTGTCTTACTTTTACGAGCTTCGCACTGTCGCGGCTGTGAATGAGCGTGACGCGGCGAAAGCGTTGAGGCTTTACCGATTGGGCGACAAAATACTGTACTCGCTGACTGACGATGTTTCATTGCCGGCCGGGCTGGTCGCCGATGAAGTCGAAAACAACCGGCTGGAGGTCCTGGCTTACTGGCTGGGCAGCGGCGCTTTCGAGAAGGAAACTTTATCGGATTTGGCGGCGATGCTGGACCGGGAGGAGGAAATGTGCCGCCAAAGTCTGTTTCGCGGCATCACCGCTTCCGCGATGGAGTGGATGGCGCTGATGCAATTGGTGGTGGATGGCACCGGTCCCGACCCGCGCAGAGAGTATGAAAACGCCGACTTGAGCACTTTCAAGTATTTTCCGCAGGCGATGATGTATTATCTCGTCCGGCGGGATACGGTCAGTTTGATGCGGTATTTTGCGGCGCCCCTGCGGTATCGAACTGCATCGAATCCTTATCCGGCAATCAGCCGTATTTTTTTCCGGTCCCGCGGGAATCCGCCGTCCGGCATTTTCAATGCGATGCTGCAGTCGAATTTGGAACGGGTATTCAGTCGGAAGATCGAGATCATTGCCCGTATCCGCCTGGCGAAAGTGGCGTTGCGGATCGAGCGTTTCCGGTTGCAGCATGGCCGGTTGCCGGTGGATTTGGCTGAATTGGAGGAGCCGGATTTGCCGAGGGACCCGTTCCATGACGAAATGTTCCACTATATCGCTGGCCGGCTGCAGTTCTGCCGCGCGGACGGATGGCGCGTCGGTTGTGAAGCGGATGGCTATCGGCTTTACAGTGTTGGGGCAAATTTGGCCGATGACGGCGGCCGGAAAGGGAATTGGTCTGAGTCGGACCTTTGTTTTGAAGTGTTTGCCGATCCGCTCGTTCTTCCGGAAGAAAACCCGTCCGGTTATCCGTTCCGCGGTTTGCCGCCGGAATTGGAAGCGGAGTTGGAAAAGGAGCAACGCCTGCCGGAAGGCGGGAGGTGAGAATTGGAAAGGCGGGAACGGTAATTGCTGTATCGACCGCTTGCCGGCAATGCTGGACGAGTTGGACCCGGCAGACTTGCCGGTCGGTCCCTTTTCCGATCATTTGAGGTGATTACCGGTGAAATCGTACCGTTCGAGCATCAAGAGAATTTCACGGAGGAGTGAAGAATTACGGGAAATGGCGCGGCAAAAGTCGAAAATCAGTCGGAGGAGGGGAAAACCGGTTAAAAAAAGAGCGGAAGAAAACGTCTACTTAATATCGGGAAATGCCAAAGTACGGAAACGATAATGAATCAAGCGATTGAAAAACAACCCGGAGTTATCTCTTGATTCGGCAAAATGTACTGCAGTCGCAATTCATGATAATTGCCCGGGTGCGCATGGCGAAAATTGCGGTAGAAATAGAACTATTCCGTTTGCGTCGCGGAGAGGACGGGATACCGGCTTTACTGCATCGGGCCCAATTCAGTCGGTGATCTGGACCGGGAATGTGAAGCGCGTATCGCGGCATTGCCGTAAGAGGGTGTTCCGGTTACGCTGGCGGAATTGGATCCGTGGCGCATTGGACGACGAGCTGCTTGCGGTGATTACCGAAGTGATTGCTGCTTATCCGAGAACCAAGATCAACTGGGATGACGAATGGCCGGACGAGAATTGAGTACAAACAACAACCGGGGAGGGAATATGGATGCTTCATTGAAACATGTGCAGAAATTTTATTTGAGTTGGTTGTTGCTTATTCTGTTGTTGCCGGTGGTGGTGGTGGCGGTATGGCAAATCGCCTTCTTGCTGAATGCCGATTGGCTGCGGTATTACGCCCCGGTGATGGAAGTGCTGGGAGAGGCTGTAAGCGAAAGAGGAATATTATTTTTCTGGAATCGTTCCTTTCAATGGGATGTCGTACATGTGGTCAGCGGCATCGTCATATTACTGACGGCGATTTGTTATATTGGCGGCAGTCTCTGCTGGAGCCGTTATTTCATCGCCTTGTGGTGGGAGTTGTTTCCGGATACGGCGCAGTGGTGGGCCTGGTTGGCCTGGCTGAAAGTGATTCCGGTGCTTGGTCAACTCCTGATCTGGCCATTATTCGTTTTTCCGGCCGCCTATAAACGGAGCGGTTGGAGCCTGACGGCGGCGATCGTGGCGATGGATGGCGTGCTGATTTTGCTGGTGACATTGGTTTGGCCGGTCGAATGGCTGGTCCGTTATAACAGTTTCATCGGGGTGGCAGCGTTGATTGCTTTCGGGGTGACTTATAAGTTGCTGTCGCCGGGACGGCTGCCGCGTTGGGGCGAGGCGCTGTTGTCGGCATGTGGCGGTATCATCGCGATCAGCATCTTGTTGGGCATCGTTCAGGTTTACCGGGTCGACCGGCAATATGTCGCTTTGCAGCAGGAAATGCGGGCTGTCGGGATTCCTTCGAATCTGGCGGAGTTGGAGGAGGCTTATTGCGGCAGACAATTGCCCGAAGACTTTTCCTGGCGTTTTCTGAAGGCAGTCCGCCCTTTATCCAACATGCGAATGGAACAGTCCGAATCCCTGGGCGATTATTTTGATGAAGAAAAGCAACCGGAACGTCGGGATTTCCTGGCTTTTCAAACCTATGCGAGTGCGCAATTGGACTGGATTGCCGCCGAAAATGGAGTTCTGGAATCTGAGCGGCCTGATGACGATCTTGGCATTCCTACTGGTAGGGACTGGTATGAAAAAGATTATATATGGGTGATGGTCATGGAGTTTTATGCGCAACGCATTGTCGATGCCGCCGATAGAAATGAACCGGCGGAAGCATTGCGGCTGTATCGACTCAGCGGTAATTTATGGCAGTTGGCGGCCGATAACGATTTATTTCGGAATACCGAAAACAATGAAGCGATCCGTTTGGAGGCGTTGGCTTATTTGCTGGGGCGAAAAATTCTGGATATCGAGGCATTGGATGCTTTATTGGTCGAGTTGGAGGCGGATGAAGCTATGTTGAGTCGGATGTTTTTTGACAGGTGGCCGCGAATTGCGGCACAGTGGGTGATTGGATGGCGGGAAACCTTGACGGGACAGCAGCCGATGGACTGTTATGATGATCTATTCTTGAGTCTGCGGGTTTTTAAAAATTTTCCATTGGCGATTGGATATTATTTTTACGCTTTTAGTATCAACCGTTCGGCGACTCATATGGTTCAGGCGCTGGATGGCTGGAAGGAATGGCGTGAACGCAGACAATACAGGACGCTGGTGAATAATTTGCACGTCCTGGTCCACAATGTCCACAATACGTTGCTGGGTTATCCTTTTGGCTCGGAAGAATTCTCGTTGGCCCAAATTGCCAGGATTCGCCTGGCGAAGCTTGCTGTCGTGATTGAAAAATTCCGTTTGCAGCGGGGACGTTTACCCGATTCATTGGAAGAGTTGAAAGATGATATGCCTCCGATCAAGGATCTGGTACCGGACGGCAAATTCTATTATCATCGCACTAACTGGACCATTGTTGTTGCATCGAATCGCGGGGTATATTACGATGTTGCATCGAACCGCGAGGCATATCACGATGTGGAAGGGTATCGTTTGACTTATCAGGAGATGGGCCCGGGAAAATGGGTGAACGAACGGGGGGCTCTTATTGTATCGTTCGATGTCGTCGACACTGTGACTAAAAGCTATTCGCCGCCGGAACCGGAATGGGAAGACGAAGTTCGGCCATTCGGGTTGCCGGATGGTTTTGATGAAAGCGTCAAGGAGGAAGAAATCCAAGAAGCGATTAAGCACCCGCAATCGACAACGGAAGAAAATGAAGAAGGAAATGATTGACCGATGAATGATATGGAAAGGAAACGAAGCCAACGGAAGGTCCGGAAACTCTATTGAAATCCGTCACCGGGACAAATATATTATTTCCTTTAAAAAGAGAGTCTCCAGTCTATTAAGGTAATGTTTATGAAACTTTGTGCGATTCAAATGCCGTTTGCTTATCAATCGGAAGAAAGGGCTGAATACTCCGTTGAATTTGCGATTCAGGAACTGCAGAAATGCGATTCCTCCTGTGATTTGATTCTGACGCCGGAATATGCCAATGCTCCGGCGTCTTTTCCGGCGGGAAGATGCATTCCGTTTGCCGAGGCGCACACAGAGCGGTTATTAACCGCCGCAGAGGAATCCGCCAGACGTTGTCATTCCATTGTCGCAGTGAATCATGTCAGCGAGTTCAAGCCGGGACTGTTCCGGAATACGACGAGCGTATTTGACCGGAACGGCCATATCGTCGGACGTTACTATAAGCAACATTTGCCGCGAAGTGAACGGGAAGTGAATAGGTTGGACGATTCTTACACCCGGTCGTTCCGCTGCCCGGAAATCATTGAAGTGGACGGTCTCCGGCTCGGCTTTTTAATTTGCTACGATACTTATTTCAGTGAATATGTAGCGCATTTGGCCTACCGGCATCCGGATATCGTGCTGGTTTCCTCTTTTCAGCGCGCGGAACGTCCGGAAATTATCCGGATGCAGAATCAGCATCTTGCATTTACTTGTAACTCTTTCGTACTTCGGGCGTCAGTTTCCATGGGAAGCGACGCCCGAACCGGGGGGTGCACCCTGGCCGTATCGCCCGAGGGGAACATCATTGGCGAATTCGGCAATTCAATCGGCACGTTTTCCTGCGAAATCGGCGATCCTCACCACAAATATATGCGCTCCAACAGCTACGGCGGTGCTTTGATTCCGAATGATCAATTTATCGAACAGGGCCGTACTCCCTGGTGTTACCGCCCCTGCGGCAGTATGGTGATCGAATCGGAATCCGTTTATCCCTATCCGCGGGTATGCGCCCATCGAGGATTTTCGACTGTCGCTCCGGAAAATTCCCTGCCGGCCTTCGGCGCCGCAATTTCGCTGGGGGCACCGGAAATCGAGCTCGATATTCAATTCTCCAAAGATGGAATTCCGGTTATTTGTCATGACGATGAGCTTTCCCGGGTTTCGGATGGTGATGGCCTGATAAAAGAAAAGAATATTGCCGAACTGCGGAAAATCGATTTCGGCCAAAAATTCAACTCCCGCTTTACCGGTTTGAAAATCGCCTTGTTCGAAGAATTTCTGGCCAAATTTTCCCGGCATGCAATTATCAATCTGCATTTGAAAACCACTGAAAAAGAAGGCGAGGAATATTCCCCGGTGCAGTTCCGCAAGATTCAGGAGCTTCTGGCCCGCTATGATGCTCTCCGGCATGTTTATTTGATGGGAGATCGGGGAGTCATGGCTTGTGGTTTGCGAATGGCTCCGGAAATTCCCCGGTGCATGGGGGCGTTTCCCGATCCCTGGCATATCGTGGAGCGGGCTGTTGAGTTGAAGTGTTCCAAGGTTCAGTTGTTCGCTCCGTATTATAATCAGAAGATGATCGACAATGCACATGCTCACGGCATTCGTTGCAATTTCTTCTGCTGCGACGATCCGGTTGAAGCCAAAAAATTATTTGCACAGGGAATCGATACGATTTTATCAAACGATTACTGGACTGTCGCCAGAGCACTCCAGGAATTCCAGATTGAGAACGTCGAAAAGTAATGTAGGCTTTTTGGCAATTGAAATTGTCGCTGTAAGCATTCGCTGTCCGGGAGCGGACGAGAATGGCCGGAGAAACAGCCGAATTTGAATCCGGCAGCGGCAATCGGCCTTGGGGGGTGGAGTTACTCTTCCGGTTCCAGCATCGGATCGTTGTGGGAATGAATCAAGGCCGGGTCGCCGGACATCATGCCGCGGCTGGTCGCCTGCACGAATTCGATGAAATGTGTCACTTCCGGCGTCAGCGGTTCCTTGCGGATTTCGGCAAAGGCGTTGCTGGAGTTCAGCCCGCGGAAAAAGTAAATTTTCAAGGCGCGCCGGATTGCCGCCCGCCCGGCGCTGTCGATGCCGGCCCGGCGCAGGCCGACGGTATTGGGCCCGCAGATGTAATTGTTCTCCGCCAGCATGGCGAACGGCGCGATGTCCTGGGTGACGATGGTCCGGCCGCCGAGCATTGCCAGCCGGCCGATGCGGCAGAACTGGTGGATCAGCACGTAGCCGCTCAGCACCGCGCCGTCTTCGATGACGACGTGACCGGAAACGGCGGTCTGGTTAGCGATGGTGACGTAATTGCCGATTCTGGCGTCATGCCCGAGATGAACGAAGGCCATCAGCAGGGTATGATCGCCGACGCTGGTCAGGCCGTTTTCAAACGGCGAACGGTGGATGGTGACGTATTCGCGGATCGTCGTGTCGGCGCCGATGCTGGTGTGCGACACGACGCCGGGCTGAAAACGGTGGTCTTGCGGTTCTTCTCCGACCAGGGCGCCGAAATAAATCCGGCAGCGCGGCCCGACGGTGGTGTAGCGGCTGATCTTGACATGGGCGTCGATATGGCAGTTGTCACCGATTTCGACGTCCGGTTCGATGACCGCATACGGTCCGATTTCGACGTGATCGCCGATTCGGGCGCCGGAGGCGATGACCGCGGTCGGATGAATGGCCATAAGTAAAAACTCCCGTCAGTTGATCAGGGTGCCGGCGCTCAAATCGCCGCGCAGGACTTTCTCCAGACTGTCCGGCTCGAAGAAGTCGAAAACGATCACCGCCAGGTCATTGTCGCGGCACAGTGAAAACGCCGTCGAATCCATGACCGCCAGTTGGCGGGCCAGCGCTTCGTCGAAACTCAGCGTATCGAAGCGGACGGCATCCGGATTTTTGAATGGATCGGAGGAGTAGACTCCGTTGACTTTGGTCGCCTTGAGCACCGCTTCGCAATCGGTTTCCAGCGCGCGCAGCGCCGCCGTGGTGTCGGTGGTGAAAAAAGGGCTGCCGGTGCCGCCGGCGAAGATGACGACCTTGCCGGATTCCAGCGCTTTTACCGCCTCGGCCCGGTTGAAGCGTTTGGCCAGCGGTTCCATCGCGATGGCGCTCTGCACTTCGGCGCTGATGCCGACCGCCGTGAAGAAATCCTTCAGACACATCGCGTTCATCACCGTTGCCAGCATGCCCATGTAATCGGCATTGACCCGGTCCATGCCGCCGGCTTTGCCCATGACGCCGCGCCAGATGTTGCCGGCGCCGACCACCAGCGCCACTTCCACGCCGGCATATACCACCTGCTTGATGCGTTCGACGACGGCGCGGACGGCTTCGGAGTCATAACCGTGCTCCTGGGCGCCTTTCAACGTTTCCCCGCTCAACTTGATCAGCACCCGGCTGTACTTGTAGGTTGTTTCCATGTTGCTGTAGTTTCCCTTTTGTACGGTTGAAATTTCTTTACACCGTAAAATATAACACATTTCACCGCTTTGAACAACCGATTTCCGGATGAATTTTCTCAAAAGGGGTGTATAGTAGGACATCATAACTGTAATTCTAGTGATTGGAAGGGAAAATGCTCCATGGGTGACAATTCCAGAATTAAAGTGGGGGTGATCGGCGTCGGCGCGCTTGGCCGGCATCACGCCCGGTTATATAATTTGAGTGAAAATGCCGATGTAGTGGGCATTTACGACCTTTCGCCGGAAACCGCCAACCGGGTTGGTGAAGAGTTTGGACTGAAGGTATTCGCCGATCCGTTGGAATTGGCGAAGGAGTGCGAAGCGTTGAGTGTCGCGGTCCCGGCGACGAAACACAATGAGAGCACGATTCCATTGCTGGAGATGGGCAAGCATGTCTTGGTTGAGAAACCGTTGGCCGCTTCGGTCGAAGAGGCGGCGGCGATGGTCCGGAAGGCGCGGGAACACCAGGTGGTGTTTGCGGTCGGCCATGTCGAACGCTTCAATCCGGCGATGGATTTTCTGGAGAAATACGCGGCGAACACCCGCTTTATCGAAGCCCATCGGCTGGCCTGTTATCCGCCGCCGCGGCCCGGTAGTTACCGGCGCGGGACGGAGGTCAGCGTCGTGTTGGACCTGATGATTCACGATATTGACCTGGTGCTCCGGATGGTCGACTCCGAAGTTGAGCGTTTCGATGCGGTCGGCATCCCGGTGTTGAGCAAGACCGAGGACATCGTCAGCGTGCGGATCAAATTCAAGAACGGCAGTTGCGCCAATATGACCGCCAGCCGGGTCAGCCAGGAGCCGCAGCGCCGTTTCCGGGTTTTTCAGGAAAATTGCTATATCTCGATGGATTACGGCAAGCATTTCGGCATGGTCTTGAAGCGCAACCGGGTTGGACTGGCGCGCAAGGACATCAATCTGGACGAAAAGAATGCGCTGGCCGCCGAACTGGAAGATTTCATCGATGCGATCAAACGCACCCGCACCACCGGGGTGGTGCAGCAGCCGAAGGTGCCCGGCGAACAGGGCTTGGAGGCGCTGACGCTGGCGGTGGCCATTCAAAGTGAAATTCGTCGTTACAACGATTTTTACGGGTTCAAATTTGCCAGCCCGGGAGTTTCGGAAATCGATGGCTGAAGTGCGGTCCCTGACAGTTCCCTCCAAAATCAACCTGATCCTGAAGATTACCGGCAAACGCCCGGATCATTATCATCAATTGCAGACGCTGTTTCTGCCGCTGGCGGTTCCGGCGGACCGGGTGGAACTGCATTGGAGCGGGCCGGGCATCCGGGTGTGTTCCTCCCGGCCCGGTTTGCCGGAAGACCTCGATAATCTTGGCGGCCGGGCGGCGCAGCTTTATGCCGCCGCCGCCGGTGTGGCGCCGGAATGGATGTTCCGGATTGAAAAGAATATTCCGGTGGCGGCCGGTCTGGGCGGCGGCAGCGCCGATGCTGCCGCCGTGCTGCGGCTGTTGAACGAACACTACCGGATATTGCCGGCGGCGGCGTTGACGGCGTTGGCGTTGCAGTTGGGGGCGGATGTGCCTTTTTTTCTGACGCCGCGGCCGGCTTGGGCCGGCGGAATCGGGGAGGAATTGACCTGGCTGCCGGCAGAGCTGCCGGCGGTGCCGTTGTTGTTGATCAATCCGTGTTTTCCGGTCAGTTCGGCTTGGGCGTACCGGCATTTCGAGCCGGAGCGGATCGGAAAATTGCCGGGATTCCATGCCGATTTGCTGTTGGAGGCCTGGCGGGCGGCCGATTGGGAAGCGTTCGGCAAACTGCTGCACAACGATCTCGGGTTGGCGCTGTATGAGAAATTTCCGCTGCTGGAAATGTTGCGCCGCCGGCTGTTTCAGCTCGGCGCCTGCGGCGTCCAGATCAGCGGGAGCGGACCGACGATGTTCGCTGTTTGCCGCGATGCCGGCAGCCGGGAGGTGCTGGTTGAAGCGTTGCAACAGGAATTTTCCGATCTTCGCTGCTTTACGGCGGAGCCGTACAGACATTTCTAATCGAATCTTAATCTGGCATTGACAGTTTTCTAACAAAATCGCCGTATAGTATGATCAGATCATAACAAATAAGGTATGGCTTCATGGCGAAAGAAAAGATTTTGATCATTGAAGATGAAGAATCCATTCAGGAGCTGATTCGCTACAATCTGGAACGCGGTGGTTTCGGCGAATTGAAATCCTGCGATTGCGGGGAAAGCGGTTATGAGACGGCGCTGGAATTCCTGCCGGATTTGATTCTGCTCGATTTGATGCTGCCGGGCATGGACGGGCTGGCGGTCTGCCGGAAATTGAAAGCCAATCCGAAAACCAGTCAAATTCCGATTATCATGTTGACGGCCAAGAGTGAGGAGAGCGATATTATCGTCGGTCTGGAGCTCGGCGCCGACGATTATGTGACCAAGCCGTTCAGCCCCAAGGTCCTGATTGCCAGGATCAAAGCGGTATTGCGCCGGGCGGCGGAGAAGGAGGCGGAGGAGGCGGAAGATGAAGTGGTGCGCCGCGGGCCGTTGACGATGAACCGGCTGAGGCGGGAGGCGACGCTTCGCGGTACGTCGTTGGTCCTGACCTGCTCGGAATTCGAGATTCTCTATCTTTTGGCCAAACACGCCGGCTGGGTGTTCACCCGCAATCAGATCGTCAATGCGGTGAAAGGCGACGATTATCCGGTGACGGAGCGTTCGATTGATGTTCAAATGGTCGGTATCCGTAAAAAACTCGGTACCTGCGGCGGCATGATCGAAACGGTGCGCGGCGTTGGCTACCGCTTCAATATCGAATTATGAAATTCAATTTACTGCAATATTTTCCGGTGATCATTCTGGCGGCGGCCGCTCTGCTGCTGGCCGTCAGTTACCGGCAGTCGCAGACGCTGGAAGATATTTATCTGGATCAGGTCGAACGGGATTTGCAGATCCGCCTGGAATTGCTCGAACCGGATCTGGCGCGGAATTTGCCGGGATGGTCGCCGGAGGCGCTGCAGGAGTATTGCCGCCGGACTTCGAAGCAGATCAAAGCCCGGTTGACGGTTATCGACGCCCACGGCGTCGTACTGGCGGATTCGGAACGGATGGATTCCTGGGACAATCACGCCGGCCGCCCGGAAGTGCAGTCGGCGCTCGACGGCCGGCCGAGCCGGATCATCCGTTACAGCGATAGCCTGAATACCCGGATGATTTATCTGGCGATTCCAATGCACTGCGAATACGGCAATTACGTGCTGCGGGCCTCGATGTCGATCAACGCGATCGACAGTGTGCTGTGGAAAGCGCGGCTGCAGATGATCGAACTGGGTATTCTGGCGGCGGTTCTGACCGTTATTCTGAGCTATTATCTGGCCCGGCGCTTCAACCGGCCGCTGGAGGATTTGATCCGGCGGGCTTCGGCGATCGCCGCCGGCAATTTGAAGTTGCGTCTGCCGGTACCGAAGCGCGGGGAAGTCCGGGAGCTGGCTCTGGCGATGAGTGACATGGCTGAACAATTGAAAGCCCGGATTGCGGAGATCACCCGGGACAAGAACGAGCGTGACGCGATTTTCGCCGCGATGAGCGAGGGGGTGGTCGTACTGGATGCGGCCGGGAAAATCATGGAATGCAACCGGGCTGCCCGCCGGATGCTCAATCTGCCGCTGCCGTTGTCGGGCGCCGGAATCCAGAATGAAGAGCTGGATTTTTTTGTTGAAAGCTTGTTCCGGCATGGCCGGACGGACGAATTGGAATTGGCCCTGCCGGGCCCCGGCCGGGAGCGGCAGTTGCGGGTCTGGGGAACTTTGTTGAAATTTGCTGAAGACGAGACCGCCTCCGTTTTGCTGGTGATCTCCGATTTTACCCAGATCCGCAAGCTGGAGAATTTCCGCCGTGATTTCATTGCCGATGTTTCCCATGAGATCAAAACGCCTTTGACGGTCATTCTGGGCGCAGTGGAGACGTTGCAGGACGGGGCGCTGCAGGAGCCGGAGAGCGCCGCCCGCTTTATGGAGATCATTACTCAGCACGCCTCCCGGCTCAATGCGTTGGTTCAGGATATTCTGAGCCTGTCCAATCTGGAACAGCAGCATCTCAACCGGCAACAGGATTTTACCGTCGTCGATGCGGCGGTGACGATTGCCAATGCGGTTGAATACTGCCGGCCGCGGGCGGATGAAAAGGGCGTGGTTCTGGAGTTGAACGTTGCGGGAAAGGTCCTGGTCAAAGCCGATCCGCAGTTGTTGGAACAGGCCGTCGTCAATCTGGTGGACAATGCGGTCAAATACAGCGGCAGCGTCCGGCCGATTCAGATTTCATTGCGGCCGGATGACGGCTATTGCCGGATCGGCGTCACCGATTTCGGCATCGGCATCGCGGCCGAACATCTGGATCGGCTGTTCGAACGGTTTTACCGGGTCGACAAAGCGCGAAGCCGGAAACTGGGCGGTACCGGGTTGGGGCTGGCGATCGTCAAACATATCGTTCAATTGCATGGCGGCGAGATCGCGGTGCGCAGCGTCGTCGGCAGCGGCAGTACCTTTGTCATCAAGTTGCCGCTGGCAGCAGTCCCGGCCGGAAAGAATTGAAAGAACCGTCGCACGAAAGCGGCAGTTAGCCTCAATACTGCTTACTTAATTCTTAAAGATTATTGATTTCATGCTATATTATCTTCATAGACAACAGGAGATTCGATATGGCACGAACCCAAGCGCAGTTGGCAGATAATTTTCGCGAGAGTGACTTTTTAACCTTGGCCTCATTGCTTGGGGTTGTTCCTTTTGAAGCCCTTTGCAATGCACTGACCAAGTGCGGACTTGCGACGCAACGTTACCGCAAACTGCCACTGGAATTGATGGCTTATTATGTTATTTGCCTTTCGCTGTATTCAAGCATTTCGTTGCAAGAGGTTTTGCGCTGCATTCTTGAGGGCTTTGACTGGCTGAAGATAAAAATGCCTTGCGGCGAGATCAAAGAGCGAGGAGGAATTTCACGTGCCAGGAACCGTTTGGGGTACAAGGCAATGCAATGTTTATTCGAGGATGTTTGTAAACCCCTGGCCCAGCCGGATACCATTGGCGCCTTTTATCGGGGATGGCGTTTGATGGCAATCGACGGCACAACCTTTGATTTACCGGATGAGCAGAGGAATCATGATTTTTTTGGCCGTCCGCCATGCTCCCGCGGGAAAACCGCATTTCCGCAATTGCGCATGACAACTTTACTTGAAATCGGTACGCGTGCGATTATTGGTGCGGCCCATGGGCCTTATTCTGAAGGGGAAAATACTCAAGGCAAACGACTTTTGCCGCTCCTGCAAAAGGATATGCTGCTACTTGCTGATCGTGGCTTTGGTTGCTATCCGTTCTTTTCCGAATGCATCAAAACTGGCGCATCGTTAGTGTTTCGAATCCGCAGCAATATGAAATTTGCAAAAGAAAAAATTCTGCCGGACGGTTCTTTTTTAAGTACGTTCTATCCTGGCGCGGAACAACGCAAGAAAACCAATGGCATTCCTGTTCGAGTAATTGAATATGCCATCAAAGGCTCCAGCGAAAAATATCGCTTGATAACCAGTATTTTAAAAGAGGAAGACGCTCCGGCTTCGGAACTTGCGGCTCTCTACCACGAGCGCTGGGAGATCGAATTGGCTTATGATGAATTGAAGAATCATCTGAAGCAACCAGGAGCCGCCTTGCGAAGCAAAACCCCGGAATTGATTATACAGGAATTGTTTGGATATCTACTTGCGCACTATACGATTCGCAGCTTAATACATCAAGCCGCACGGAAAAATAAGGTCGATCCAGACCGGCTTTCCTTTATCAATGCGGTACGAATTCTGTGCAGAAAAATCACTGCTGCTCATTTTCCCCCTCAAACCACAGGAAATTGAGTATATTCGCGAAGCAATCATTCTGGAGATTGCGGCAACAACTGCCTGTTCTTCTCGCGGGATTACACGAGAACGGGCAGTAAAACGCAAAATCAAAGGATGGAACATCAAGCAGGTTTTTTCATCCAAGACTGCTCCGCATGAAGGCTTTATTGATTAAAGTAAGCAGTATTGCTGCCAACCTGAATATTGCATAAATTATTCCAGAACAAAGAGGCAAAATCTTGCTGAAAGTGTTCGACAATCCGACAACGTGAAACACTCTTTTCCGGACATGTTTCGGTAAAGAGTGTTTGCGCTGGTTGCGGGCAATGAAGATCTCAATGACCATCATGAATTACGAAACGATCCGTTGATTCAGGCCGTTGTCGGTCGTGACCGGTTACTCGCCACCCCAAGCACTTTGTGTCGATTCGAAAACGGGCTGAGACGTCAGGCCTGTATCGAATTGAGCCGGTTATTTGTCGAATTCTTCCTTGAGAGCTTCCTTGCGCCGCCTCGTGACAGGAAGGTAAGTCTTTAAAAAAGTGAAACGATGTTTGTGAATCGTACCTCGTCACCAATCTTGATGATGATGGACAATATCTTTATGAAAAAGTCTATTGCGCTCGCGGAGAGATGGAAAACCGGATCAAGGAACAGCAACTTGATCTTTTTGCCGATCGGACAAGTTGTCATGATTTTGTAACAAACCAGTTCCGGCTTCTGCTTTCAAGTTTGGCTTATATTCTCATGGAACGATTTCGGGCCTTGTTGTTGACAGGAACTCTATTTGCCGAGGCAACCTGCGGCAAGATTCGCTTATACCTGATGAAAATCGGCGCCATTATTCGGCGGAATACCAGAAAAATTTATGTTGCTCTTTCAAGTGCTTGTCCAAATCAGGAACTCCTGCGCTTGATCGCCGCAAAAATCATTGCCATGGAATAATCGGTAGGAGAGCTGTCCCTGGCTTGTTGATCAACAACAGAGATAAGGGGGAGTAGGGCAGATTTCCGGTTTTACAATTTCCTGAAAATAGAACTCAGATTACTGAAACGTTTTGCGATGGGCAAATTGCTTCCATAACCGGCAATGCTCAGATCGCGAATTATTTTGATTACGGAGTTACAGAAGACGGTCAGATATGGAAGATAACCAATATCGGCTGCTGGCAGTCCCCGTTGGACAAAGGAATATCATGATATGTTAACTCGTAAGATTAAGGTTGAGTTTTCTGGCTTCAACGACACAATCATTACAGAACAATTAGGATGGGATGGTAATAATGATGATACACTTACCATTACTTCATCAAATAGGATCATATTAACAGACATTATATTTTAAAGAAAATAATTGCTGATTTCTAATGAGCATACAGTCTATTTATGGAAATTATAGTGGCAATATTACCACAAAAACTATACAAAATAAAGTAAAAATTATTAGGTTTTTTTAATAAGATAAATACCAGAAATTTATTCGATAGATATTTACAAAAATACTTCAATACAAAATATTATAATTGATCGTGAAACAAAGAAAAAAACAGTCAATAATGTGAAATATGGATATAACCAATCTGAACAATATATACATATAAATGGTCTTTTAGTTTCTCAAAAAAATTTTTCTGATTTGATTACTACTTATAATTATGACAGATTGGAGAGAGATTTCCAAGAAAATTCCAAGAATCGGCATACAAGAAATCACATACTTTGTTAATGGTGCAGGAAAAACAGGGAAAATACATATATAAAAAAATACTGCTGGTCATACTGTAATTTGTGATTATGACACTTCTGGAAATTTGAAATATATCCAAAATTCATTGAATCAAAAAGTCTATTTTTTATATAACAATATGAAACAACTACCAAAGATATGGGGTGATTTGTTATATCCTACCGAATTTATTTATAGTAATTCCGGACAATTAATCCAACGAAAAACCTATAGAACTGGTACAAATTGGAACAACTCATCGGATGGAAAACTATTGACCCGTACATGGGCAAGAGTGAACGCTGGACAACCGTTAACAACCACTTACGGCTATGATATTTTCGGACAGCTTCACAAGATTGATTATTCCGACTCCACGCCGGATATCACCTATACCTACAATCGTCTCGGGCAACCATTGACCGTTGTCGATACCACCGGGACCAGAACATTTACTTATAATGTACAATTCGCCTTGCAAAAGGAGTTAATCAGTGGTATCTATACGAAAGAGTTGAATCGCGTTTATACCACCAGCGGCTTAAAGGGAAGTTACAGTGGATTGAACATCGGTACGGTCAATCTGTATACCTATGGTTACGACCAGTACAGCCGCTTGAATAAAGTGACTACCGCGGCCGGCGTTTTTAATTATACCTTTCTTGCCAACAGTGACTTGATCGCTTCAATGACCCGCCCGAATAATGTGCCGACCAACTACACTTACGAAACAGCCAGGGATCTGTTGACCAAAGTTGCCAACGGCGCCATCAGCACATTCCAATATAACAATGATGCGCTCGGACGTCGTACCAGCATGAACCGCAGCGGCAGCGCTTTCACCGCTGCAGATGTTTTGAGTTACACTTACAACAGCTATTCCGAACTGACCGGCGCCTCGTCGAACAACAATGCTTCCTATAGTTACAGTTATACCTACGACCCAATCGGCAACCGTAAGACTGCCGGCCTGGCCGGCACTAATTGGACCTATACCGCCAACAGTCTCAACCAATATTCAGCGTTGAATCAAGCAGGTACAGTTCAGAATCCGACCTATGACACCGACGGCAATATGCTGACCCGCGACGGCTGGACGCAAACCTGGAACGCCGAGAACCGGCTGGTCAAAGCCGAAAAAGGTACCGCAAAATTAGAGTTCGCTTACGATTACATGGGGCGACGCATTGAAAAGAAAGTCTATAACGGCAATACTTTGACCAGCCATATCCGCTTTATTTACGATGGCTATAAGCTGATCGAAGAACTCAATGGACTGAATAACAATGCCGTCCTGCGGCGTTATGTCTGGCAGCCGGTAATGCTTGATGCTCCGTTGACGGTTTTCGATGCAGCAGCCAATAAAACCTATTTCTATCATACCGATGCTAATAAGAACGTGACCGATCTGACGGACTCTGCAGGCACGATAGTCGCGCATTATGAATACAGTCCCTTTGGACAACTGGTGAAATCTTCCGGAGCTTATGCAAATACTAATGTCCTTACCTGGAGCAGCGAGTATACCGACAGGGAAACTGGTTTGGTCTATTACAATTTCAGAGAATATGACCCCGTATTAGGACGTTGGATATCAAAAGATCCAATTAATGAATATGGAGGATTAAATCTATATGCGATGTTAAAAAATAGCATTACATCTAATATTGATCTGTTAGGGTTAATCCAATGTTGTGGAGAAACTTTTATTGACCCGGTGGTGTCATGTTGTGAAAATAATCAACCCGTTGATAAAGTAATTGATGATGCTGGTCGCCAATGTTGTCCGAATGAAATAGGAACAGTAACAATTCATATTATGCCATTGGGGATTTCATTATCTGCGTGGACAGGACATGCTTGGATACAAACGCCCACTCAATTTGCTGGATTCCATCCATCCAAAGGGGGATTAGGGCAAATTCATTCTGTAGGTAAAGTTAAGGATGACAGTATTAGAACAAATAGGGATGGAAGTCTCCGATTTATTTCCTATCCAGCGAATTCATATGAATATAGAGCTTGTCCGGCAACCTATGAATTAGTCGATGAAGCAATAAATAATACAAGAACAAATCCAACTGATTTTTCCTATGATAACTCTTTTTTAGGGGGGAGAAATTGTACAGGACAAGCTTGTTATTGGATTGATTATAGTGGATTGACTGCACCATTTGATCCGGATACACGGGGGCTTTGGCCGGGAGCTCCCGGAGTTAGAGAATATGGTCCAGGAAGAGAACCTAAACCTATTTTATATTTTCGTAACCATAAATAATTATCGTTGATAAAACATAGAAAGATTTGATTATGATTTATTATGTTAAGAATAAAGAATTTATTACATTTATATCATTTATTTTTTTATTTTTTACCCTTTTAATGGTCACTGGGATAATTCATTTATGGTGTGAAACACCTCATAATCTGAATTTATCTAATGTTATTTCATTTAGCGCATTATTATCTTTTATACTACTTCCAACAATAATTGCATTTTTTGTAGTATTGTTTTTACTATGTATACAATCAAAGCACAAAGATGCTATCGCTCCATGCTTAATTTTACTGTTGAGTCCTTTAATTATGTTAGTAGAAGAATTTGTTAGGTTTTATTTCTTTAGTTCAATGAATGAAACATTTTTTTTGCAATATCAACGGCACTTCCTTGTCTAATTGCGAGCATTGTTCTTAAGAAAGTTGAATCTTTGGCCATATTTTTTGTTAATTTTTTTTATGGGAATAATTCAATTTGCAATTATTATAATGTTACCTTCACCCTAAATAAAAATTATAATCATCCTGGAAAAACATTAATTATTATGGATGCAGTTATTACTTAAAAGTCTTAATACTTGTAACTGTATATCCTCAATGTAAAATTAAAAATACAGCTTATTTTATTTCTGATCAATAGAACTATAATCTTTACTTATATACACAATTCACCTAGCAAAAAAGGGGATTTATGGATGCCGCAGGATATTGGAGTAGTAAGTTATTTATCTGATACAAATTATGCTCCATATATAATATCATCAATTTATTTTTTTGATCATTATGAATTTTGGTTATGGGGTAGGAGCTGTTATACGAGGAGATGAGGTTGGTGTTTTTGACACAAAGGACATTCTTCGTAACTTCTATGTCATGTAAAAATGATGAGGTGATAATTTCCACATCTATATCTCATAATGAAGATGATTGGTATAATAAAGCAGAAACATCATTTACAATTGAAGATGGAGAAATCATCTTTAATGGAGGTGAAGTAAATACAATATATTCATATCCTATTGGCCCATACGGGGAATTCCTGCATATTATTGGCACGATAAAAGTCAATCCAACTGGAGTTAATCGAACCAACTGGAAAAATTACTATAGAAAGAAAATAATATTATTAAAATAAAAGAAGAAAAATGAATAAATATATATTAATAAATCTGTTTTTCATTAACTGTACCATATCAATGTTATTGTTGACATCGTGTGTATCGCGCGTATGGATTGATGATTTGGAAAATAGTGATAATCCTATAAATCAATTATATGCAGCTTCATATTATTTAAAAGGAACCGTTCCTGAGGATATAAATTATGAAAAAGGCCTTATTCTGCTTGAAAAATCAGCTGCGCAAGGAGAGCCATATGCTCAAACTTGGCTTGGGATGATATATTATAGATTCGGCAATTAACATACGTGCAATATTTGCTTGATGGTGTATATTATCATCATGGAAACTCAAGATGCCCGAAAACTCGATAAGGTCGCTCTTGAAGAGCGGCGCAAGCAGGCCGTGAGATTGTATCAAAGCGGCAAATGTAATAATTGTACAGAAATCGGAAAAATCGTCGGAGCGCACCGCAACACGGTGGGCAAGTGGATAAGCAAGTGGAAAAAAAGCGGCTTGTCTGCTTTGAAAGTAAAGAAATGCGGTCGTCCAGTCGGCTTTGGACGCCGTCTGCTTCCGCATGAAGAGAGTAAGATACGGAAAGATTTGGTCGATCATTGTCCGGATCAGTTAAAATTGCCATTTGCGCTCTGGACTCGTCAGGCGGTACGGTTGCACATCAAGATTTCGTTTGGAATCGAAATACCAGTCCGAACCATGGGGGAGTACTTGAAACGCTGGGGATTTACGCCGCAAAAACCAGTTAAGAAAGCTTATCAGCGCAATGAGGCGCACGTTCAAAAATGGCTGATTGAGGAGTATCCCCGAATCAAAAAGCTGGCAAAATCAGAAGATGCGGATATCTTTTGGGGGGATGAAACAGGAATTCGCAATGACGAGGCCAAGGGCCGCAGTTATGCGCCGAAAGGCAACCCCCCGGTGCAAGCAGTCAATCCGGTACGCGAAAAAGTTAATATGATCAGCGCGATTACCAACCAGGGGAAAACTCATTTCATGTTTTACAGCGAAACGATGACAGCTCAACTCCTGATCCAATTCATGGAACGTCTGATTCGTCAAAATGAGCGGAAAGTGTATTTGATTCTGGATAACCTGCGGGTTCACCACAGCAAAACGTTGACTGGTTTTCTGCAGGAAAACGCGGCTTTCATCAGGCTATTTTACTTGCCGAGCTACAGTCCCGACCTGAACCCGGATGAATATCTCAACCGCGACTTGAAATCAAATCTGAGCAACAAGCCCTTGGGGCGCGCCAAAGGAAAAATAACCGAACATGCCAAGCAACATATGGAAATGATAGCTGAACAGCCGGAACGAATCAAGAAATTATTCCATTCCAAGACTGTTTTATATGCAAGTTAGTTAGTTGCCGGCACAATATTGTCCATCATCATCAAGATTGGTGACGAGGTACGATTCACAAACATCGTTTCACTTTTTTAAAGACTTACCTTCCTGTCACGAGGCGGCGCAAGAAAGCTCTCAAGGAAAAATTCGACAAATAATCGGCTCAATTCGATGCAGGCCTGACGTTCCACTCCGTTTTCGAATCGACACAAAGTGCTCGGAGTGGCAAGCCGGTCACGACTGACAACGGCCTGAATCAACGGATCGTTTCGTAATTCATGATGGTCATTGAGATCTTCATTGCCCGCAACCAGCGCAAACACTCTTTACCGAAACATGTCCGGAAAAGAGTGTTTCACGTTGTCGGATTGTCGAACACTTTCAGCAAAATTTTGCTTCTTTGTTCTGGAATAATTTATGCAATATTCAGGTTGGCAGCAATACTGCTTACTTTAATCAATAAAGCATTCATGCGGAGCAGTCTTGGATGAAAACTCCTGCTTGATGTTCCATCCTTTGATTTTGCGTTTTACTGCCCGTTCTCGTGTAATCCCGCGAGAAGAACAGGCAGTTGTTGCCGCAATTTCCTGAATGATTGCTTCGCGAATATACTCAATTTCCTGTGGTTTGAGGGGAAAATGAGCAGCAGTGATTTTTCTGCACAGAATTCGTACCGCATTGATAAAGGAAAGCCGGTCTGGATCGACCTTATTTTTCCGTGCGGCTTGATGTATTAAGCTGCGAATCGTATAGTGCGCAAGTAGATATCCAAACAATTCCTGTATAATCAATTCCGGGGTTTTGCTTCGCAAGGCGGCTCCTGGTTGCTTCAGATGATTCTTCAATTCATCATAAGCCAATTCGATCTCCCAGCGCTCGTGGTAGAGAGCCGCAAGTTCCGAAGCCGGAGCGTCTTCCTCTTTTAAAATACTGGTTATCAAGCGATATTTTTCGCTGGAGCCTTTGATGGCATATTCAATTACTCGAACAGGAATGCCATTGGTTTTCTTGCGTTGTTCCGCGCCAGGATAGAACGTACTTAGATCTTATCCCTAAATAGCAGTTGAAATTCAATAAAAATATGCTATATTTACTCAACCGCAACAGAGAGGTGGATATGGCATTAAAAGCTTGGGAAGTATCCGATGCGTTTTGGAGCAAAGTAGCCCCCCTGATTCCCAAATCCAGGCGTGATCCGGAAAAAGAGTATCAGCGTCGACGTGGAGCCGGACGCAAACCGATGGAATCTCGCAAGATTTTTGAAGCTATTGTGTATGTCCTCCGCACCGGCATCCAATGGAAGGCATTGCCCAAGGAGTACGGTAGCTCCAGTAGTGTTCATCGCCATTTTCGCAAATGGGAAGAAGCAGGATTCTTTCGCAAACTTTGGAAGAAAGGTCTTGCCGAATATGATGATATGGAAGGTATTGCATGGAAATGGCAAAGTATCGACGGAGCCATGACAAAAGCTCCGACAGCCCAAGAAACAGTAGGACCGAATCCTACTGATCGGGAAAAAAAATGGAACCAAACGTCACATTCTGGTCGACGAGCGTGGAGTCCTGTTGTCAATCGTCGTAACCGGAGCGAATCGACATGATGTCACGCAAGTTGAGGAAGTCTTGAAGAATCGAGTCCGAAAACCTCGTGGGCGTACCAAGCAGAACCTTTGCGCTGACGCCGGTTATTCCGGCGTAAAATCAGAGGAAGTCATGAAAAAATATCGCTACACGCCTCACATCAGACCTCGCGGGGAAGAGAAAGTTGCAATTCAAAAAGGCTATAAAGCCAGACGATGGATTGTTGAAGTCGCTCACTCCTGGCTCAATCGATTTCGTAAATTATTGGTTCGATATGAAAAGACGAATGCATCCTATGAGGCATTACTTCAATTGGCAGCAAGCATTATAATATTTCGAAAACTAGGTTCTATTTAGGGATAGGCTCTTAAAAAAGAACCGTCCGGCAGAATTTTTTCTTTTGCAAATTTCATATTGCTGCGGATTCGAAACACTAACGATGCGCCAGTTTTGATGCATTCGGAAAAGAACGGATAGCAACCAAAGCCACGATCAGCAAGTAGCAGCATATCCTTTTGCAGGAGCGGCAAAAGTCGTTTGCCTTGAGTATTTTCCCCTTCAGAATAAGGCCCATGGGCCGCACCAATAATCGCACGCGTACCGATTTCAAGTAAAGTTGTCATGCGCAATTGCGGAAATGCGGTTTTCCCGCGGGAGCATGGCGGACGGCCAAAAAAATCATGATTCCTCTGCTCATCCGGTAAATCAAAGGTTGTGCCGTCGATTGCCATCAAACGCCATCCCCGATAAAAGGCGCCAATGGTATCCGGCTGGGCCAGGGGTTTACAAACATCCTCGAATAAACATTGCATTGCCTTGTACCCCAAACGGTTCCTGGCACGTGAAATTCCTCCTCGCCCTTTGATCTCGCCGCAAGGCATTTTTATCTTCAGCCAGTCAAAGCCCTCAAGAATGCAGCGCAAAACCTCTTGCAACGAAATGCTTGAATACAGCGAAAGACAAATAACATAATAAGCCATCAATTCCAGTGGCAGTTTGCGGTAACGTTGCGTCGCAAGTCCGCACTTGGTCAGTGCATTGCAAAGGGCTTCAAAAGGAACAACCCCAAGCAATGAGGCCAAGGTTAAAAAGTCACTCTCGCGAAAATTATCTGCCAACTGCGCTTGGGTTCGTGCCATATCGAATCTCCTGTTGTCTATGAAGATAATATAGCATGAAATCAATAATCTTCAAGAATTAAGTAAGCAGTATTGAGGTTAGAGGGCCAATTTTTTCACGTAAGAAAAGCCTCTTGCCCAAGCCGGCCGGGCACTGCTTTGCCGCCGGAAGCCCGGTGAACGGGACTTCCGGACGGTGTTTTGGTTTATCCCCAATTATTTTCCCCGGTCGTCGCATGCCGCCGGAGCAGGTCACGCCGGATTTTACCGGAAAATGTTTTCGGCAGAATCTTGACGAATTCGATTTCGCGTGGATATTTGTAAGGAGCGGTCAACTGCTTGGAATGCTTTTGCAGCTCTTTGACCATCGAGTCGGTCGGTTCGAAACCCGGGTTCAACACGATGTAAGCCTTGACTTTGGCGCCGCGCAGCGGGTCGGGGACACCGATGACGCCGACCTCATTGACTGCCGGGTGCTGCATCAATACCTCTTCGACCTCCTGCGGTCCGATCCGGTAACCGGAACTTTTGATGATGTCGTCGCTGCGGCCGATGAACCAGTAGTAGCCGTCCTCGTCGATCCGGGCTTTGTCGCCGGTGTAATAGTAACCGGCGACGAAAGATTTTTCATTTTCCTCCGGATTCAGGTATTTGGTCAGCAAGCCGTAAGGCGGCTGCGGCGTCATTTTGACGGCGATCCGGCCCTCTTCGCCGGTCGCGACCGGTTTGCCGTCGTCGTCGTGCAATTCGATTTCCCAGCCGGGCGCCGCCTTGCCGATCGAACCGGGCCGGTCCGGAATGTCGACGAAATTGGCGATCATGCAGACCGTTTCGCTCTGTCCGTAACCTTCGCGCAATTCCAGACCGGTTCCTTCACGCCAGAGCCGGATGGTTTCGGTCTGCAGCGATTCGCCGGCGGCGGTGCATTGCCGGAGTTCTTTGAAATCGAAGGTGGTCAGGTCGGCCAGCACCAGCATGCGGTAGACGGTCGGCGGCGCGCAGAACGAGGTGATTTCATATTTTTCGAGCAGCGGCAGAATTTCATCCGGATGGAATTTGCCGCGGATGTCGTAGATGAACACACAGCAGCCGATCAGCCACTGGCCGAAAAAATTGCCCCATAAATTCTTGCCCCAGCCGGTATCGGTCAGGGAGAAATGCAGATCGTCCGAAGTCAGGCCGTGCCAGAGCTGCGCCGTAATCCGGTGGGCGAGGGAATAGCCGATGCTGTGCAGGACCATTTTCGGCGTCTTGCTGGTGCCGGAGGTGAAGAGAATCAACAGCGGATCTTCCCGGCGGGTTGTAATCCGGAACGGCGTTTTGACTTCATGCCGGGAAAGCCGCGACGGATTGTCGAGCATTGCCGGATAACTGATCCAGTCGGCGCGTTGACCGTCGACGACCAGACGACTCTGCAGCGAAGGACATTCTTCAAAAATTTCATCGAATTTCGGCGCATTTTCCAGGTCGGTAATCACCATTTTGAATTTACCGACCTGGATGCGTTGTTGAAGATCGGCCGGCGTCAGCAGCACGGGGGTGGGGCACAGGACGGCGCCGAGCTTGATCAGCGCCAGGGAGAAAATCCACCACTCCGGAATGCGCGGCAGCATCAGGAAGACCCGGTCGCCTTTGGTAATGCCGACTTTGAGCAGCAAATTGGCGGCCTGATTGGACAGCTTGCTGAAGTCGTTGAAGGTGTATTTGCGTTCGGCGCCCTGCTGATTGACCCAGATCATCGCCAGCTTGTTGCGATCGTGCTGCGCCCAGCGGTCGATGACATCATAGCCGAAATTGAAAATATCCGGAACTTCCACCGGAAACTGGCTGCGTAAGGTGCTGCCGGAAGCGTTCGCCTCGGCTGACTCTTCTGTTTTCATGATAAATATCCTATAAATATCCTTAAAACGCGATTTCGATCGTGCCGTGGTTCTTGGCTCGCGGCTCCCAAAGTTATTTACCCGGTTATAAAATACACTTTCCGGATTTTTTTGCAATGCCGAAAACGGAAAATCCCCGGCCGCAATGTCTTGCGCCGGGGAACGGGACGGCAATCCTCAGCCGAGCAGAATCCGTTTCAGATTTTTCTTGCCGGCCTTCAGGATCAGCGCGCCGTCCCGGAAGTCGGCCGCCTTGACCATCAGTTGAAGATCGCCGATGCGTTGATCGTTCAGATAAGCGCCGCCGCCTTGAATCAGCCGCCTGGCGTCGCTGTTGGTTTTGGCCAGTCCGCTTTCCATCAGCAGTTTGACTACCCAGAAACCGTCGCCGTCGAATGAAGCGGCCGGCAGGGTGACGGTCGGCAGTTCCGCCGTTGCGGCCGCCTGTTCATTGATTTCGGCCAGCCGGCTGGAAGTGGCGATGCGGTGTTCGGGATCGGCAAAGCCGAATTTGCCGCCGGCGGCCAGATAGGCCCGGCGCGCTTCCGCTTCGCCGTGCGCCAGGCAGGTGGCTTCATAGGCCAGGATCTCCTTGGCCCGGTTGATGGCCGGGGCTTCCAGGGCGGACAGCCGTTTGATTTCATCCACCGGCAGCGTGGTGAAATAACCGAGCAGCTTGGCGAGCTGGGAATCTTCGCAGTTGCGCCAGAACTGATAGTAGTCGAAAACGCTGGTGCGGTCGACATCCAGCCAGACGTTGGCGCCGCCGGCGGTTTTGCCGAATTTGTTGCCGTTGCCGTCCAGCAGCAGCGGGAACGTCATCGCGAAAACCTCCTGCTGGGTCATCTTGCGCACCAGCTCGACGCCGGCGACCATGTTGCCCCATTGATCCTGGCCGCCGAACTCCATCTGGCAGTTCAAATCGCGGTTGAGGATGTAGAAGTCGTAGGCCTGCATGATCGAATAGTTGAATTCCAGAAACGACAGGCCGTTTTCCAGCCGCTGTTTGACCGACTCCTGGGCCAGCATCCGGTTGACGCTGAAACGATAACCGATTTCCCGCAGAAAATCGATGTATTGAATGCTCTGGAACCAGTCCAGGTTGTTGACGAAGTGCGCCGAACCGGCATCGACGGCGATAAAGCGCGACAATTGCTTTTTCAGGCATTCGGCATTGCATGCCACTTCCTCCTTGGTCAGGACCGGCCGGGCGCTGATCCGTCCGGACGGATCGCCGATCTGGGCGGTGGCGCCGCCGACCAGGACGATCGGCGTGTGGCCGGCTTTCTGCAGCAGACGCATGGCCATGATCGGCAGCAGATGGCCGACATGCAGACTGCTGCCGGTCGGGTCGAAGCCGACATAGAAACTGATTTTTTCGGTGGCCAGTTTGCGGGCGATGGTCTCCGGCGCGGTCTCCTGGTAGATGAAACCGCGATCGCGCAATTCATCGTAAATGCTCATTTTTGAATGATCTTTCCCTTTTTCATGATTTGGTTGTCAATCATTTTTCATTTTTCTTTGAGGTGTTTGCGGCATCGTTTTTGGGGTCGGTAAAAATAAAAAAGGCGGTCCGCCGTTTTGCCGCGTCCGCCCGATTGCCGCTTGTCAAAAAGAATTATGCCGCCAGACTTCGACGCTCTCCGCAACGGAGGTAAGCGTAAGGATAAGCGTCATAATATCGTTCCAAAAGCATAACAAGATTTCCTGCATTTCTCATATAAAACTGTTTTATTATACTCACCGGTTGGATTTTTGTCAACCCTTCCTTGGAAAAAATAATCGATTTCAACCATTTGCCATTGCATTTTCGACCGGGGCCGGTTATTTTTTCTGCTGTCAACTCTGAATGGAACAATTCGAAAAGGGAATGGAACCGAGATGGAAACGGTGAAACATCAGGTCGAATTTTGTGTGGTCGGCGGCGGTCTGGCCGGAATGTGCGCGGCGATTGCCGCGGCCCGGCGCGGGGTGAAGACATTGTTGATGCACGAGCGGCCGGTCCTGGGCGGCAATGCTTCCAGTGAAATCCGCATGTGGGTGTGCGGGGCGGCCGGTTGTCCGGAGAGCGGTTTGGTCGAGGAAATTCTGCTGGAAAATCTCTACCGGAACAGCTACCCGAGCTATGCGGTCTGGGACAGCGTTCTTTATGAAAAAGTACGTTTTCAGCCGAACCTCACTCTGTTGTTGAATTGTTCCTGCCTGGCGGCGGAGATGGCCGGTTCGCGCATTCGTTCGATCAAGGGCTGGCAATGCACCACCCAGCAGTTCCATCAGGTGGAGGCGCAACTGTTCGCCGACTGTTCGGGCGACAGCATTCTGGCGCCGTTGACCGGGGCGGAGTGCCGTTTCGGCCGGGAGAGCAGGGCGGAATTCGGGGAAGATATCGAGCCGAAGGAAGCCGATCACCGGACGATGGGGATGAGCTGCCTGTTGCAGGCCCGCGAAACCGACCGTCCGCAGCCGTTCGTGGCGCCGGAATGGGCCTATGTCTATGAGACGGACGAGGCGATCGGCCGCGATCATGCCTTGGGATTTTATCAGAATTTCTGGTATCTGGAGCTCGGCGGCGACGGCGATTCGATTGCCGACACCGAGATGGTGCGGGATGAGTTGTTGAAAATCGCTTACGGCATCTGGGACCATATCAAAAATCGCGGCGACCATGAGGCGGACAATTGGGTGCTGGAGTGGGTGGGATTCCTGCCCGGCAAGCGGGAGAGCCGCCGTTACGTCGGCGATTATATCTTGACGCAGCGAGATCTGGAGCGCGGCGACGGGTTCGACGACGTGGTCGCGTTCGGCGGCTGGCCGATGGACAATCATCCGCCGGCCGGTTTTTACCATCGCGGCGAACCCAATGTCAATCATCCGGTGCATTCGCCCTACCAGATTCCGTTCCGCTCCCTGTATTCCAGAAATATCGACAATCTGCTGTTCGCCGGCCGCAACATCAGCGTCAGCCATGCCGCCTTGACCTCTACCCGGGTGATGGCCACCTGTGCCTTGCTGGGGCAGGCGGTCGGAACGGCGGCGGCGATCGCGGTTCCCGGCGGCCTGCTGCCCCGCGAAGTATATCAACGGGAGATCGGTCGCCTTCAGCAGATGCTGCTGCTTGACGACTGTTATCTGCCGGGCAGGAAACGGGAGGCGGACAAGATGACGCAACAGGCGGTGTTGACCGCATCCGCCGGCGCGCCGGAAAAATTGCGCGACGGCGAAGAGCGGGATCGCGGGCACGCCTGGTTTGCCGGGGCCGGCGACTGGGCGGAGTACACGTTTGCCGGGCCCCGGTCCGGTCGGGTTCGGGTGGTGTTCGACAGTGATCTGGCCCGCCAGCCGCGGTTGAATATGGTGGCGTCTTTTCCGCTGGATGTGCCGCATTATGCGGTGCCGGAAACGCTGGTCAAATCGTTCACGTTGTACGGTTGCCGGCCGGACGGCGTCTGGTTCGTGTTGTTCCAGGCGGCGGACAACCGCCGGCGGCTGGTGAAAATCGACCTGCCGGAACCGGTGGTCGGGGTACGTCTGGTGATCGGCGAGACGCGGCGGGAGTTGCCGGTCGGGATTTTTTCTTTCGAGGTCATTGAGGAACCGTGATTGCGATGGCGAAGTGCTGGGCCGGATGGCTGGCGGCCGGCATGATGGCGGCTTCGGGCGGATTGTCCGGCGCCGTCGTGGAATTGCCGGACAACGCCGAAGCGTTGATCAATCCGGATATGGGCTGGACGATGCATTTTTATTCCAATCAGACTTGGAATTACGGCAGCCGACTGGCGCCTGCCGATACGCTGGACTGGTTTGAAGGCTGTTCGGTGGTTTATTTGCGGATTCCGTGGGCCTTCATTGAACCGGAAGAGGGACACTTTGAGTGGTCGATTCTGGATACGCCGGCGCAGCGTTGGATTGCCGGGGGCAAACAGGTGGCGTTCCGGTTCACCACGGCGGAAAGCTGGCTGGAGTATCCGACGCCGAAGTGGGTTTTCGACGCCGGGGCGAAGTATGTCCGTTTCACGCCCGGGGAGGGGCCCCAGGCGACCGGCGAATATGTCGACCCGGTGTTCGACGATCCGATTTTTCTGGAAAAACTGGGAAATTTTCTTGCCGCCGCCGGCGCGCGCTATGACGACAATCCCAATGTGGCGTTCATCGATGTCGGCACCTTCGGGACTTGGGGGGAAGGCCACACCGGTTTCAGCCAGCGGCTTGATGACGCGGAAAATGTCCGCCTGGCCGGAATCCATCTCGATTTGCATAAAAAGTATTTTCCCCGTACCCAGTTGGTGATTTCCGATGACGTGATCGGCGCCGAACGCCCCGGCGATGATTTTCCGTTGATGCGGTATGCCCGTTCGCAAAACGTCTCATTGCGGGACGATTCGATTCTGGTGCAGGGCGGGGACCGGGCCTGGTTTCATGCCGGGCTGGCGCAGCAATTCTGGCCGACGCTGCCGGTGGTCTTGGAGCACGAGCATTTTGCCGGTTCGGTCGAACGCGGCTGCTGGGACAGTGAGCTGCTGAAAAAAGCGGTCGAGGAATATCATGCCAGTTATCTGTCGATCCACGGTTGGCCGGATGAGCTGTGGGAGAAGGAGAAGGAGGCCGTTCGGGCGATCAACCGCCGGCTGGGGTATCGTTTCAATCTGCCGAAAATCGCATACCCGGATACGGTCAGGCCGGGAGAACCGGCGGTCTGGCGTTATGATTTTGCCAACGTCGGAGTGGCGCCCTGTTATCGGGACGCATTCGTGTCATTCACGTTGAAAGATGGCGAAGGCGGCATCGCCGCCGTGCTGGTCGATGAATTCAACGGCAGGAACTTGGAGCCGGCGGAGCCCGGTAAAGCCGTCCCGGTCGAGCGTGCCGTCCGCTTCACGATCAACCAATTGGCGCCGCGCCTGGCCCCCGGCGAATATGAGGTGTTCGTTTCGGTCGGCCGGCTCGACGGAACGCCGGTTTATGCTTTGCCGTATCCGGGAAACGACGGACAACGGCGTTATCGAATCGGATGCCTGACTGTGCCCGCCGAATGATGTCGGCCGGCCGCCGGTTTTTTGATGCAAGAAGATTGCCGGGCGGTCCCGGTAACGTACCCTGCAATTAGCAGATGGCGTTCATTGTTGTAAATAAGACGCTTCCCATTTTAAGTTGATTTCCCGTCGAATGGTCGTATTGAGAAGCTGTTTTTGCTTTTTATGAATTTACATAATTGTATGTGATCTTCACAATTATTTTTATTTTATTGTTAAAAATAGTTTGACACTAAACAATATTGTGATATGATATCTCTGTGAAGAGAAAAATAAAGTATAGGTTCCGAATAAGCAAGGGATTTATTTTTGTCCGCCGGGATGAAGGCAAGCCGGTTGAAATTGAAAAGTGGCTTCTTCTTTTTTGAATGGACGAATTTTAGACATTGCCCAGAAACGGAAATCGAAAATGAAGCGACGCCGCAGGTATGGTACTGCGGCGTGGAATAAACTCGAAGGAGGAGTATTATGTCCAGAATCACAGTTGAAAATGCCGCCGTTTTGCTGATCGACCATCAGGTCGGATTGCTTTCGCTGGTGCGTGATTTCACGCCGGCGGAGTTCAAGAACAATGTTTTGGCCCTGGCCGACATCGCCAAGCATTACAAGTTGCCGACCGTGCTGACCACCAGCTTCGAAAGCGGCCCGAACGGCGTCCTGATGCCGGAAGTCAAAAATATGTTCCCGAATGCGCCGTTTATTCCGCGTCCCGGCCAGATCAACGCCTGGGACAATGAGGACTTCGTTAAAGCGGTCAAGGATACCAAACGCAAGCAGTTGATCGTCGCCGGCATCGTCACCGAAGTGTGCGTATCGTTTCCGGTGCTCAGCGCCTTGAAGGAAGGTTACGAGGTGTTCGTAGTGGTCGATGCCTCCGGCACGTTCAATGAGGTGACCCGGCATGCCGCCTGGATGCGCATGCAGCAGGCCGGCGCGCAACTGACCAGTTGGTTCGCGTTGGCATCCGAATTGCAGCGCGATTGGCGTAATGACGGTCCCGGCCTGGCCAAGATTTATTGCGACCATGTCCAGGAATACAACGCCATTACGATTGCGCATAACGCCAAGAAGTGATACATTATCTCAACGGCATTATTTTCTCCGTCGCCCGGCTGGACGGCGGAGAAAATCGGCTGAAACAAGGAGGTGTCCGATGAAAGCGGCAGTATTGACTTTGGCGGCCGTAATCGCGACGCTGGCTCTGGCCGGTTGTTGCGGCGGCGGGTGCTGAAGAAACCGCCGGCTCCCTGACGCGGAGTCGCAGATTGACCGTCCCGGTGAATTTCGGGGCGGTCAATTGTTTTTTCCGGCCGGCAAGGAACCGGCGGGTCAATCGTTGACCGGGTAAAAAGTGCCGGCCGGGGCCTCATACCAGTCGAAATTGTAACGGTCGCTCCTGGCGGCATGGCCGTCGGCCCAGAGTACGTTGGAACGGTTGTTGTGGCGGCGCCCGAGCGTGTAGTTGGCGTCGGGAAGCAGATTCCAGTAACCGAGGCATTTGTTGTCGAGCTGGTTGTCGGCCCAGTACATCCGGCTGGACGGCCGGGTGATCGCGTCGAGCTTCAGCGGCGGAAAGGCGAAGCTGGCATCGTTGACGCCGCCGCCGATGTAACCGTTGATGATATAGGCGGTGCCGTCGCGGCCTTCAAAGCCGGGGCAATCGAAAATCGTATTGCGGAAATGACCGCCGCCTGGACCGACGGCGGCCTCTGGAATGCCGAGATAAATGCCGACCGGCATGCAGGCGTATTTCCATTGATCTTCGCCGCCGAAGGTGGCGACCGGGCCGTAACCGTCGGAATCTCCGGCATACATCATGCAGCCCAGGCCGACCTGTTTGAGATTGTTGATGCATTTGATCGCCTGGGCCGCCGCCTTGGCCTTGCTCAGCGCCGGCAACAGCATGCTGGCGAGAATGGCTATGATTGCTATTGCTACAAGCAATTCTATTAGTGTGAATTTTGCATTCCTCATGTTTTCTTCCTTTCCGGTTCTGGTTTTGTTGGTTGCAGGAGAAAAGAAATCGATGGTTTGAACGTGGGACCCTCCCTGGCTGGAAACTATTGCATGGAAGCATGTTTATCGGTTCCGGCGGCATGCTGCGCCTGCTCGATCGCCGCAGCCAGCTCCCGGCGGATTGCTTCCAGTTCCGCCGGATTGCGGCTGAAGTCGGTCAGTGAGCGGATCAGCCGTTCCGCATACGGCAGCGCCGCTTGCCGTCCTCTCAAGTTCTCCAGAATGGCGAGATACTCGAAATCTTCACTGCCGTCCCGCAGATTGACCATCCGGATGCCGGGAATCGGCCCGTCGGCGCCCGGATAGATCAAATTGCCGTCGCCGCCGTTGGGTTGGAACCATGGAGAAAAAGGCTGCCATTCCTCGATTGTGGCGTTTTGCGGCCATTCGAGGTTGACATGCCAATAGAGCAGCCCGTCGCTTTCCATCAGGTAAGTCATCCAGGGCAGCAGCCGCGTTTCGATGGCCGGCAGGTCGGCGAACGCCAGGTTGGCATAGGGATAGCGCGGCCAGCAGCAGACATACCACCAGACCTCTTTGCCCTGGCTGCGCAATTGCCGCGACAATTCCGGATCGTAGGCGTGCAGCAGCGGGCAGTACCAATCGACGTAGTCTTCATAATCGGCCGGCAATTCCCGCCGCCGGTTGAACGACCGCCAGAAACAGTATTGCTGACCAAAACAGTTCCACAAAGATTTTCCTTTCTTGATTTTTCGGGGCTGGTTTTTCTTAGCGGGGCCGGCAACTGTTGCCTTCCACCAGTACGCTCGGGAAACGCAATTCCGTCGGCGGCAGCGTTTCGCCCTTGAGACGTCGCAACAACAATTTGGCCGCTTCGACGACGACGGTTCGGGTCGGCTGACGAAAATAAGTGAAATCGGCGGAAAATTGTTCCATCGATTCGTCGGTGCTGACGCAGATGAAACTGATGTCGCCGGGAACCCGTTTGCCGGCAAAAGCGGCTTTCCGGAGAAAACGGGAAAGATAGACGTTGTTGACGGCAAAAAAAGCGGTCGGACATTGCGGCGAACTCAACAGTTCGACGACATTGCTGCTGAGATCCGGATCGAAATAGTAATAGGTGATGACGTTTTTGGGGTTGAGCGACAGGCCGGCATCCTGCAACGCGGCCAGGAATCCTTTCAGCCGTTCGGACGGATTGTCCAGCAGATCGGTGTTGGCCAGAATCAGGCCGATGTCGCGGTGGCCGTGAGAAATCAGGTGGTTGGCGGCGTCGTAACAGGTTTGAAATTCCTCGTATCCGACGAATGGGGTAACGCCTTCCGCCCAGACCCGGTCGAACTGGACGACCGGTTTGCTGGCCGCCAACTCGATCAGCAAATCCCGCAGCCGGAGGGACCCGAACGTCGGCAGGTAGAGAATGCCGTCGATCCGGTTATAATCCCGCAGCCGGCGCAACTCTTCCGCCTCGGAATTTTCATTGAAATCATAGAGGGTCACCACGGTTTCCAGGCCGAAGGTCGTCAAATAACGGTGCAGTGTGTCGATGATGACGGTGAAAAAAGGTTCCTGAACTCCCGGCATCAGCAGCGAAATCCGGCCGCTGCGCTGCTGCGGTTCCTGCGGCGTCAGAAAAACCCCGCGTCTGGCTTCCCGGCGGATCAAACCGTCCTCTTCCAGCAAATCCAGCGCCGAATTCATCGTCACCAGGCTGACCTGGTAGGTGTCGCAAAGTTGTTTCAGGGACGGCAGCTTGCGGGACGTGTTGGTTTCCGTGGCAATCTTGCGTAACTTTTCGTAGACGTCCTGATATTTTACGTTGTCTCTCATCGTTGCTGATTTTATCCTGTTATTATATCTATTATTGTATCTGTTATTATTTCTGAATTTATATATGCGCTATTTTAATCATTGTGGATTAAAGTATTTCCTCTTTATAAAGTATACTGAATCTATTCAAATAAGTCAATAGCGGATGGTACGCTGGTCGTCGAAGCCGGCGGTACGGTTCGGCAGACGAATATTCTGGCGGCTGGCCAGCTCCGGGTGGAAGCCGGCGGAACCTCCACCGGATTTGTTGCGGAGCGGGCTGCGGACGTCAGTTATGATTTCGGCACGAATGTGCAGGGAACCGGTGAATACGGTTACATCATCAAGTCCGACCCGGATTCTTCCATGAATTACCGGGTTGATTCCCGACAGGAAGTCGGAGCTTGGCAGATTGCGTTCGGCGGTTTCATTTCTGCCGGTGCGGTACAGAATATCGGTGCGTATGGCGAAGCGAGTTATATGACTATTGACGCCGGCGGCGTGTAGCATGCGGAGTGCGGTTCGCGTGTCAATGTCAGTATGGTTTCCGGAGTCCTGACGCTTGCCGGCGGAGCCGTCTCGAATTATGCGGAAGTCGAAGCCGGCGGCATGGTCGAAGCGGCGGCCGGGGCAGTCCTGAACAATACCACGGTTCAGCAGGGCGGCACGCTTTCGCTGGCGGCGGGAAGCGAGTTGAATGGAATGATCTCGGTGGCCGGTTCGCTCCTGGCCGGCGGCGTAGTCGATGCTTCGGGTTGTGTGATCGATTTCGATCTGACCGGCGGCGAAGTTGCGGCGAACGCGCTGACCGGAGTGCTGGTGAACGATATCACGCGGCTCGAAGGCGCTTCCCTGGCGATCACCATCTCGTCCCGGGGACTGGAGGACGGGGAATACCGGCTGGCCGGAAATGCGGCGGGTTTTGCCGGGAGCATTTCCTGTCACTCGGAGATGTCGTTTGCTTGTTCGTATGCGGAGCTTGACCTGTATTCGGATTGCTCATTTGCCCTGAACGGCAAACTGTACACGCTGGCGGTGAATGCCGCCGAAGAGCTGGTGTTGCAGGTCCGGCCGGTCGAGCCGGGCGATGATACCGCTCCCCGGCAGATCACCGACGCCGCAGCGAATGTATACGCCGGAATGGCGGTGACGCTGTATTGGAGCGATCCGGCGGCGAATTCGGCCGTTTCGTATCTTGTCCGCTATGGGGCGGCCGGCTCCGGGTTGGAAAATGCCGAGACGGTGACGGTGAATAGCAACTGGGCTTTTCTCAGTGACCTGGAGGCCGGCGGTTATGAGTATCAGGTGCGGGCGGTGGATGCCGACGGACAGTTGGGAGAGTGGAGTGAGGTCGGTTCGTTCCGGATTTCGGAAATTGCGACGGCGGATACGAATGTTGTGCTTTCCACCGAACTGTGGGGTCATGATTACCTGCCGGAGCTCTACGGAAAACCGGCGATTCCGCAGCATAACGACGTTACCGGTTACTATTTCGCGGACGCCGAAAAGCTCAACAATGTCCAGGATGCGCTCTATTGCTGGGGTGCTGCCAGCGCGAATGTGCTGACCTGGACCGGCTGGGCGGCGAATTCTCCCTATGCCTTCGCGAATGAAGATGAGGTATTCGAGTATTTCATCAATTACTGGAAGAATGAAGGCGGCATGGAGAGCGATGCGCAGGGCTGGTTTCTGACCGGAGAAGGGCTTTCCGGCACGATGGTCGTCCCGGCCGAAGGCGGCAATCTGTTTCCGGGTCTTGAGCTGGCCGATTGTTTCGCGAGCATCGAAGTTTCGACTGAAACCTCGACCTTGCTGAATTTGCTGGCCGATTACTTTGACGCCGGCTACGGCATCTCCTATGCGATCTACTCCGACGCCGGTCTGGCGCACGCCATTACCGGCTGGGGCTACGAGGTCGATGACGCCGGTAACATTTATCTGTATTACAGCGACTCCGACAGCGATTACTGGTCCGGCAGCGATGACCGCCGAGAGGCGATCAACCGCCTTTCGCGGACGCGGGTTACCGTTCACGACGACGGCCGGCTCTTTTTCGAAGACTATTTTGTGCCGGGCGCCTACCTCGGAAGTTTTTCGGCGCTCAAACAGTTTGATAAGAACCTGATTGGCCAGTCGGAGGATTTTGCGGACGCCCGGCTGCTGGAGTGGAAGGACGGTGGCGTGCTCCGGGCCGGGAATCTCGATGGCGAAGGGGATGAAGATTACTATATGTTCACTGCCGAGGCTGACGGCGAGGTAACCGTCACGGTTTCGATGGCCTCTTCTGATTCGTTGTTATCCGGTTTGGTCATTTCGGTCTACGATTCTTTTAAAAATTTGATCGGAACAAGTGCCGCCGCCGCGCTGGAACAGGTTTTTCACTTCGGTGCGATTGCAAACAGCCTTTACTATCTGGTCGTTTCCGGCGATGAATTGAAAACCGGAGGCGCCGTGGCCCCGGCGCTGAATACCTATTACGTTGAAATCGAAGCGACTCCGACTCCGGTCCCGCACGACTGGCGTTCTTTCGGCGTTGGGGATTTCAACCGCAGCGGAATTGCGGATGTGTTCCGGCAGGACAAAAACTCCGATGCTCTGGCGGTGATTTATGATTCCGACGGTCAATTCACGGCCAGCGATACGCTGTGGAAAACCGGTGACTGGAAAGCGGCGGGCTGCGGCGATATCAACGGCGACGGTGCGGCGGATGTGCTGATAAAGCATTTCAACGCCGGCAACGACACCACCGACATTGCGGCGTTGGTGACCGATCCGGAAACGCTCGAGTGGGTTCATGCCGATGTCCGCGGCTTTGACAATTCCACCTGGGAATATCTCGGCTGTGCCGATGTCAACGGCGACGGCATCGACGATATCCTGACCATCGAAACCGAATCCGTCGCAGCCGGCCGGGACCGGAACGTCAACGCCTGGATCATGGGAGCCGACGGCCGATATGAAGCCGATCTGCGGATTTGCGGCAAAAATACCGATTGGCAGATTGCCGGCTTCGGCGACGTGACCGGTGACGGCCGGGAGAATGCGATCCTGCGCAACGCCGACGGGATGGTCGGCTATTGGGAGCACAACGGCACGGACGACGCCGTCCTGCATGAAATTTCCGGGCTGGATTCGAAGGAATGGAGCTTGTTGGGGATTGGCGATTTTGACGGTGACGGCATCAGTGACATCCTCTGGCAATGCAATGTGGACGACAGCGTCGGGATGTGGACGAAATTGACGGAGAACAACCTGGCGTATACCCGGTTGGGCCAGTTGTCCGAACTCGGCGATTATACCTTTTCCATGATCGGCGATTTTCAACGGCGACGGTAAAGACGATATTCTGTGGGCGGGTAGTGACGATTCTCTGGCCTGGAGCAGTGCGGACCCCGACAAGTTCAAGAACCTGGTCGCCATTGCGTGACGGAGGGAATTGAACGGGTTGACGCTTTCCGGCCGATGAAGAATCAACAAAGTCCTCCGGCTGTTTTCTGGCCTGGGGACTTGGAGTTTTTATGGGGCATTTGAATTCCTATTCCTACCGGATCAAACGAAAATTGGCGGAACATCTCGAACGCGATCCCAGCGGATTGTCTTTTTTAAAATATGCGTTGAAATATTGCTGGTCGAAATTCCGGCGCCGGCCGCTGCGGATGCCGAAAGCCGGCCTCGGCATGTTGTCGGCCGACCATGTCAATGTGGCGGTGAAAATTACCGGCGGGCTGGGGGATGCCGTCATTCTGGCGCGGGTGCTCCGGCAGGTTGCGGCGTTTTGTCCGAACTGTCGTTTTTATGTATTTTTCCCGTCGCTTCAACAGGCCCGCTGGGTATTCGGCAAATGCGATTATGTCGAGGATATCCAGTATCTGGAGCTGTTTGAATATTATGAGCGGGAGCTGTGCGACTGCGCATTGTATTTGAACAGTTTTGCATTTTTCAATGAGGCGGAGATTGACGTGGCAAAGATTCGGCGTCTGTCGCCGCCGCTCCTGTCTTTGCTGGCGGCGGCCAGAAAGAGCCGCCGCCAGTGGGAGCTGTTCATCGACAACCATCCGTTGCTCGACGGCGCCTTCGCCCGGCAGGCGGTGGCGATCGGCTGGAATCGCCATTCCGCCGTCTACCGGCAATTGGGCCTGGAGCCGGGCGGATTGGCGCTGGATTTGCCGGAGGATGACGGGGCGTTCGAGAGGATCCGGACGAAATTTGCTGCCTACATCACCTTCAACACCGGGTTCGATCATATGTTCATCTTGAGTACTGTGACTGCCACCAAATGTTATCCGCAGGAACATTGGACCGCGTTGATCCGGCTGTTGAAAGAACGTTTTCCGAAACTTGGCATCATTCAAGTCGGCGGCAAAAACAGCTTTCCGGTTGCCGGTGCCGACGCTAATTTCGCCGGGAAAACCACGCTGGCGGAATGCGCCGGGCTCCTGAGGCACTCGCGACTGCATATCGATATCGAAGGCGGGCTGGTGCATGTCTGCGCCAGTCTGGGGACATCGTGCGCGGTGCTGTTCGGGCCGACTTCAAAGCGTTATTTCGCCTATCCGCAGAATCTCAATTTGCGGGATGACGCCTGCGGCGATTGCTGGTGGGCGACGGAGCGCTGGATGGAGTTTTGCCCGAAGAAGCTGGCTTGCAATGAATGTATGCACCGTTTGATTCCGGAGCGGGTGCTGGCATCTGTCGCGCCGCTTCTGGAGGCGATTGGAAAGGAGCCGTAGATGGTGGGGACTGCCTATGACTCCGGCGCCTTGTTTGCGGTGCTGCTCGCCAAAGAGCTGAAGGCGAAATATAAAAACACCGTACTCGGCTATGTCTGGAGTTTGTTGATGCCGCTGTTTCAAAGTCTGGTGTTCTTCGTCGTCTTCAGCCTGTTTCTGCGTTTTCCCATTGAAGACTATTTTCTCTTTTTGTCCATCGGCTTTGTCGTCTGGCAGTTCTTTTCCAATTCGTTGACCCAGGGGGCCAATGTCCTGCTCGCCAATGCCAATCTGATCCGGAAAACCTGTGCGCCGCGGCTGATTTTTGTCGCGGCTTCGGTCGGGGCGGAAGCGGTGCACTTGTTGATTTCGTTGCCGGTGCTGCTGATATTGATGCTCTGGTGCGGAAGGGTGCCGGGGTGGCTGGCTCTGGGGCTCCTGCCGGCCGGAATCGTCTCGGTGCTGCTGATGGCATTCGGCCTGGCTTTGATCGTGGCGGTAATCAACACCTATTTTCGCGACCTGGAGCGGATTATGCAAATTCTGCTCCAGGTGTGGTTCTATGTGACGCCGATCTTTTACAGCACGGAGCAGATTCCGGCGGAATACCGGCCGCTGCTGCTGCTCAATCCGGTTTTTTTCCCGGTGGAATTGCTGCGCTGCTGTTTTTACGCTCCGCAGCCGGCATGGCTTTATTGCCTGGCGGCGCTCGCGCTTGGCGGGATGATCGCTGCGGTCGGCATGGTGATTTTCCGCCGTTTTCAAGACGACCTCGCGGAGGTGCTGTAATGGAACAGCCGGTGCTTCGGGCGACGCATTTGGGGAAAAGTTTCACCCGGATCAAATCCGATTACGGCTTGAAGGATGTTCTGCTGCACAGCCTGGTCCATTTTCGCCGCCGCCGTCACCGACGAAGGTTTATCGCGCTTGAGGATGTTTCCTTTGAGTTGTATCCGGGCGAGAGTCTGGCCATCCTGGGACCGAACGGAGCGGGCAAGAGTACGCTGTTGTCGCTTCTGGCCGGAATCATCCGGCCGACCGCGGGCGAAGTCTGCGTCAGCGGCAGAATCGGATTGATGTTGGAACTCGGTTCCGGGTTCTGCCATGACCTGAGCGGTCGCGAGAATATTTTGCTGAATGGGCTGCTGCTGGGGGCGGGGCGGGCGGAATTGGAGGCCGGGCTCGAGGAGATCATCGCGTTTTCCGGGGTGGGGGATTTTATCGATGAACCTTTGCGGACTTATTCCACTGGCATGCAGACCCGGCTGGGGTTTGCCATCGCGGTCCATCTGCGTCCGGAACTCATGTTGATCGATGAGGTGCTGGCAGTGGGAGACAGTGAATTCCGGCGCAAATGTCTGGCCAAACTCGAAGAACTGAAAGCCCGAAACGTTGCCGTGGTTCTGGTGACGCATTCCCTGGAGGACGCGCGGCAGTTCTGCGGCCGGGCCCTTTATCTGGAACAGGGCCGCTGCCGCTTTGCCGGGCCGACGGCGGCGGTGATCGAGGAAATTCAAGCGCATCGTTGCGAATATTGACGCCGGGCGGCAACCGCTTTTCGAACAATACGCCTGCCGGATGTCAACGCTTCTGCCATTCACGGATGCGCATTTTCATCTCGTCAAGACCGAGGATGCCGTAGGCGAAGCCTTTTTTGACCAGTTCCACCGGCAGGAATTCATCGTATTTTTCAAACAACGGCACTTCGCCCGGATAGATCAGTTCCATCGGGTCGAGCGGCTGTCGTTCCTGCTCGCCCAGCACTTTGAAGAAGGTTTCTTTTGACGCCTTCATCTTGAATTGGAGGAAGTACGGCCTGGAGGAATCCAGGGCGGACAAACCGAGCTGCGGCGCGCATTTGATTTTGATAAACCGCTCCAGCGCGAGAAAGGCATACGTGCCCAGCCACGGGAACAGGCACCACATTTCGCCGCCGAGACAGATCAGCGATTCGTCGGTCAGGCCGGAGTGAAGGGCCGTGTGCCTGGCTTCGGCGAGCCTCGCGACGGCGTTTTTCATAAGATACGGATAGACGACATTTTCCCGCAGCACCGCTTTCATTCGCTCCAAAACCTTGGTGTTGATGTCGCCGGGACACTGGCCGAAATAAGCCGGCACTTTGCCCTTGACCTGTTCGCAGTAAACCAGATGGCGTTTGTGGTCGATTTCTTCGACGATCCACACATGACCTGCCAGCGCGATTTTTTCGCCGATCGGCGGCGGCAGCACGATCGTTCCCAGTTCCTGGGACTGGCAGCGGACGGTATACTCCTCATTCTCTTTGAATACCGCATAGAACTTGAAGGAATTGGTTTGCCGTTCCCCGGCCAGTCCGACGATCAGGCCGCCTTCTTCGGTTTTCTGGATATGTTCCGTCGAGATGAGATGCCGCAGCAGCAATTGGTAATCTTCCCGGCCGATCCGGTGGAAATAGCTCAACGAAAGCACCCGGGACGCCAGTCCGGCCGGCGACAGTTCGCCGCCGGAAGCCAACGTGCACATCGTCTGGTGATACAGCAAGCTGAACGGCAGCCGGTCCAGTTTCGGCGGTTCCACCCAGCGTTCCTGCAGATAGAGTTGAACCAGCGCGATGCCCTGCAGCAGCGTCCAGGGAATCGTCACCGGCAGCATTGCCCTGGCTTCCGGCTGCTCCTCCCGCATGACGAACCACATTTCCGGCGGCAGGTCCCGCCGGCCGGTACGTCCCATCCGCTGCAGAAAAGAGGACACCGTGAACGGCGCGTCGATTTGGAAGGCGCGTTCCAGCCGGCCGATATCGATGCCCAACTCCAGCGTGGCGGTGGTAACGGTCGTCTGGAATTGTTCCTCGTCTTTCATCACCGCTTCCGCCGTTTCCCGATAGGAAGTGGACAGATTACCGTGGTGGATCAGGAAACGGTCCGGCTCGTGCTTCGCTTCGCAGTACTGGCGCAAAGTGGTGGTGACCGCTTCGCACTCTTCCCGGGAATTGACGAAGATCAGACACTTTTTGCCCCGGGTGTGTTCAAAGATATACCCCATTCCCGGATCGGCGCTGGCCGGCGCGGTATCGGTGGCCTGCGCCAGGACCGGAGCGGCCTCCGGAAGCTCTTTCTCCTCGGCGGCCTGGGCGCCTTGCAGATAGAAGTGCTCCATCGAAAGCCGCCATTTGACTCCCTTTGTTTCGATGCGGGGGATGACGGTATTCCGGCCGGTGCCGGACGCGAGAAACCGGCCGGTGCTTTCCAGATCGCCGATGGTGGCCGACAGACCGATCCGCCGTGGATTTACGCCGGCCAGCCTGGAGAGCCTTTCGATCAGACACAGGGTTTGGCCGCCGCGGTCGCCGCGCATCAGCGAATGCACTTCGTCGATGACGATGAAACGCAAATCCCCGAACAGACGGGCGATATAGGCGTGTTTATGCAACAGCAGCGCCTCCAGCGATTCCGGGGTGATCTGAAGGATGCCGGAAGGATTTTTCAGCAGTCTGTTTTTATGGGATTGCGCCACATCGCCGTGCCAGTGCCAGACCGGAATATTCGCTTCCCGGCACAGATCGTTGAGGCGCAGGAACTGGTCGTTGATCAACGCTTTCAGCGGACCGATATAGATGGCGCCGACCGATTGGGGCATGTTCTCGGAGAACAACGTCAGGATCGGGAAAAAGGCCGCTTCCGTCTTGCCGGACGCGGTGGAGGCGGAGAGCAGCACGTGGTCATCCGTATGGAACACCGCATCGCCGGCGGCAACCTGGATGGCGCGCAGGGCTTCCCAGTTGTTCCGGTAGATGAAGTCCTGAATAAACGGTGCGTAACGGTTGAAAATATTCATCCCGCCGCCTCAGATCTCGAACTCTTCAAACTCTTTTTCGAGAGTTTCGTCATTGACGGCCGTCTTGGCGTATTCGAAAGTTTCCGAACCCAATAGCTCGGTAACTTTGAGGCCGGGATTTTGATAGACGATATTCAGCAGTTCGATGAAGTCGCGAATGACTTCGCGCGGCGTGATATTGGTATCCGCGCCGATCCGGCCGAACTCGATTTTGATGAAGGCGATCAGGTCTTCCTGGCTCAGCGTCTGCTCGTATTCGAAAAGGCCGGCGTGGAGGTCGGCCAATTTTTCGATCAGCACCAGCATTTCTTCGTAGGTGAGCGGCGAGAGTTTGATCACCGGCGCCAGCACATCCTTGAGGTCGTCGCGGCCGAAGCGGCCGGCTTCCAGCCGGGATTTCAAGGCTTCATAGCTGAAAACCCCGCGCCTGGTATCCTCGATGCACTGCGGCGTTCCGCCCATGATGATGCCCAGGTATCCGGCTTTGCCCTGCAAGGTATCGTTGTACATGGTCAGAATTTTTTCATAATTGTACTGCCGGGTAATGCTGTTGGGTATCTTGTAAATATTGACCAGTTCATCGATCAGGAGCAGCAAACCGCCATAGCCCGCTTTTTTGAGAAACACCGCCAGCAGCTTGATATATTCGTACCAGTCGTCGTCGGAGATGACGATATTGACTCCGAGTTCCGCCCTGGCTTCCGTCTTGTTGGCGTATTCGCCGCGAAACCATTTGACCACCTTGGCCTTGTTCTCGTCATTCCCGTCGAGATAAGAACGGTAATAAACGGTCAGCAGACGGGCGAAATCGAAGCCGTGGACCATTTCGTTCAGGGAGTTTATCGTCTCATGGATTTTCTTTTCCACCAGTTTGCAGAAACTGCCGTCGCCCGGCGCCAGCTCGCTTTCAACGGCTACCTCGCTCTGGATATTGCTGATCCAGCGGTCCAGAATCAGCGTGAGGGCGCCGCCTTCCGGCCTGGTTTTGGTGGACAGGTTGCGAATGAGTTCTTTATAGGTGGCAAGCCCCTGGCCTTTGGTGCCCTGCAGACGCCGTTCGGGGGAAAGGTCGGCATCCGCGACCACGAAATTTTTATCCATGACGTAATTGCGGATGGTCTGCAGTAGAAAACTTTTGCCGCTGCCGTATTTCCCGACGATGAAGCGGAACGACGCGCCGCCGTCGGCAATGATTTCGACATCGTGCAAAAGGGCGTCGATTTCGATTTGCCGGCCGACCGTGATATAGGGAAGGCCGATCCGCGGCACGACTCCGCCCTTCAAAGAATTGATTATTACCGTGGCGATTCTTCTGGGTATTTTCATCCCTGGATGATTCCTTTCAATTCGGCGACGTAGTCTTCGATCAATTCCGGCTTTTCCCCGTCATAAGCGATGACGGTATCGCCGAATTCGTCGAAGAGTTTTTCATTGATTGCATCAATTGTCACCGACAGCAACTGCCCCGCCGCCGTGGCGCCATCGGTTTTGCCGTATAACAGGCCGCTCAGCAGCCGGTATTCCGCATCGCTCAGGTTGAACCTGTTTGCCGGTACGCCCGGCTCCCCGGAGGTGTCCGGCTCGCCGGCGTCCTCCAGCGCTTCGACCAGCAATTTGCTTTGCGTTTCCAGGGCGGCCTGCCGGATGGTTTGCAGCCTGGAAACGTCGATTTCAATGCGGGGCAGGGCGCGGCGTTTTTGGTCGGCCTGGTATTTCTCGATTTCCTGATTGATGATATCCTGGTACAGCTTGGTTATTTTTTCCGCTTTCAAGCCGGACTTGAAATGGTATTTTTGACGCATCAGGAAATCGATGATTTTCAGCAGGGCGCCGGTCTGCTGAATTTTGCCCTTGTAACACAGGAAACGTTCACAGCTCCAGCGGCCGTTCCGGCAGTGGTATTTATGAATGTCATTGATTTCATAAACGAAATCCTGACGTTTCAGTTTATCGTAAAACACTGCGGACCGGAACATGTAGTAGGAGCTCGCGTAAATTTTGCCGAAGAACTTTTCACAGAGGCTGTTCTTGCGATTTTTCCCGTAGTAGTCCGACAGTCTGGCGAAAACGTGGTAAACCACTGCTTTGACGTCATCGGGATACTGCCGGAAAAATCTGGAATTTTCCAGATTGTACGAGGACAGGGAATGCAGCGCCCGGAATACCTCGTCGGCGCTGTGCGACTGGTAATTCAGCAAAGTCAACGCCGCCTTGTCGAAATCCGTTTCCAAAACATCTTCCAGCAGCGCCCGGTCGAGGTTGTGGTACACGGCGTAATCTTTCAGCCACAGCTTGACATAGTGGTCGATTTTCGCATCGATTTCCCGGTAAGCCAGCCAGAAATTCTTCAGCGTGTGAAAACCTTCCTCCGGCGACCCCGTCCCGATTTGATTGAGCAGTTCATAGAGATAGACGAAGACGAAGGAAAGCGAGGTCGGCTCGACGATGCCGCGCCGGACTCTGGTGCGCCAGGAAAAATAACCACGGAGCTGCCGGTCGTTCATGGCCTGATAGGTCGGAAAATAACGGATGAACTCCCCGGTGAAATCGAACTCATCTTCAAAATCTTCCATCAACCTGGCCTGCTGATAGAAGATCATCGTGTCGGATTGGCGGCAGAGGTCGTAGCCGCTGGCCAGATTCCGCATTTTCCGGTATCGGGGCGGCATGGCGCCGGCCGCCGATATTGCCGTTTTCGGAATCGGTTCGTCCTGATATATCTTGAATGTCATCGCGTCAATGGCTGTTCCGTCTTCATGGATTTTCGCTGTCTTCAAACGAGTGGCGAACGCCTCTCGGTCACCGGCCTAAAATTAAACCGGAATCGCCGTTCTTTCAAGTCCGGATCGCGCTATTTTGACGAGATCCCCGCCATTGACGCTTCGCAGCAAAAAGATTCCGGACGGCTACTGGAAGGAACCGTCCTTGCGCCGCGGCCGCCAGCAGTTTTCGGCGCTGCCGTCCGGGTCCCAGGTATTGAGCAGCATTTGGGCGCCGGTGATGTCGTGTACGCTGCCGTCGAGCCGGCAGCCGTTGAAACGGATGGACTCGACACGGTTGCCCGGACTGTGACGCATCGGGACCCGGCACGGCAGGATTTTGGTATGCCAATTGTCGTGATTGTTGTAGAGTACATACAAATCCTGTTCAAACAGCACGTCGGCATGGTTCGGCGAATCGCCGATGATCGTGGTGCCGGCCGGGTTGCTCACCCTGGACAGCTTGGTTTTGCTGCCGTGAACCGGGTCGGTGCTCCAGCCGCTGTCGGTCAGGCCGAAATCGTAAGCCACCCAGCCGTAACAGACCGCGTTGGTGATATCGCCGAACTGCAGGCTGCCTTCCATCGGGCAGATCAGCAGCGGCGGCGTGTTTGCGACATTCCAGACATCGATCCAGCCGGTGCCTTTTTCATCGTCCATGACTTTGCCGCCCAGGTAGCGGCAGATTTCAGTGAACCAGAAGTGCAGCGAACCGTCCGGCATTTCCCAGTGCGCGTACGGCGGCAGGTTGTCGTTGTAATCATCGGTATAGAGGGCCAAGCCGAGGCCGAGCTGCCTTAGATTGCTTTTGCATTTCGTTTTCATCGCCGAGCCTCTGGCGCGGCCGATGACCGGCAGCAGCAGCCCGGCAAGAATGGAAATGATTGAAATCGTCACCAGAAGTTCCAGCAGGGTAAATCTTTTCTTCCGCATTGCTTGCCTCGCTTTCGGGTCGAAACGAAAATTTTTATCGGCACCCTATTCGGGAATCTAATGGAAGAACGCAAAAAAATCAAGGGGTTGAAGTAAACGGATGACATAATTTTCAGAAAAAACGAAATAAAATAAGTGAACGGCCGGTTTGATGGCCTGCCGGGCCGATTCCTTCAATATCCAAAACGTCTCCCGGGTATGCTTCAGGCTCCCGGGAGACGGATCAAATGACAACGCATGACGACAGGCCGGAGAGAGGCTTGCCCCGCCGGGCAACCGGCTCCGGAAAACTTGCCCGCGACGGATTGGGTTGATGCTTTACAAGTTTTCGACCAATGAAAAACCGTTGGTAATCCCGCGGCGCTGATACCAGGCTTGCGGCGGCGACTGCAGCAGGAGATCGTATTGCAACTGGATGCCGTCGCGAACCAGCGTCAGCGTCGATTGATCGCCGGGACGGGCCGAATAGATCAAGCTCTGCAGCTCCTGCGGCGTCGTGACCGGCTGGTCGTTGAACCGGGTGATCAGGTCGCCGGGCCGCAATTTTTCAGCCGCCGGAGAGTCGCGGAAGATCTGCTGGACCCGAACCCCGTTGTTGTCGGAGCTGTCCTGCATGACGATGCCGAGCCATGGACGGTTGACCTGGCCGTGGGTGATCAGGTCCTCGGTGACCTGCCGGGCCAGATCGGCAGAAATGGCGAAGCTCAGGCCGATGTTGCCGCCGGACGGCGACAGGATGAAGTCGTTGACGCCGATCACTTCGCCGTCGGCATTCAGCAGCGGGCCGCCGGAATTGCCCGGGTTGATCGACGCGTCGGTTTGAATGTAGCTTTCATGCAGGTTGATGCCGACGCCGCTGCGGTGTTTGTTGGAAACCACGCCGACGGTGACCGTACTGTTCAAGCTGAACGGCGCTCCGATGGCGATCGCCCAATGGCCGATGTCGAGATTGGAAATGTCGGCGAATTTCAAGACCGGAAACGGCTTGCCGTCGGCAATTTTCAAAATGGCCAGATCGGACGGCGGGTCGATGCCGACCACTTCGGCGTCATATTCCCGGCCGTCGTATGTGGAGACGCGAAACGAATCCTGGTTGCGGACGATGTGGTAATTGGTCAGGATGTGGCCGTCCTCCCGGACGAAAAAACCGGAACCCTGGCCGGAGGGAATATCCTGGTAGTCGATCTCCACCGGCTGCCGCCGGTTGTAGTTGAACAAATTGGCATACGGGGTACGGCGCACCGGCCGCCGCTGGCTGGCGGTGATGATGACCACCGACGGCATCGCCTGGTTGATCGTCGCGGAAAAGTGATGCTGTAAATCTTCCGGCGTGGCGAGCGCGGACCGCTCGCCCGGTTCTGGCGCCGGCCGTTGCGGCTGGAAAAAGAGAAAGCCGCCGATCGCCAATGCTCCGCCCAACAGGGCGGAACCGAACGGTACGAGAATTGTATTTCGATAATTTTTCATAGTAATTCATCCTTTTGCAGGATAGACCGTTGCAAGCGGAAAAAGTTCGCTGCTCCGCCACACTTGCCCGGTAAAATTTTCCGATGGCAGCCGGGCCGGGACGAAATACAGGAGGAACGCCGTCCGCCCGGTGAAAAAAGACCGTTCGTCCGGCGTTCCGGATATAATAGAAGCCGCCGTCTGTCCGGCGGCTTGAGCGGCCGGTTGCCGACTCCGCGGAGAGGACAACCGGCACTGGTCGGAATATAATCCATTCCGGCGGAGAATCAAATCCGGTTGCGGCGATTGGGCCGGTTTCAGGCCCGTCCGGCCGGGAGGCGTCCGAAAATTTGTCAAACGGCCGATGGCGTGTATATTGATGGAAAGCAATCTTCCGGAGAGGAACGAAGAGAAAGTTGGATAACGTATGGCGACGAAAATCTGGCACCGTTTGTTGTTCGATCAGGCGGATTATAAATTATTGACCGAGTTGGACAAGCTCATCGACCGGCCGCGTTCCGGCAAGTCGGTGCGGAAATTGTTCGAGGCTTGTTTTCATCCGCGCGGCATCAAGGAGCTGGCGGCGCCGAAGGAGTTGCGGATTGTCGCGGCGATGTACAATCTGCTCGATACCTTCGAGCAGGGCGGCGAGGCGATGGAGCAGCGGCTCGCCGCGCTTCAGGCGCTGCACGATGAAGTGATCACCGGGATCGGCGGCCGGTTTCGGCACAATACCGCCCGGGTGCTGCTGCAATTGATGAAGGAACTGATCCGCGAACGGACCGATCAGGTCCGCCGTCTGAAGCTGGCACATGAATTGCGGCGGGCGCTGCTCGGCCAGCCGCGCTTCATCCGCCGGTTGCTGAAGCGCTATTATCTGCTTGAAATGCCGGAAAGCTGGACCCAGTTGGCGTTTGACTCCCATGTCCACGATGCCAACACCAAGGGGCGGAAGTCGCCGACCCATCTGATCATGGACGCCTGGATCAAAGGCATCCGGCAACTGCAGGTGGTCTACTATAATTACGTACCCCGCCACGCTGCCGACGAGCTGCTGCAGGCGGCGGCGATCATGGCGGTGGATGTCCGCATCGGCGTGGAGTTCAGCACGGTCTACCGGAATCGTTTCGTCGAGATGATCTGGACGCCGTACGGATTTTCCGATGCGACGGATTTCCTTCGTTTCCTGGACCGGCCGCGGGTGGTCGCGTTCACGAACCGTTGCCTGGCGGCGGCGGCCTACCGCAAGAAACTGGTCTTGAAGACGCTGGATGATTTCAACCGGCAGAATTTGAAAAAACTCAATGATCATTTTCACATTCGGCTGCATGCGGTCGGCGACGCCGAGCTGCTCGCTTCGATCCGTTACGGCCAGCCGGCGCTGGAACACATTGCCGAATTGCTGGCCGCCCGGGTGCGGCAGGCGCTCGACGAACGTTTTTCCCGCCTGGAAGGCATTGCCGACGGGGAAATGGAACGCGAACGGCGGGAAATCACCGATCTGCGGCGGGAGGTGACCGCCGAATATATCCGGGAACATTTCATCGATGGCCGCCGCCTGAGCCGCCCGCCGGAAAATCTGCGCGAATTGCCGGAAATCAACCGCTATTCACAGTTGGAGTTGATCGAGGAACTGCGCCGGATTTCTCCCGGCTGCCGGATCACCCTGAATCTTTCCAACCTGAAATTGGAGGATGTCGTCGAAATTTTGTTCGATTGCCGCGGCCAGATTACTCATCTGGAAATTTTCAACCTCAAGGATATGGTGCTGGGCGGCCGGACGGACGATGCGGCGATCAACGAATTCCGGCAGGCGCTGAACCGCGGCGACGCCATCCGGATCAAGCAGATCATCGTCGAAGTGCTGCGCCGTTTGAAAGAGTCGAAATATCCGGACAAATTGGAACGCATCGGCCGGCTGCGGGAAATTCTGCACCGATTGGTTGAATATGTCGAATTGTACAGTCATGCGGCGTTGGGGGCTAGGCTCGGCAGCGACTCGGCCAGCCGGTCGAGCCGGGTACACGGCATGGGATTGGTGGTGCTGGACTCGCTGCCGAAAAAAGTGAGGACATCGTTGTGCGCCGCCCGTGAAGGACGGGAATCGCTGCAGCCGGTCCGTTCGCTGGTATACCGGCAATGCGATTATTTGCCGGACCTCGGCCGCCTGCCGGTGCTGCAGCGGCCGCTGTTCCGGTTTTTGCAGCAGCATTGCGGCTGTTTTTTTCAGCGGCAGGAGCGCTGGATCTTTCAGGACAATGTTCTGGAGCTGGGGGACGCTTCGGCCGGCAACCTGGTGGCGCTCGGCGGTTTTTATCAATCGGAGTTGTCGGAGCACCATGCGCTGCAGGAGTTGACGATCGGCAATGTTCAGGAGCTGGTCTGGTACTTGAACAGCAATCTGAAAATGCTCTGCAAGGTGTTAATCGGCTTTCTGCCGGCTTTCCTGACGTTCTATTGGACCGGGGATTGGTGGCTGCTGGTTTATTTCGGCGCGGTTATCTGGCTGGGTATCACCGGCATCCGCAATATTCTGCAGGCGGTGCTGGGCGGCGGCGGCCTGCGCCGCGGTTCGCAGCTTTTGACCTGGAAGGATTTCATCTCCTGGGACCGGGTGGCGGATTCATTGATGTATACCGGCATTTCGGTGCCGCTCTTGGATTATGTCGTGAAAACGGTTTTGCTGCAGCGCTGCTTCGGCTGGACGGCGGAGGAGCAGCCGGTGGCCGTTTTTACCGGCATTGCGTTGGCCAACGGGGTTTATATTGTCTGGCACAATCTGTTTCGCGGCTTTTCCCGCGGGGTGGCGGTCGGTAATTTTTTCCGATCCGTCTTTTCGGTGCCGGTCGCCATCGGGTTCAATGCGGCGATCTACGGAATTCTGTCGTTGTGCGGCGTCGGCGGGATTGCCGTCATTCTGCAGCAATGGGCGGCGATCATCTCCAAGCTGGCGTCCGACTGTATCGCCGGCGTCATCGAAGGATACGGCGACCGGGTGAATAATATCACGGTGCGGCTGCGCGATTACCAGCAGAAGCTGAAACTGATATTCCATATCTACGCCCGTTTGGAGGTGTTGTTTCCGGAAATGGAGGCGCTGGCGCTGCTGGAGAATCCGCGGCGATTGCAGAAACACCTCGGGCCGGAGCGGCATAAACTGCAGCGGACGATCATCGTCGACGCGCTGGATCTGCTCTATTTCTGGTTGTATCAACCGCAGGCGCGCAACGCTTTGAAACGGGTCATGTCCGGATTGACCGAAGAGGAGTGCAAGGTATTGTTTGGTTCGGTCGTCGTTTTGACCCGGGAACGTGAAATCAGCCGTCTTTTCATCGACGGCCTGATTGGCCGTCACTTTTCCCGGGCGTTGGCGTTTTACCTGCATCATTACCGCAATTATCTGAAACAGATGGCGGAACTGTCCGGCCGGCCGCTGCCGGAAATTGCCGGCCGGAAGCGTGTTCATTGATGCTTCCGGGGCGTCCGGAGGCGGGCAAAAGACAGCCGCTGAAAATCCGGCCATTGGCGGAGTGGAAGGTTTTTCAACGATCCTGATTTGTATTTTTGCCCGGTTGCGGTTATATTGAGGGTGGAGAAAATGAAGTTGCGTCAACCGCCGTCGGCGGTTCGTTCGGTTTGTTCACCATCAAAAAAGAGGAGAGTGATTATGTTGAGCAAGACTGTAATTGCGTTGTTGGGCTGTGCCGTCATGTTAACCGGAGTTGTCGTATATACAGCGACCCGGGCGGAGGCGGCCGAAGCGGTTTCCTCCCAGAATTACACCCCGGCGCGTTATGCCGTGATCAGCGGGCCGCTGGATGTCGTCTCGGAATTCAACAACCAGCCCTATACGATGAATGCGATGTTGCTGCTCAATACCGAAACCGGGCAGGTCTGGATGCTGCAGGCCAATGTCCGGCAGCAGAATGAACCGGAACTCAATTCGGCGTTCTGGTATCCGGTGCTGGTCAGCCGCGAACAGGTCAATCCGTCGATTCCGGAAAATATTATCCCGGAAAATATCCAGTAAATTTCCGGCAAAATCAGCCTGGTAAAAGGAAGATGGTCCGCCTGTGCATTGGTGTCGGCGGGACGGTATTTCACTTTTTACCGGGCGTTTTTGCCCGGTGCGCACCGATCTCTATATCATACGCGGCTTAAGTTTGATTCGCGCCGTGTCGATCAGTTGCCATCGTGTCCTCCGGAAAACACCTTACAGAGAGAATATTATGGAAAACAAGCCGAAAACAGCATTGTTGGTGATCGACCCGCAACTCGATTATTTTCCAGGCTATAAATTTCCGTTGTGGAATACAGCCGCCGTTCTTGAAAATATTGTCGCGGCGATCCGAAAATGCCGCCAATATGACATGCCGGTTATTCTGGTCCGGCATTTGGCCGACCGTGCAAACGGATTGGCGCCATTTTTTGTCAAGGGAACCCTGGGTGCGGAAATTCATCCACAGATTCGCGAGGCCGCGCCGGAGGCGCCGGTGGTGGAGAAAGCCTTTGCCGATGGTTTTGTCAAAACCGGGTTGGAAGCGACATTGCGGCAGCTCGGGGTTGAAAAACTGTTGCTCTGCGGCATGATGACGCAGAATTGCGTCACACATACCGCCATTTCTCCGATGGCTGAGAAATATCGGCCGGTCATTCTGGGCGATTGCTGTACGACGGTCAGCGAGATGCTGCATCTGATCGCCTTGAATGCCGTTTCCACCCGTGTTGCGTTGCAAACGGCGGCGGAAGCGATAAACTGACTCTGTTTTTTATATGAATCAATAGAACGCAAAATGGAAGAGTTCCGCTGGATTTCGGATTAAGGGATGATTGCGCGATAAAATGTCCGGTGCTTTCGGGCGATTGTTGTCATTGAGAAATTGTCAATGATTGCTTGCCTTGCCAATCGGCCCAACTGGCAGGACTGGTTATGGGAAAATACCTCAAGAATCCGGAGTCCCAGTTGTTGTACGTCGAAATCGGGAATCAGGAGTCCGCTGCCTGGAATAATTAAGTCGGCGATTCCGCCGGTATCGAACGCCGCCACAGAAGTTCCGCAAGCCATTGCTTCCATAATCATATTGGGCAGGTTGTCATATTTGGAAGTTGATAAGAACAAATCACCGGCACGGTAAAAATCGATTAGAGTTGTTTCGTCATCAACCGTTCCCAAATGCCATGCCGGAAGTTTGGTGCGGATTTTGCCTGTTCCAACCGTCAATAGTTTGATATGTTTCGGGTCTCGGCGATACAGAAAGTCCAAAAGTTGCTGTAATTCAACGCCACCTTTGTTGGGATGGGAAAGATTGCTTGCCCCAATACCGAGAAAAAACCCATCCGGCGGAATTCCCAGGCGGCCCCTGCTTGCCAGGCGGAGATCAGGGGTGAATGTTCGGGTGTCGATGGTATTGCCGATGACAACGGAATGACAGCCGCGCCACAATTTACTTTTTTGCAATTCGGCATTGATCCAGCGGCTGGGGGCGATAAAAGCAATATCCAGTCCGTGCCAATGCTTCCATTTGTGTTGCCAGAGCCGGCGATCGAAATCGATGCCGACGCTTTCCCGGTTCGTTGCGGTATAGCCGTCGATAAAACGCCGGGAATTTCGCAATGGATATTGTTCGCTGCCGCAAAAAGGCCAGCAATCGTGCAACGTCCATACCACTTTTACTCTGCGGGCCAGTTCGGCAATTTCGCGGATGGACAACATTTCTCCGACGATGCCATGCAGATGTACTGCATCGGGATTGTTAAACAGGATCTGGTCGATTAATCCATGAGAGAACACGTTGAAAATATGAGCGTTATAATTGGTGCTTCCCTGCAATTGATAGAGTTTCCACAACAGGGACTGTTTAAATTTCAACCGGCTTTTTAAAAATTTGGTTCCAAGCCTGAGGCTGAAGTCGGTTGGTTCGATGGTAAGATAGTTGACCTCCAGGTCAGCGGCATGGTATTTTAGCGCCTGAAAAAGCCGCTTGGCGGCAATTCCGCTGCCGGTGGTTGCCCCGCAATATCCAACCAGATTGATTTTCATCGAATTGTTTTTCTATATGGCATGATAAATTTGTCGGGTCATCCCGGCGGTCAATTCCCAGTTGAACCTTCGGGAACGCTTGAGCGCCAGTTCTCGCAGAGGGGCCAGCGATGCGTCATCGTCAAAAAATATTTTCATGATTTCCACGACTGCATTGACATCACAGGCAGTTACTGCGATGCCGGCATTTCCACAGATTTCATCCATTGCCGAACCGGAAGCATAACAGCATGGTACGCCGCAATTCATCGCTTCGAGCAGGGGAATTCCGAATCCTTCGTAAACCGATAAATTGAAGAATCCGCTGGCGTGTTGATAAAGAGACAATAAACAATCAGTTGCCATCTCCTTATAATATAGAAGTCCTGGCGTGTGTCGCATATCGCCCAGAAGTCTGTCGCATTTCCAGCCGCAACGCCCGACAATCACCAAAAGACAATCCCGGTTGTGTGGATAAAATAATTGCCATGCCTTCAGTAATGTTTCATAATTTTTGCGCGGCGACAGGGTGCTGACCGCCAAGAAATATTTTTTATTTTGCAGCGCCGGCGGAAGCGGCTGTTTCGTTTGAAATTGCTCTGGAGAAAATTGCGATGCGATGGGAACGACAGTCACTTTGCACGGATTGACGGGCAGTAAGTCACATAATTCCTGTTCGGTGAATTCACTGACTGTAATTACCCGGTCCGCCAGAGTGACGGCGCGTTTCATCTCTGTCTGATACCACGTGTTGGAGGCATCCGTTTGGTTGTTTTGTTGATCTCGGAATGGAACCATATCGTGAATGGTGACGATGAGTGCTCCTCTTTTCCGATACCAGGTGGGTAGAATGCCAGAAACCGCATGAAAGAGATCGGTATTCTTCAGAAAGTAGTGTTGTGCGATTTTTGATAGAAAAGGAATGGCGAATAAGCGGCCGGGAAGAGGAAGCAGGCATTTTTCCGTATCCACGAAATCAATGGTTGCAGCAGCAGCTTCCCGGATTTTTAGGGTAGCGTATACCAAACGGCAGGCGGTTCGCTGTGCCAGTAATTGTTGTAAAAGATGATAAAAGTAGACGGATATCCCGTTGCACGGATAATAAATCAATTGATCCAGTTCAAATGCTATTTTCATTGTCATGTTCTCATCGCTGCCGACTGGTTGCGTAACGTATCGTCAAAAATAAGTACGGCCTGACCTGCGTCGGTTCCGTTCATTTGGTGTATGATAAGCGCTGGGGAACTTCCAGGCAATCCATTCCATCGATATCCGATTGGAGACCATCTGGACAGGTCAAGTCGAGTCGGTGGTTTCATCGATTGCCTTCCGGGTTAAGTCGACAATAATATCACATTGGTTGAGCGTACTCAAACGATGGGCGATGATAATCATCGTCAATTTGCCATGCAGATTGTTTAGTGCCTGTACAAAAGCCTCTTCAGTTGCGGCATCGAGGGCGCTGGTTGCCTCGTCAAGCAGTAACAATTGCGGGTCGAAATATAAAGCACGGGCGATGCCGATGCGTTGTCGTTGGCCTCCGGAGAGATTGGCGCCGGCATCGCAAATTCGAGAGTGAATTCCTAGGGGCAGTTCCCGGACGAAATCCTGCAATTGTGCCGTTTGTAATACCGCTTGAATTTTCATATTGTCAATTTCGTCGGCCGGGACTCCCAGCGCGATGTTTTCGCGCAGCGTTCCTTCGCAAATAAATACGTCCTGGGGCACATAACCGATCAATTGGCGCCAGCTGGCGAGATTTTCAAAAATATCGGTTCCGTCAGCCGAAATTTTTCCGGCGTCCGGTCTCAACAGACCGACCAGTAAATCCATCAATGTTGTTTTGCCGCTGCCGGTTTTTCCGACGATTCCCAGATTTTGTTTGGCCGGAAGTTCAAAATTCAGGTTTTCAAATATTTTCCTGCCATTTCCATAAGAAAACTCAAGCGATTGTACCGCCAGTGTATGTCGTAGACTCATCGCCGTGGCGCTGTCGCCGAGTTTTTCCCGAGGTATGTCCGTCATATCGGAGAACAGTGTATCAAAAAGATATTGGTGCTGACGCATTTGAGTTAAATTGTAATTGCAGCGGCTCAGTGCCGGCAGTACTCTTGACATGACTGCCGCAATCATGGAAAAGGTCAAAATAATTTTATCTGTCGGATTTCCCATCTGCTGCATGAGGAGAAAGATGACCGATACCAGAAGCAGAATGATGCTTTCGAACATCAGCCTCGGTATCTGCCCCAGGGTATAGAGCTTGGTTCCGCTTTGGGCGACCTGCTGAATATAGAAATGGTATTTCCGTATGAAAAAATCTTCTTTGTGCTGGATCTTGATCGTTTTATTGCCGGACAAGCCGGCATGCATCATTTTTGAGGCATTTTCCTGTTCTTCCTGGCCGGTTCTGCCGATTTGCAGATTTTTGGCATGTGGTATTTTCACAATCAACCAGGTGGCTAGGAGCATGATGGTAAGGCTGCCCAGGGTAATCCACGGCATAAAATAAGTCATCAACAATCCCAGCAGAACAATAGCCAGGGTATCCGCCCAGAATTGCATCAGGGGCAACAGAACGCCGGTGCAGATTTCCCTCATTCGGTAAATATTATTATAACGTTCCGGCAGCGGATGGGCCATGCTATAACGGTAATCCGCTTTCATATAGTTCGTGAAGAGACGTAACGAAAGGGCGCTTTGCTTTTGGTAAACGAACCTGCTTTGCAGGTGAATTACCCATAGCGCAAAAAAATTCTTTGATACCAACAGTAAAACGATCAGTGAAAAAGCGAGAATGAGAAAATTGTCTTGACTCAAGTTGCTCCAGTACAGACAATCGGATAAATATCGATTGGTTTCGAATACGCCGGGATTCAGAAACAGTGCGATCGCCCCGACCAGAAGGCCAATTCCGGCCGTCTCTCCCCAGGCGGCCAGTGCCATCAGAAAAGCAATGCCCAAAAGGCGTCTTTTGTCTTTGGGAGTTAAAAGAATACGCAGTTTATTGATGTTGCCGATGAAAGTCATGCCGAGTCACCGCAAAAATAAATCCTGAAAGACGCTTTTCCAGCCGCGGGCATAATAAAAATAGCGTTTGGTTTGTAATTCATGCAGGACCATTGGAAGACGGCGGGCAAAATTCGTGTTCATCGCCGCCCGTCGCTGCGAATGGTCCAGCCGGTCCCGGACCAGTTCGATAACTTCGGGAGCGAGCCGGGAGCTGAGTCGGGCCAACAGTTCCCGATATAATGCGGTATGCCAGGCAAAAGAGTCGTCGGTGATTGATTTTCTGGCCTCGTGCCACTGTTGCAGCAGAGACTTGTTTCTGCCCGATTGCGATGCATTGCCGTCATGCTGCCTGAACATGGTAAGTTCTTCGCCGGTAAAATTCCAGACATTTATCAAGGCCAGGACCAGCCCGATCCAGGTGTCGTGGCATTCGGGCAGGTTCGGAAAAGGCAATAAGAGCGGTTTCAGTGAAGAATGGAATGCCATATCATGGCCTGCGGCCGGAACGCGTTTTAAGAAAATGGATAATTTGTCAAGGTGATCACCATAAAGAAAATCGAGAAGGGCCGGGGAAAAACCGCGTATCTGCCAGTGATTTTCTCCGGTCGGTTTCAAATTTTCATCGGTAATCGTACTGTTGGCAAACGCACCTGCCGGTTGTTTCGCATTCAGAATAAGCGTACTTAATATTTGGATTTTTTCCGGCTTCCAGACATCGTCCTGATCGGCGAGGCAAATGACTGTGCCGGTTGACAAGCGGATGGCCAGTTCGAAATTTTTTGAAGCGCCCAGACGGTTTTCATTCCGGATGAGGTTGATGATATCCGGATATTTTCGTTGGAAGGCATTGGCTATTTCAACGGTGGAATCCTGTGAGGCGTCATCGCAAATGACTATTTCATCCGGCACCAGGGACTGGTGCAGGATTGATTGTAGTTGCTGCGCCAGATAACGTTTCCCGTTGCAAACCGCCATGGCGACAGAAACCGTGTTACCGGTTTTCATCATTCACCCCCGGTGTGGTTGATTGGCTCCAACGGCTGCCGGAGGCGGAGATGAGAAGACAACAGTCTTTTTCAGCTTCCGCCATTCCGGCGCCGGTCGGGAAATCGCGCCGCGTTTGGAAAGAAACCAATTTTGAGAGAATAGGAATTAAAGAAATGGCACAATTACTGCTTGCTTGCTTGCTTGCTTGCTTGCTTGCTTGCTTGCTTGCTTGCTTGCTTGCTTGCTTGCTTGCAAGAATGAGAGCTTGATGATGTAATCATCATCAAGCTTCATCGTGCGATGCACACTGCTTAACAGGACAACAGAAGACGGCGAAAGTATAGTGACGCCATTGGAAAGATTTTGTTTCATCATCCTGCCATTCTCTTTGGAGTTGCAACTATCGAATTCAATAAAATATATCGCGGTTCGCCGGAATGTCAAGATCAGGATTGCGAGACTTGCCGTTTGAAAAGTTTTTCTATATCTTTAAATCAAAAATATTACTTAATTATTTTTACTATTTTTTATTAAATAGTATAGTTGGTCTATCATTGAATTTTTTTTTATTTTTATTGCTTTTTTACGATTGCATCGGCGGAAGAAAGAAGTAATTTTCAGTTGGGAATTCCATTGAATATTTGACGGAATAGATTTATGGGTATATCTTCCCGGTAATAGCGTCCTGATGACTGGGGCGGGTGGCGGATCGAAGGTTAGAGTGGTTTCCGGTTCTTTCAAAAAACAAAGTGCGTAAAAATGTGGACAGTGCAGAGTTGGCTTTCGCTTTCGTGGGCGGTGCTGGTGCTGGCCGGCGCGGCAGGGAAACGTTCTCTGGTTGCCGGCTGGGCGGTTGCCGGATTCCTGACCTCGTGCGTTGGAGACAGCTTTCTGGCCGGATATTTCGGCAGAGGAGATGAATGCTTTGCCGCCGGTATTGTCGCGTTCGGCATCGCCCATGTCTGTTTTTTCGCTTATGCCTGGAATCATGGCCGTCGGCTGAATTGGCGGATTCCGGGAGCGGCCGCTTTGGGGTATGGCGTTTATTTGGTGTGGTTGGTTCCCGCCATCGGCAATCCGCTGATTGCCGGCCTGGCGGTCGGCTATACGGTATTGTCGCTGTTGACGCTGGCGGCCGGATGCGGCATGCGGACGGCATTGCCGGTCCGACTGATTTTTTCCGTCGGCATCGGTTTGCTGATTTTCTCCGATACGCTGATTTCGCTGCGGAATTTTTTGCATTGTGACGGCTGGCGTTTTTTGATCATACCAACTTATGAACTGTCTCACGTGGCCGTTGCCGCGGCAGTGTTGCTGGACATCGGCAAGGAAAACAGCAGAAAAATAGCGGCTGCCGGGCCGGCCGACGGACGGAATACGCCGGGAGCGGCCGTGAACGATTAGAAGTACAGCTCCCGTTCACCGGACCGGATTTGTTGCAGCCGTTCCTTGACGGCGTCAACCCGTTTGGTATTGCGCAGGCGGGCCAGTTCGCGGTCAATTTGCCGGTATCCGAGTTCTTTGGTCGAAGCGGAGGCGTTTTCTTCCAGATATTCGGCTAAAGTCAAAATGGCGTTAGGAGTGCAGAAACTTTCGGTAAAGCCCGGAATGGCGTATTCCATCCGGTGAACTCCGTTGCGGCCGTGCCGATAGCAGGACGTGCAGAAACTCGGCAGGAAATCACGTTCCAGCAGCCAGTGCATCACTTCGTCCATCGTCGGCTCCCGGGTGCCGGCAGCGAATTCCAGGTGCGGACCGGCGTTGAGCTGGCTGATGCCGACGGGAAGAATTTCTTCGCTGATCGCCGCGGTATCGCGCGTGCTGATGATCAGCCCGCAATAGGGAATCGCCAGCCGCAGAATGGCCACCATCCGTTTGAAATCCCGGTCGCTGACCGGATAATTCAAAGTGAAACCGCAACTGTCCGTCAGGCGCGGCAGGCTGATTGAGTGCGGGCCGAGGCCGTATTTCTGTTGCAGATGAACGGCATGGCTGACCAGCGCCAGCGTTTCGAATCGCCAGTCGCAGAGGCCGAGCAATACGCCGAATCCAACGTCGTCGCAGCCGCCTTCCAATGCCCGGTCCAGGCCATCCAGCCGCCACAGATAATTTCCTTTGCGGGTGCGGCGCGGATGATACAGGGCGTAGAGTTCGGGGTGATAGGTTTCCTGGAATAATTGATAGGTGCCGATCTGCGCCGCTTTGAGCGTCGCGAAACCGCTGACCGACTGAGGCGCCGCATTGATGTTGATCCGCCGGATGGCCTTGCCGGCCTGATAGCAGAACCGGACGGTGTCGGCGATGAATTCCGGCGTGTACTGCGGATGTTCACCATAGACCAGCGTCAGGCGCTTGTGGCCGAGCGTCTCAAGCTGCCGCACCTTCCCGGTCAACTCCTGGTTGGACAGGGTGTGCCGGACGGTGGAAGCCAGACTGTGGCGGAAGCTGCAGTACCGGCAGTCGTTGACGCAGAAATTACCGATGTACAACGGTGCGAAAAGAACGAGGCGGTTGCCGTAGACTTCCTGCTTCAACCGGCGGGCGGCGGCGAAAATTTCCTGCAGCAGCTCCGGATCGGTCACTGCCAGCAGCGTTGCCGTTTCGGCCACTTCCAACGGTTGTTTCCGGCCGCTTTTGGCGATGATTTCGCGTACCCGGCTGTGAGCCGGCCGGGCGTTATGAAGCTGGTCGGTCAGCTTGCCGGCTTCTATAAAACAGCATCCGCCTTTGGACAACGCGTCCGTCATTCCGCCGCGCTCCGGTTCTTACTTTTGAAATTTGCCGGCGATCAATCCGGCCACTTTGCGGCCGGACATCAGCATGCCGCCGAAAATCGGCCCCATCCGGTAACCGCCGTTGACGTTGTTGGCGCTCATGCCGCAGGCGAACAGGCCGGGATAATATTCCCGGGTGTTTTCGACGGTGGAGGCTTCGCCGGAATCGACCCACATCGGTTTTTCTCCGAGAATTTTGCCGGTCGGCGTCGACAGCTTGATGCCGGCCTTGTCGCAGGCCAGGTGCATGAGTTCGCTCGGATGGCCGGTGCCATCGAGCACCGCTTCGGCGATGACGGTCAACGGGTCGACGTGCATGCCGAGCCGTTCCACCGGCGTCCAGTTGATGACCAGGCCGTTGATCTTGCCGTTTTTGAAAACCAGGTCCTCGACGCTGACGGCGTTGAAGATTTTGGCGCCGCTTCGGACGGCGCCGAAGATCAAGCCGGAGGCCATTTCCACCGAATCCAGCGTGTAATAGCCGGGAGAATCCTCAATCGGCCGATAACCGATGCCGAAATCGTCGAGAATCGCCAGCGCGTCCTGCTGAACGACGACTTCGTTGAACAACATGCCGCCGCCCCAGGTGCCGCCGCCGGGCGCCAGTTTGCGTTCGAAAATCGCCACCTGCAGACCGGCCTTGCTCAAATCGCGGGCTGCCACCAGCGCCGACGGACCGCCGCCGACGATGGCGACATCCAGCCGCAGAGCGTTTTCCAGTTTATCGGCAAAATTCCGGACGATGGCGCGGGAAATCACATTTTCAATAGACATTCTGAATCCTGTAATATACCATTGTTTGTCAGCGAAGGAGGTCGGAGAAAATAAAAAACCGGCTGATCCTTACGCAACTGTTACTTTAGAATAAGGATAATATGCCGCCAGCGGCGGAAAAGTCAAGTCATCAATTGCCGGAAGAGCCGAATCCGGTCCGGGAAGAAAGAGAAAAATAGGACGCCCCGCCGAATGGCCGGCGGGGTGTCGTGACTGGACTGGGCGGCGTTTTCAACGGTTGAATTGCATTTCGGCCAGCAGCCGATGCAGCACTTGCCGCATGGCGTCGTAATGACCGGAGACCGCCCAGCGGCAGGCCTGTTCATAATCATCCCGCCAGGTCCGGCGCCGTTCCGGGTCGAGCTGCAGACCGTATTCCACCGTCGACAGCAGCGCCAGATCTTCGGTCAGATAATCCAGAATTTGCCGCCGCGGCGCTGCCACCGGCCCCTGCGGACCGGGAAACACCATGTACCAGGCATTTTCTTCCATATCCTTCATCCAGTGGGCGTACATGAAGTAGTTTATGCTGTCGGCGCCGGCGGCGTAAGCCGCCATCGTCTGGCGGCGGATGTCGAACCACAAGTCGAGCGTGTCATACCAGGTGGGACCGCAACTGCGCAGCGTAATCCACAACGGTTTGCGTTTCGGCGTGTTGATTTCGGCGACGGTATTGCTGACGTCGCGTTCCAGCCCGGCGACTGCAGCGTAATAGGGATCGTAGTTGAACACATCGCTTTTCAGGTGATCGCGCCAGCTGGCCCGTGACGTGAACCAGGTGGTGATCAGGTTGATTTTGAGATCTTCCGGCACATACCGTTCGGCAGTATCGTAAAGCAGGTTGGCCAGCCGATAGCCGAGCGGCAGTTCTCCGCTGGCCGGATCGGGTTCGCCCTGCGGCACTTCGTCGGTCAGGTACCAGCCCGTCAGCAGCGGATGGCGACGGTATTGTTCCAGCACCGGTTTGAGCAATTGTTCGGCCAGCTCCGGCTGCTGCGGCGCGGCGATGTCCCGCAACGAACGGCCCTGCTGGGCTTCCACCAGCCGACCGACCTGATATTCGGAAAGGCTGGCCACCCAGCGGCTGCCGTAACGGGCCATCCGGTTGAGAGCCGCTTCGCGCCAGGCGTCCATTTCCGGACTGCCCCAGACGCCGTAGATCAGGTAATCGAGTCCCGACATACCGAGATCGCGCCACAATTTCGGCCATTGGTCGGCCGGCGTCAACGCCGGCTGCTGCCGCCAGGATTCACTGTACAGGAAGATGCCGGTCGGTATGCTGACGTATCCGTGGATTTCAAGCGGGATGCGTACCAGCTCCCGGCCGGAAGCATCGCGGCCGGAGAGCACGCCGCGGCTGACGCCCAACGGCAAATCGTCTGTTGCGCCGATCAGGAAACGGCGCCAGACCTGCTCGTCCTCATTGTCCGGATCGAGTTGACGGGTTGAGGCGGCTACCGCCGCATCGCTCAATTGCGCAGCCCCCGGCGCCCCCGGCGCGGTGAACAACGCGAAACCGTCGGCGTCGAGTTGCCAGGTGGCGATGTCCGCCACCGCCGCCGCTTGTTCCAGTTCCAGCGGCTGCGGCAGCAGCGGAAAGAATTGATCGGTGCCCCGCTCTTTCCATAATTTTTTGATCGTCAGGCGGCGTGTCGCAGAAGATGTCGGAATTACCCGGAGCGTATCGCCGGCAAACGTGATTTCCCGCATGACGCCCGGGCTCATGCCGGTGATACCGAGCCGCGGCCGGATGACGAAACGGCCTTCGACCCGGTAGCTGCCGTCTTTGACCAGCGCCGTCACGTTCGGCAGTTCCGGCAGGTCGAAGGCGACCGTTTCCGCCACCCGTCTGCCGTCGGCTGTTTCATAGGCGTCGAAGGTCCAGGTGGCCAACCGGCCGTCCCGGGCAAAACCGGTCAATTCGAGCGTGCCGTCCGAATGGACGACCAGCCGGCCGGTTGGGCCGACGGCTAGTTCCACCGTATCGGCAAAATACTGGGCCGGCGCCGCGGCAAAATCCGACTGCGGATAACCTTTTTCATGATCGATTTTGAACGGCAGCGCCGCCATCGGCCATAGCCGCGGGCTCAGCCGCAGGACCGGCGCGCTCCAGGTGGCCTGTTCCAAACCGGCCCAGGTGTGGTGCCAAGCCGGGTCGAAAATTTCCAGAAAGCTCAGCGACGGAACGCCGTCTTCGACGCCGGCGATCAATCGCAGGACCGGCGTGGTCACCTCGACGGCGCTGCCGTCGGCCGGAATCCGGATCTGGAGCGGGCCGTCGGCAACGGCGGACCCGGGCGGGGAAAGCAAATGTACCGCCTGGACCTGGAAGTCCGGTTTGACGACTGCGGCATGCGGTCGGTAACGGCTGGTCCGGCCGGGAGTGAGGTCGACGGCGCCTTCACCGGCCAGCCAGTGAATGGCATTCAGCAGCAATTGCTTTTCCGCTCCGGTGGCCGGTGCCGGTTTATCGTCATCGCCTAGGCCGGGCAGGGCGCCGTAAAGGACGACCCGCCCGGTTCCGAACCCGCCGGCCGCCAGCACGCAGTTGCCGCCGTAGAATTTGGCCCAGCGCGATTGCGTTCCCAGAAAGGCATGCGCTTTGAACTCGTGATAATCGGTGACGTCGTCGACCAATGCCGCATCGTCGCTGACCGGGTAGAGGACGGCGTGATCGGTGTATTGCTGCAGAAATTCCGCCGGCAATCCCCGGGTGACCGGATGGTCTTTTACGATGCCGAGTTTGCGTGAGCTGACTGTACTGCTTACCGAACCGGGCGCCGGCGAGGCGATTTCCGGGAAACTGCCCTGGGCGGAAGCCGCATAAATCACCCGTCCCGAACCGGCGGCGTCGTGGGTCAACAGTACCCCGAGCCCGTCGGCAACCGCTTCTCGCAGCATCGTTTTCTGCTCGAACGGGTAGTCATGGGAAATCAGCAGTACCTGGTGCTGTCGCAGAATCTCGGGCGACAGTGCGCCGATTTTGTCGACTTTCAAACCGGGTTGATCCTGCAGGGTCTGATAGAGTCCTTCGCTGCCGGTGGTGCAGCCTGGAATATCCAGGATGCCGACCGAAATGTCCGCCTTCGCCTGCCATAGGCCGGCCAGCAGCAGGGCGGCTGTCAATATCATTTTCCAACTCATGCGTGAATCCTCAAAATATCGTCGTCAGTTGCCGCGCGGGGGCGCTTCAGAATTCGCTGTAATCGAACCAGCGGTAGCCGTCGGTGTCCGGAAAACCCGGATCGTAACCGTTCTCCGGATTGGGCGCCGGGGTGACCCGGTCCTTCAGCATGGAACGCATCGCGGAGACATGCCCGTCGGAAAAGGTGTAGTTGGCATTTTGACCGTGCGGTGCGAGCCAGGAACCCCAGCAGTAATTATACCACGTGGATTCGGCCAGGAGAACCTGCTTGCTGGGACGTTTGAACTGGGAAAATTTGGAGACGCGGGGTTGCCAGGTGTCGTCGCTTTCGTCCAGGAAACGGAGCGGCGCAATCCAGGGTGCATTACCGTTGTCGCCGACCGACCGGGCCGGACAGCCGTGGGTGGCGAAGAAGCTGGCATGATCGACGCCGTCGCTATTGTTCCACCATTTGGCTGCCAGATAATTGGCCATGCGATCCGGCCAGAAGGTTTCGTTGGCATCCCAGCCCGGTCCGAGGGCGACGTCATCGTAATCATTGCCGTACATGAACCAGGCGAGACCCAGTTGTTTGGAGTTGTTGATGCATTTGATGTTTGTCGCCGCCGCTTTGGCCTTGGACAATGCCGGGAGCAGCATGCTGGCAAGAATGGCGATGATGGCGATGACGACCAGAAGTTCTATTAATGTGAAAATTTTCCGCCGTTTCATGTGAGTTCCTCCGTAGTTTTGTGTTTTTCTATATTGAATTCCGAACCATCAACTTGGTCTTCACATTGACCTGCCGGGCGATATAGTCCCTTTCGGCATCTTTAATTGAATCCAGCAGCATGCGGACTGCCTGCCGCGCCACAATTTCGCTGCTCTCGTCGATCGACGACAGGGTCGGCGCCAGGCATTCGCAGATGTCGTCGTTGTCGTTGCCCACCAGCGACAGTTGCCGGGGCACCTCCAGTCCGGCCAGGTGCAATTCGCTCAACAAGGCGATCGCGTAGGAATCGTTGTGGGCGATCAGGCCGTCCAACCGGGCCGGGAGCACAAAATCGTCGACCAGCTTGACGGCCTGGCGGCGGATCTGCACGGCGTCGGCACTGCTGGGAATCCGATAAATCAGTTCTTCCAGCTCGTATTCCGCCGCCGTCTCCCGGTAGGCGTTCAGGCGCTGCCTTACGCTGGAAAAGCCGGCGGAATCGGTCACCAGGCCGATCCGCCGCCGGCCGCGTTCCCATAACGTTCTGACCGCCTCGCGGATTCCGGCTTCTCGGTCGAGCAGGACATAACTGGCGTCCTTGAGCTTGGGGCGGCCGATGAAAATCGTCCGGGCATCCGGTCTGAAATAGGCGGAGAGATCGGCGTTGGCGTCGCCGTACTCGTGGGCCATGATGATGACGCCGTCGACACCGTGCTGGCAGAACATCTGGTAACTGTCGCGCAGATTTTCCAGGTTGTTGTGCCCTTCGCCGATCATCAGCCGGTAACCGCGTTCATTGGCTTCGCGTTCAATCCAGCGCAATGCCCGGAAAACAGTGACGGGCGCTTCGCTGTCGATCAAAACGCCAAGGATCCGGGTAGACTGGCCGGCCAAGGCCCGGGCGTTGATATTCGGCTGGTAATTCAACCGTTCGGCGATTGCGCGGATGGCGGCGGCTCGTTCCTGGCTGACCCGGATGTTCCGTCCGGAGCCGGACAGAACACGGGCGACGGTGGTAATCGAAACCCCGGCCTCTTTGGCAACATCGCTTAAGCGGGTTCGCGGTGACATCATTGCTTTGATTGATCCTTTGATAAAGCGTTAAACCTTGTTTTCAGTTGTAATTATAGCAAAAAAAATCTTTCTTGTCAAGAGGTAACGACAGAAAAAGCGAAATTTTTTTGAAAAAATAGTTTAATTTTAGGTTTAACGCTTTATCAAGAGGCGCGAAGCTATTCCGGAAGTGGCGGAGAAGGGTGCCCGGCGAAAACAAAAACGGCCTCCGGTGATTGCCGACACCGGAGGCCGTCGCAAAATTGAAACCGGGAAAACGGCCGGTTCAACGATAAGAACGCTGCAGGATGCCGATGACCTCATCGCGGTTCAAGGCAACCGGATCGAGTTCGAAAAGACCGCCCATCGTCTCTCTGGCATTGTCGGCGATGGTCGGAAGTTCCACCGCGCTGACGCCGTATTCGGAAAGCTTCACCGGATAAATGCCGCACTCCTTCTGCATCTGGACGAGCGCCTCGACGAATTTGGCCGGCGTGGCATTGGCAATCCGCATTGCTTCCGCCATTTTGACGAAACGCTCCGGCGCTTTGTCGGCGAAGAATTTGAAATATTCCTCGCTGACCGCCGCCAGGGCGGCGCCGTGCGGCAGGTTCTGGTGATAGGCGCCGAGGGCGTGCGCGATGGAGTGCTCGGAAATGCAGCAGGAGGTCGACTCCACCATGCCGGAGAGCGTATTGGCCAGCGCCACGTCGGTTCTGGCCGCCAGATCGGCGCCGTTTTTGACGGCGGCCGGCAGCGAACGGGCGAGCAGGGCGATGCTTTGCAGCGCAAAAGCGTCGCTGACCGGCGTGGCGATGTTGGCCAGATAACCTTCCGCGGCATGGAAGAAAGCGTCGAAGCCCTGGAAGGCGGTCAAACGGGGCGGAACGGTAGTCATCAATTCAGGATCGACGATGGAGAGAACCGGGTAGGTGAGATCGCAGCCGAAACCGATCTTTTCGTTGGTTTCCTCCTTGGTGATCACGGTCCACGGGTCGGCTTCGGTGCCGGTGCCGGCGGTCGTCGTGATGGCGACGATCGGCAGTGCGCCGTTCGGAATCGGCAACGCCCTGCCGCTGCCGCCGGAAACATAATCCCAGTAATCGCCGGGATTTTTGGCCATGATGGCGATCGCCTTGGCCGAGTCGATGGAACTGCCGCCGCCGAGACCGATGACGAAATCGCAATTCTCCCGGCGGGCGAGCGCCGCCCCTTCCATGACGTGCGACAGAATCGGATTGGGCAGGATTTTGTCGAAGACGGCATGGCCGCAATGATTTTCGGTCAGCAGCGCCTGGACCCGTTCCAGGTAACCGTTGGCTTTCATCGATTTGCCGGCGGTGATGACGATCAGGGCCTTCCGGCCGGGCAGCGGCGTGGAGGCCAGCTCGTTGAGTTTGCCGGCGCCGAAAAGAACCTTGGTCGGGATGAAATAAGTAAACGAATCCATTTTTAACTTCTCCTTACTGTGAGATTGGTGTGTTGTTGCATGAATTGCAGCCAGCCTTCCACCGTTTCCGCTTCGGCGAATTCGGTGAGCGGCAGCCGGCTGGTTTTGCCCAGCCGGGCGTTCTTGCCGATGCCGAGCGGGTGATAGGGTTCGAGATGGATCTCCCGGACATTCCGCAGCGAATCGGCCAGCCGGGTGATTGCCAGCAGATGAGCCGCTTCATCGTTGACGCCGGGAATCAGCGGGCAGCGCAGAATGCTTTGTCCGCCGGCCGCGTCGATCTTTCGCAGGTTGTCGAGGATCAGCGTATTGGGCGCTCCGGTGAATTCCCGGTGCCGGTCGCTGTCGGTTGCCTTGATGTCATAGAGAAACAGGTCGATGTACGGCAGCATCCGTTCGAACTGTCGCCACGGCGCATAGCCGCAGGTTTCCAGGCAGATATGCAGTCCGGCCGTCTTGGCTTTCGGCAGCAGGTCGCAGAGAAAATCGAATTGCGCCAGCGGTTCGCCGCCCGACAGCGTCAGGCCGCCACCGGAATTGTCGTAAAAAATTTTGTCTTTCAACACCTCCTGCAATACCTCGTCGGCGGTCATCTCCCGGCCGACCAGCTCCAGCGCGCCGGCATGGCACTGCTCCGTGCATTTGCCGCAGCGGCTGCAGCCGGTCCGGTCGAATCGGTGACCGTCGGCCGTCAGTTGATGGCAATGATTCGGACAAGCCTGGAAACACCAGCCGCAGCCGATGCATTTTTCCGGTGTGAAAAAGATTTCCCTGGCCCGGTGTTGCGACTCCGGATTGTGACACCAGAGGCAGCGCAGCGGACAGCCTTTCAAAAAAACCGTGGTCCGGATGCCGGGACCATCGTGAATGGCGAATTTTTCAATGTCGAAAATCGTTCCGGTGATCATTGTTTCCCTCGATTCAGTCATAAACCGGCGTATTCGCTGCGCTGCAGCACTTCCTGCTGCATGCCGGGCGACAACCGGGTGAAGTAATCGGTATAGCCGCCGATCCGGACGACCAGGTCGGCGTACTCCTCCGGCCGTTCGATCGCCCGGCGCAGGGTAGCGTCGTCCACCGCGTTGATCTGGGTCTGGAAGCCGCCGCCTTCGAGAAAGACATCGATCAGCGCCAGCAGTTTGTTTCTTTCCGCCCTGCCGGCCAGCAGCGAACGGGGAAATTTCAGATTGAAGGCGGAACCGCCGAGCAGAAAACGGTGGTCCCAGCTGCAGACCGAATGCACTGCGGCGGTCGGCCCGGACTTCTCCCGCCCCTGGGCCGGACCGGCACCGTCGGCGAACGGGGCGCCGGTTGGCCGGCCATCCGGCGTGGCGCCGGTGACCGCGCCGAGCCGCTGGTGCATTTCCCAGCAGAACAGGCCGGGAAGATAAGGCGAATCGTCGGGCGACATGCGCTGACCGGCACATTCCCGGCGGAGAAAATCGATCAACGGCGGAATCAGCGCATCGGCCTCCGGATCATTCCAGCCGTATTTCGGATAATGGTTCAAAAATTTCAACCGCAGATTTTCCCGTCCGGCAAAATTCCGTTCCAGCAGCGCGGTCAGTTCGGACAGCGACAAGTTGCGGCGCCGGAATACCTCCTCCCGGATGACGACCATCGAATCCACCCAGTTGGCGAGTCCGACGAAGGAACACTCTACCCAGTTGTAGCGGGCCCCGCCGCATTCGATATCCAGGCCGCGCGTTAGGCAGTCGCGGGTGAAAACGCTTTGCAGGGGACGGCGCCAATGCTCCCGGCGATATTGCCGGAGACGGTTCTGTTCGGCGGCGCCGTCACGGATGGCCCGGCCGAGCAGGCGGTAGAATTGCCGCTCCAGCGCTTCGAAACTGTCGCAGGGGTGTTTCAGCGCTTCGAGCAGAATGCCGCAGAGGTTGTAATAAGGCGAGGCGACCCAGACATTCGACGCGCCGCACGGCGTGATTTCGACACAGGTGGAGTTGATGTATTCGCCGGTTTCGGCCTCCGGCACGCCGTAATACGCCATGCTTTCCCGGAGAAGCCGGTCGTTGAAAAACGCGGGATTGGGCAATCCTTCGGCGATGAGGTCGACGGCCAGTTGTTTGAGGTCTGGCGGGGTTGCGTCGGTGACGCAGAGCCCCACCGATGGATAGACCAGCCGGGAAAGCCGCAGCGCCTCCAGCGCCGCATACGAAAGCGGGTTGACCGTCCCGCCGTCGATCATCACCGCATAAGCCAGGCCGGCCGGACAGGTGGCGTTGATATAAAGATAGAGCAGGGCGAAATACTCGACGGCATGCGAATAAGTGAGAAGACCATTTTTCACGTCGTTTTCGTAAAATTGCGCCAGCCGCCGGTCGAGCCGGCCGGGACCGAGCAAACTGGCGCTGTCGCCGAGCTGAACGGCGAACATGACGAACCAGATCAGTTGGAGCGCCTCCTGAAAGGTTTCCGGCGGCTGGCGGGCGATTTTTCGGCAGAGGGCGGCAACCGGCCGGTTTCCGCCGGTTTCCGCGGTGTCGGCGGCGCGGGAGATCATCGCGCCGAACGCTTCCAGGACCAGGGTGAAACTGCCGCAGGTTTCCCGGACGGCGCCGTCCGACGCGGCGATTTTGCCCCGAAGCTCCGCCAGCAGCCCGGCGATGCCCTTTTGAAAAAGCCCGGTGTAATCCGGCTCGGCGTGTCCGGTTTGGCCGGCGCTGCGGCAATCGCGCAGCGGGCTGTGTTCTTTCAGGAAGGTTCGAGCCGCCTCCAGTTCGTCCGGCGAACGGTTCGGCCTGATCGGCCGGCCGATCAGCAATTCGTCCGGTTCGACCGTGAACCGGACGCTTTGCAGCCGGGCGGCGCACCGTTTGGCCCACAATGCCGCCGGCGGCTCGGACGCTTTGCACTCCTTCAGCGCTTCCATTTCGGCGCAGGGATCGAATTCATCCCAGAGACAGCAGAGCGTCCGCTGTTGCCGGGCGATAAGGCGGCGCAACGCTTCGAAATCCATTTTTATGATTCCTTTCCACTTTCCCGGGCGGCGAGCGGCAAGCTGGCTTCCGGCTCGTACCCGAGGCTGGCTGAAATGGCGGACGCGCACTCCAGCACCCAGTGTTTCATCGTTTCCTCCTCCTGCGGTTTCATCCGGCTGGAAAGAGCGGAAATGCCGATACCGGCGATTACCCGGCCGGTGGCGTCGAAGACTGGGCTGCCGATGCAGAAGGAGCCGTTGACGTATTCGTTGTGCTCGGTGGCGATCCGGGTCTTCCGGATGACGGCCAATTCCTCTCTGATCGCGCTCGGCGACGTGACGGTAAACGGCGTCAATTGCTTCAACGGCGCTTTCAGCAGTTTTTTCAGCGTCTCCTTGTCGAGGAAGGCCATGACGGCTTTGCCGAATGCATTGGCGTGGTAAAAGAGACGGGCGCCGGGATTGACCATCAAATAATAGTCGCTCGGCGGCGAAATGACATCGACCGACAGCATCCGGTTGCCGTCCGGAATCTGCAGTTGACAGGTTTCGCCGGTCTGTTCGGCGAGCCGGCGCAGGAACGGGCGGGCTTTGAAACGCAGTTCGAACCGGTTGTGCAGCTTCATTCCCAGCGAAAACAGTTTGGCGCCCAGTTCGTATTTGCCGGACTCGTTTTTTATCGCATAGCCGTTTTCGGCCAACACGTTCAGGACGCGGAAGACGATGTTTTTGCCGTCGCGGATAGCCGAACTCAATTCGGAAACCCCCCAACTGCCGGGGTGGTCCGCCATGAATTCGAGCAATTTCAACATCGTTTCCGCCGCCGGGGCCTGGTATTTCTTTTCTTGCTGCATATTGTGATTTTCTGTTTTTTATATAAATCTTTGTTTTATGCAAAATATCGTCAAAATGCCGGAAAAGCAAGAACGGATTCCAACAAAAATTACTTTTTCGGGGCGCGAACCATCCCTTGATTGAAGAATGTGACGGTGACGAATGGAAAAATCACGACGTCCGGGCGAAGCGGCCGTTCGCGATGAACCCGCCGGACAGAGCATAACCGGCGCCGATTTTGTTTTCAGCACTTTGGGGCGATTGTCACAAAACGGCCGCCATGAATTCAATGATATTGCCGTACGGCTGCCGCAGCCGGCTGTACACCTGGTATCCGGAGAAGCTGGAAGAACCGGTACCGTCCGTTGCGGGGAGCTGCCAGGAACCGCTCCGGTAGAAAAGCGGCCGGTCGTCCGCCGGGTCCAGCGGCACTTCCGGCAGGTAATCGGGCGACAGTTCTTCCAGCGTTGCCGGCAGCCGGCCCTGTTGCCGGCGGAACAACTCGGCCGCGAACGCGGCGCGGGCGGTCTGCAGCCAACCGCGGGCCGATAACCAGGTTTCCTGCAGGCGGAATCTCGACAGACCGAGCGGCTCCAGACCCTCCCGGGGACGGCGCAGCAGCGGCTGGCGGAATTGGCTCCAGTTCTCCTGTTCCGCCGCTTGCAGCAATTCGGCCAGGGTGTGGAACGCCTGGCCCCAGGCCGGCTTGCGCCCGGCGGCGAAGGGCGAATAGGGCGAGAAAGGCAACGTTTGCTGCGCCTGGAGCCCGGCCTGCTGCAATGCCGCGGCCAGCAGTCGCCGGCTGGCCTGTTCGCTGCGGGTCAGCCGGTCCAGGCAATCCGTCAGTTGTTCCTCCGTCCAGCCGTTGAATGCATGGGTCCGAATGTCGTCGGCGAGCAATGGCAAGGTATGATTCAACAGTTCCCAGCCGGCCAGCAGATTTTCCAGCGTCGGGTTGGCCTGCAAATGATCCAGCAGCCGCCAGCGTTCGTCCAGCAATTCCTGCCACTGCTGCCGGTTGCCGCCGGCGCCGGCCCGCAGCAGCAGAAAACGGTTCCAGCGTTCGAAGGTCCGGACCAGGTCGGCAATTTGTCCGGTCGCAAACGACCATTCCCCGCCGAGCAGGAAATGCTGCAATTCCGCCAGCTCGCCGGCATTCAACCGCCCGTATGTTTCATAATTCCGTACCGCTTCCGCCGTCAGCGACACATTGGCCAACAGGTAAGGCAGTTTGGCAGCGGCGGTCTGCCAGGCGGGATCTTCCTGTTGCCGCCGGATGGTTTCGAGTTCTTCGGCCGGAACTGTCGGCAGCGTTTGATAACGTTCCTGCCATTCCGCCAGGGAGAACGGCACGGCTTGCCGGAAACGGTTCAAGCCGGCATTCAACTGCCAGGTGCCGTAGCCGTAGACGGCCAGCAGCGCCAGCAGCGCGGGAACCAGCAGGATGCCGGCAATCCACCGCCAGGCCCGTTTCAGGCGGTGGCGGGAGTGGAAGCGCAACTGCCGCAGCAAGGCCGCATCGGCCTCCGGCAGGTTGCCGAGGCTTCTGGTGCTTTGGTTAAGGCTTTCCCGCAGTCTTTTGACGGCCAGCCGGGCCGGCAAATCGACCGCCAGCGGCCACAGGGCGGTCGCGACCGGCAGAAAGAGCAATGCCACCAGCCGGAGTCCGAGTTGATCGTGAAAACTCCAGTGGCGGTAGAATTCCAGGTACAACGATACATAAGCCGCGTAACAGCCGAGCAGGTCGCAGGCGCAATAGCACAGATTGGTCACCGCCGACACCTCGGGACCCAGGCTTTTGAGCGGACTGACCAGAATTTTAAAGTTCCAGAGGTTGCGCCAGACCGGAATCTGCCAGATGGCGATGCGCCAGAATGGCGACAGCCGCCAGCGTTCCGGAGGCAGCATCTGCCAGATGCGGTAGAACAGCATCGCGACGAAATACCAGCAGGCCAGCAGCGCTGCCGCCGCGCCGCCGCCGAGCAGAAACCGGGGGGCAAGCCAGGTGCTCAGAGCATTGATCGGAAGCGTTCTCACCGTCTGGAGCAACAACAGCGAAATCAACAGCAGGGCGAAGGCGATCAGGAAGCCCCAGCGGTTGATTTGGATCTGGCTGAACATGCGATATTGCCAACGGTTCAATTCCGGCAGCAGGGTGCCGCCGAGCCGGCTTTGCGTCAACGGGATGGCCCGGTCGGAACCTTCTTCGCGGAGCGACGCGTCCGGAGGCAATTCTCCGGTGCAGAGCCGTTCGAAAATTTCCGCTTCCGTCCAGGGACCGTTTCCATTGCAAAAATAGCGCATCGCTCAATTCTCCGTCGGCACGTTTACCGAGAAAGTGATTTCTCCGAAATTCCGGTTGCTGAAGTCGTCGTCGTCGCCGACGCTGGAGATTTCGAAGCCTTTGATTTTATTCAGTTCCGTCGTATAGTTGTAAGCCGCTTCGGCGTAACCCTGGCTGGTCGCGGTCGATTTGACGACCAGCCGTTCATATTCGGTCATTTCCTCGAACGGTTTGTCGATGACCGGAGGCGCTTCCCGCCGGGCGATGACCGGTATTTCGATTTCCAGCACGCCGGTCTTGTACCGCAGCGGCCGGCCGTTGAAAGGATCCAGCGGGACGGACTCGAGATAGTTCGGCACCAGCTTGTTCAGCCCGGAAGGCAGGTTGCCGTTTTGCCGCCGGAACAGTTCCACCGCCAGCGCCGTCTGGGCGCAACGCTCCAGCGCCGTCGCCTTGGCCGCCTGTTTGATCACTTTGATCAACCGGGTGTAGAGCTGCGAATTGCTGTGGGAACGGTATTTGAGCATGATTTCATCGAGCAGCGGTTTCGCCTGGTAATATTCCAGTCCGGATGCTTCGACCAGCTTGATCATCATATTGATTTCTTCGGCCTGTTTCAATTTGCCCAGCGGGGTGCCGAAGAACAGCACGTATTGGACGATGTCGTAGCGGAACATCCGGTATAAGTCCTGAAACGGCATATCCGGCAGCAGGATGAGGTTGAGCAGTTCCGTTTCCATCACTTTGCCGATCTCCCGGCGCTGGGCGTTTTCATTGGCGGCGATCGTCTTGCTCCAATTGCGCAGCATTTCATCGGGGAAGGCGGCCAATCCCTGGTTGGCCTGAAGTTCCAGCAAGCCGACGCCAGCCGAATCGAGTTCGATTCCCGCTTGAAAACGCGTCGCCACCGGTTCGGCATAACACCAACTGCTCAGCCACATTGCCGTCTGCCAGACATTGGACGCCAGTTCCGGCATTTGATTGTTGAAGGCGATCGCCGCCCAACTGAAATAAAAATAGACCAGCGTCTGGAAGCCCGGCAGATCTTTGGAAGCCATGAAGCGCCCGTGTTCCCAGGCCCGTTCCGCCGGATAACCTTCCGTCGTGAGCAACTGCTTGGGATCGAGCCAATATTGTTGGAATTCATTGAAGAAATTATTCCATTCCTGGGCGATTTCCGCCGGATAGACGGCGGCGTTGTAAATCCGGTAACGGGGGATTGCGCCCGGCAATTGCTGCAGGCGGTTGCAGACATAATTGACATCCGCCTGGTTGAAGGCCGGATAGCGGTTGTACATCTCTTCGCTGGTAACCGCGTAACCCGCCGAACGGGCATTTTCAAGTGCACGCTGATATTGCCGGGAGGCGTGCAGCCAGAAGAGGCTCAGGATGGCCAGCGGCAGAACCACCCCGAACAGGATACAGTAGGTCAATTGGTGGCGCAACCGTTTTTGCAGCCGCTTCTGGCAGTCGAATACCGAGAACAGCCCGTGGCGCGGCACCGAAGCCAGCGCCCCGATCAGTTGGAGATTGCGGTTGCACAAGGCATCCATCGCCAGTTCGTAGAGCAGGAACATCACCAGCCACCAGCTCAGCAGAACGCCGATGCCCAGCAACAGCAGTACCAGCAAATAGGCATTGGCGGTAAAGTTGTCGAGAAAACCGAACGCTTTGAGCACGATCCAACCGATAAACGCCAGGTGCCAGAGACAATAGCCCCATGCCGTGATCCGTGAAGTGTGCGGCGAAAGCGCTTTGATCGGTTTGATCATCACTTTGAAATTCCAGAGTGCTCCCCAGATGGGAATGTACCAGATGATCATATTCCAGAATGGCGAAAGTCTGGAATTGCGCCGCGGCACCAGTTGCCAGATTCTGCCCAGCATCATCGGCTGGAAATACAGCGCGCCGACCGCATAGGCCAGCGTCACCGCCAGCAGAAAGATTTCGCCCGGCGACAGTGCCTGGAAGGAATAATAGCTCCACAGGCCCGACTCGATTACCGGCACGGTCAGAAAGACCGCCAGAATCATCGTGCTGATCGCCCAGCCGACGAAGTTGAAATGAATTTTCTGTTTCAACTGGTTTTGCGCCAGATTGACTTCAAATAACAAAGTGCCCAGTTCACAGCTGTGCAGCGGCACGGCATTTTGGCTGTTTTCCCGGCGCACCATGGATTGAGCGGAAAGGTCGCCGGCCAGCAGCCGGTCAAAGATTTCCAGTTCCGTCCAGGGGCCGCGCTCATCGCAATAATAATGCATAGATCATCTACTCCGCAATCGTAAAAGTTATCACAATATCGAGCCGCCGTTTCGGGCGGCCGTCGATTGTCGTTCTGTTTTCTGGTCGCTTGTGGTCCCGGCCGTGGTCGCCACGGCGAAAACCCGGTAATCTTCTATTTTGACCGGCGACAGGCCGCCGGTGTTGCCGCCTGAACCGCCGCTGAACAAATAAAATCCATCGATCGGCTTGATTTGGTCGTCCAGTTGCCATCGTGACGGCGGCAGCCGTCTGGCCGGCGCCTTGCCGTTTTCGGCAAAACGACGGAAGCGCCGGTGTAAATTGGCCCGCTGCAAGACGACTTTGAATTGACCGGCATAATATTGCAGCGGCTGGCCGCTGAACGGGTCGAGCGGGACGGCCGGCAGAAATTCCGGGACCAGAACATCCAGCGTTGCCGGCAAGCGATGGACTTTCCGCCGGTAACGTTCGACGGCCAGCGACGTGGCGGCCAGCCGGAGGCGGGTGCTCTCCTGGGCGCGTTCCGCCAGCAGGCGCATCATCGATTTTCCCAGGTACTGGGAATGAGGGAAATATATTTTTTCGATCATTGCGGTGTAATTCTGCCGGGCGGCAGTACCGGCGAAATAATCCGCTTCGGCATAAGGGGCCAACTGCAAATGGGCTTCCAGCAGATTGGCGAAGTCGAAATCGGTCCAGCAAATCAGCCGGTCGGCGGGGTAATGCAGCCGCATCCAGCGCGGCAGCTGTTCGCGGTTCATCGCCGTCGGCGAAGTGTTGCATTGGATCGCGTAAAAAATTTCTCCCTGTTGGGCCAGGCCGCAACCGCGCTGCCGTTGCCGGTCCCGCGTTTCCAGGAGTTGCTGCCAGGCGAACAGCGTGGAATCGGAAAAGCGGGCCAGCCAGCCGCCGGCGCCCAGCGCGTGCAGTTGGTTCAACGTTATATTTTCGATTTCCATGCCGATCAACTGAGGCGCCATCCACCAGTCCTCCGTGCCGAAATTGCCCGCCTGCAAAACGGCGGTGAAATCTTGCGCCGCCGACTCGCTGTCACCCTGTTCCAGGGCCAGTCTGGCACGATGATTCAGAATTCCGATCCAGGATTTCAAAATATTTCCATATTCCGTCGCCGAATCGTTGTCGGCCGCCAGCCAGTCACGCCGCACCGGCAGCGGTTCTTCGGCGATCCGGCGGGATACCTGCTGCAGCAAAGTTTCGTGGTCCGCCAGGTAAGTTTCCCATTGTTTTTGCAGTTCCCCGGGAATTTCCGACAGCTTCAGCAGCGGCAGCGGTTGCTGCGACAGCGCCTGGCTGTTCGGCGGCAACTGCCGATACGCTTCCGCGTAAGAGGGATGCTGGCCGGAAGCCTCATAAATCATCTGTTCCAATTCCGGTTCGGTCACCGGACAGGGCAGCGCCCGGCAACGGCGTACCGCCTCCGAAAAATGATGCCGGGAATAGCCCCAACTGCCGGCCAGCAGCAACAGCGGCAGCAGCAGAGCCAGCGCCAGGGCGCCGTAACCTCTTCCGCGCTTGTTCCGGCGCTGCCACGCTTCCCATTGGCGGCATATCTGTCCGCCGGCGGACAGAGGTTTCAGGCCTTCCGGTGCCAGGCGGTTATTGCGCTGCAGCAATGTCCGGCGGGCGAATTGCGAGGTCCGGCCCATCAGCCACAGCAGCAGCAGTTGCTGCAGCGTCGGCAGGCTCAGCAGGATCAGCAATCGGCTGTCCTGCCACTTGAAGCAGGACAGGATGATCAGCGCATACTGCCCGAGTTGCAGCAGCGCGCCGAAACAGTAGCTCCAACTTAAGACGAGCGCCCAACGGCGTGCTTTGGCATCCTGCGGCGGCGCCAGAATCCGCACCGGCTTGATGACTACCCGGAAATTCCAGAAGAAGTTCCAGCCGGGGATGCACCACAGCGCCAGGCGCCAGAACGGCGGAAGAACGCCGGCATCCGGCGGCAGCATTTGCCAGATAATCTGGTAGAAAGCCAGCTTGAAGTACCACCAGCCGATGAAAACCCCGCCTTCGACCAGAACGAACAGCAGCCACCAGCTGCCCGGGTGGAACATGACGGCGATGCCGCGGGCGAAATGGAACAGGATATAGAAATTGAGCGGCCAGAGAATCAGGAAGGCCAGGCCGAATGCCCAGCTCCAGAAATAAGTGCCGAGCCTGCGGAACCAAACCCACTGCAATTGATTGACTGCCGGCAGCAATTCGGCGAGCGCGCCGTCGGCGAGCGGCCGCTCCTCCGGGGCATTTTCGGCCCGGAGCAAACTACGACCGTTCAGGACGCCGCTTTGCAGCAGTCGAAAGATGTCGTGCAATTTCAAATACTGTCGATTCCAGTAATAGCCCATCTGTTACCTGTCGTGCTGTCCGTTCCTGATCATATTAGTATCATGCCGCCGTCAGTTGTCAATCCCTTTTTCCGGTATGACGCTAAAATAAGACGGATTCTTGGTGAAAATTAGGGAGAAGAGCGCCGTTGAAACCCGAATTTATTGCCGATTTCGCCGAATGGCTTCCTCCAGTGCGGCGCGCATCGCCTCAACCGGCGCCGGCTTCCCGGTCCACAGTTCAAATGATCTGGCTCCCTGGTGCAGCAGCATGCCGCGGCCGTCGGCGACCGGAATGCCCCGCCCGGCGGCCGCCCGCTGAAAGGCGGTCGGATGATAAATCGTATCGAAGCAGCGTTTGGCTTCGGCCAGAACCGTTTCGGATAACGGCGGCGGATCGTCCGGCCGCAACCCCAGGCTGGTGGCCTGGATGACCACCTCGGCGGCCGCAACGGCCCGGCGGACCGCCGGCAGATCCGATGCGGCGACGGCATGACAGCGGCAGGAGGGACAGAGGCCGTTCAGGCGTTCGGCCAGATCGGCCGCTCTGGCGATGGAACGGTTGACGATGAAGAGCTCTTTTGCCCGGTGCGTGGCGAAGTAACCGGCCGCCGCCTGGGCCGCTCCGCCGGCGCCGAGAAAGCAGAAGGCATGGCCGGCCACCGGCAACGCAAAGGCGTCCTGCAGCGCCATCGCCAAACCGTATCCGTCGGTGCTGTCGCCGTACAACCGTCCGGAGCGCACGCTGACGGTGTTGACGCTCTGCACTGTTTCCGCCTCCGGCGTGATTTCATCCAGGGCGGCGATGATTTGCCGTTTGTGCGGCACGGTGACGTTGAAGCCGGCCAGGCGGGTTCTGGCATTGGCGGCAAAGTCATTCAATTCTTCCGGCGGGACCGCGCATTTGCCGTACGGCGCGCCAAGTCGGTAATATTCGAACGCGGCATTCTGGAGCTGCGGCGACAACGAGTGCGCCACCGGCCAGCCGATGACCGCATAGTGACATTGCCAAAGGGATGGATCGGGAATCATCTGAACTACCTGTATTTTTTTCGTTAATATATCGTTAAAAAGAGCGGTTGCCAAAAAAAAATGTAAAAAAGTCGTCAAAATTGACGGCTAAATGCCGCCTGTCGGAGACTGTAACATGGAAAAAACTTTGCCGGATGAATCCCGGCCGCTTTCACGCGGCGGAAACGGGTGGAATCAGGCCTGGCTGGAGTTCATATCGACGGCACGCGGATAACTGCCGAGAATTTTGAACACGGAACAGCGCTGCTCCAGTTCCCGGCAGGCCGCCTGAATGGTGCGTTCTGCCCGGTGACCCAGCAGATCGATAAAGAAGCAGTACTCCCAGTTGTTGCTTTTGGCCGGCCGGCTTTCGATCATCGTCAGGGTCAGGCCGGCGGTTTTGAACGGCGCCAGCGAGTCGTATAACGCGCCCGGCCGGTCTTTGACGATGAAACAGAGCGAGGTTTTGTCGTTGCCGGTCGGAGCCGGCTGCTGGCGGCCGAGCATGAGGAAACGGGTCGTGTTGTTGCTGATGTCCTCGATGTTCTCATCCAGAATGCCGACATTGAAAAGCGCCGCCGCCATCGCGCTGGCCAGCGCTGCGGTTCCCGGCGTTTCGGCGACCAGTCGGGCGGAAGCGGTCGTACTGCTCAACGCCATCTGTTCGGCCTGTGGAAAATGCTGCAGCAGATACTGACGGCATTGCCCCAGCACCTGCGGATGGCTGTAGATGGTCTTGATTTCCGAGGGGGCCGAATTGCTCAGGAGGCAGTGATGGATCGGCAGATTGCTTTCGCCGCAGATGTTCAGGTTGGTGCGCATCAGCGTATCGAGGGTATAGTTGACCGCGCCTTCGGTGGAGTTTTCCACCGGTACGCAGCCGTAGTCGGCCCGTTCGCATTCGATGGCATGGAACACTTCGGCGATGCTGCCGGTGACGCAATATTTGACCCCGTGGCCGAACTGATTGATGGCCGCCTGATGGGAAAATGTGCCTTCCGGGCCGAGAAAGGCGACCCGCAACGGCTGTTCCAGCGCCCGGGCGCCGGAAATGATTTCGCGATAAATGGCGTGCAGCGTCGCCGCCGGCAGCGGCCCCGCATTGCATTCGTCGAGTTTGGCCAACAGGGCTTTTTCCCGTTCCGGCACATAAATCGGCAGATTGTGTTCCTGTTTAAGCCGGCCGACCGCTTTGACGAAAGTGTAGCGTTCGTTCAGCAATTCGAGAATCCGGCGGTCAACCCGGTCGATTTCGTTGCGCAACTGACCGAGCGCCTGATCGAGGTTGTCGTTCATAAATTTTATCATCCGTAAAAAAAAAGTTCCTTAAAAATAGACCGGAAGGCGTGGATAATCAAGCGCCGAATTGTGGAAAAAACCGGTCCGTTTCGGTTGAGGGGGTTGAAATTGAGCATTTTTAAGGTAATTTTAAATACGATAAATTCATGGAAAGTCGAAGGGAGACGAACCGGTATGAAGTTGAAGTGGGTTCGGCATCTGGGTATGGTCGGCGCGGTGGCTCTGGGCATCGGCGGTTGCCGGAGTGCGGCGGTGGCCGACCGTCAGGGCCTGTTGCGTCCGCTGGAACAGGTGGATTTCGATCGGGCCAGGCAGTTGAAAGACATACTGGAAGTCTGTTTGGAGCGCGGTTGTTTTATCGACCGGGAGACATTTGAGTTTTATGGCGGGATGCCGGACGAATTGATGGTCAGGGCGTCCCGGCTGGGATTGACGCGGCTGCATCTGCGGTTGGATATGGCGCGGCTCGGCAGTGATTCTTATTTTGCCGAACTGGCGGCGATGGCGGCGGCGGCCCACCGGCATGACCTGAAAATCAATCTGCTGCTGCGGGAAAGCGCTTTTGATTACCGCCGCAGCGGCAATTGGGCCTGGCGGGAATGGTTCGACTCGCCGGAACAGCAGACCGCCCGGCAGTTGGACCGGCTGCTGGCCTGGCTGCCGGATGGCCGGAGCGGGGAGCGCCTGCCGCTTGACGGACTGACGCTGGAGTTGAGCGCCCACGAATCCGGCCGGCCGGGGGCTTTGTTCAACTGGTATCCGAATGGTTACGGCATCGGCCGGGATAACGACGAACTGATGAAGGCCTCTTTCCAATTTGCCGAACGTCTCCACGATTTGAGCGGCGGCGCTTTGCCGATGACCGTGGTAGTGCCGTACGATTATCACCTGCAGGCCGCATCCGGCAATTTGAGCTGCGGTTCGATTAACGATTTCTGGAAATTCGCCGACCAGGTCATCGTTCTGGCTTTTGCCAACACCAGCACTCAGGTTGAAGCGCAGACGGCGGCGGTTTTGGCCGCGGCGGACAAGCCGGAAGCGGTATTGATCGGGTTGCAGGTGGCCCGGCATCCGGTGGGCGACCGCGACAGCGTGCGCCGCCGGACATTCGGGCAATTTCTCAATGTGCTGGCCGGCGTCACCGATGAGGCGAAAATGCGGCAGTCGTTCGGCGGTGTCAATTTCAGTGACTTTTACAGTCTTGAAAATATCTGGGAATGGTAAAAACGGGGGTTTTATGCGGTGTCCGGAATGCGGATGTCAGGATGATAAAGTGGTGGATTCCCGGGCGGTCAAGGAAGGCGCCGGGGTGCGCCGCCGCCGGGAGTGTCTGAAGTGCGGCCATCGTTTCACTACTTACGAAGGAATTATCCAGGCCGAATTGAAGGTGGTCAAGAAGAATAATATTCTGGAGGATTTCGACCGCGACAAATTGCGGCGCGGCATCGAGAATGCCTGCTACAAACGGGCGGTGCGCATTGAGGACATCGACCGGCTGGTCGATGAGATTTCGACCGGGCTGCAGCGGGATTTCGACAAGGAAGTGACCAGCGCGGAAGTCGGACGCCGGGTAATGGCGGCGTTGAAGGCGCTGGACCAGGTTGCCTATGTGCGGTTCGCTTCCGTCTATCGTAAATTCAAGGACGTCGAGGAGTTCATCGATGAGATTCGCTCCCTGTCCGATCAACCGAAAAGCTGAAAAGTGATCAAACCGGCCGACAATTCCATCATGCTGCTCGGTGTCAACGGCATCGGCACGGTGTTCGAAGTGGATAAGCTGCAGGCGCAGATCATCCATTGTTTTCTGACCGCCGGCTTGCGGGAGAGCTATCTGGCTGAAGATATCGCTCTGGCGGTGGAGCATGCGTTGTCCGCCAGTTCGCGGCCGGAGAAGGTCTTTGCCGAAACCGAGATCAATGCGGCGGTGGTGAAAATTCTTGAGGATGTCGGTTTCCCCGAGGTGGCGGCCATCTTCCGCAGCCTGAACAGTTGTATCGGCGTGACGTTGAGCAGCGAAGGGCAGACGATTGCCGAGCTGATCCGGCGGCATCTGGATGTCGATGAAATGCATCTGAATTATTTGACCGGCCAGGTGCTCAACGCGGCCAAAACGTTGAAAATTTCCACCGCGCCGCCGGCGCTTTATCTCGAACTGGCCAAGTATTACAAATCGCTGATGACTACGGTGCCGTTGGAACTGCATGTCAATGTGACGCGCAGCGGCGGCCGCCGGATGAGCGGCAGTTCGTCGTTGTTGCTGACGCCGGAAATGGTGTACGGCGCTTTGGGACCGCAGGGCAGGCGGCTGATCGACGAGGGAATCGTCCGGCTGCTCGGCGTCGGCAAATTGTTTCCGAGCATCCGGCTGTTTTTCATGATGACCGATTATGTGCGCCATTGCAACTTGGCGGTGCCGGTGGCGGAAATGCTGTTGATTCCGCATTTGTATGAAGCGGCGGAGGTCCTGCGCGACTGCTGCCGGGCGGCCAATACGCTGTACGGGGCCGAGGTGAAGGAACATGCCGGTTCGCTGCCGGTTTATTTGACGGTGCCGGATCTGTCGCGGTTCGCCATCGAGCAGTTGCAGGGAAGCTGGCCGGAGTCGAAGGGAACTTGCCTGGAATTGCTGGAGCCGTTGCGGCAGAGCATCGGCGGGGCGGTTTTTAAGCTGAAAGTGAATTGAAAAACCGCCGACGGCGATCCGGCGGGCGGGGGGGTTCGTGTGAAAACGGCGGAGCTGGTGGGGGGCAACTTTTGAGGAGCTCGATATGATAATTGGATTGATCGACTACAGCATCGGCAATTTGCTCAGTGTGTTCAAGGCGGTGGAGCAGGTCGCCGGGGCCGGCGCGGTCCGGATTTTCGACCGGGCGGCGGAACTGGAACGGTTCGACGCGTTGATCCTGCCGGGAGTCGGCAATTTCGGCGACGGCATGGAGCAGTTGAACCGGAGCGGTTTTGCCGGGCCGTTGCGGGAATGGGCGCGCCGCCGGAAGCCGCTGCTGGGAATTTGCCTCGGGATGCAGTTGCTGCTGGAAAGCAGCGAAGAAGCGCCCGGCGTAGTCGGGCTGGGAGTAGTGCCGGGCAAAGTGGTACGTTTCCCGGAAGGCGGCGAGAAGGTGCCGCACATGGGCTGGAATCAATTGCGGATCCGGCGGCATCATCCGTTGCTGGCCGGTTTGTCCGATTTGAGTTATTTCTATTTCGTCCACTCGTATTATGTGGCGCCGGCCGATCCGGAGTGGACGCTGGGCAGTTGTGAATATATTCTGGATTTCCCGGCGGTCATCGGCCGGGGCAGAGTCGGCGCGACGCAGTTTCATCCCGAAAAAAGTCAGACGGCCGGTTTGACGCTGCTGAAGAATTTTGTCCGTCTGGCCGGACAGGACGGCGAAGCATGACTGGCGCGCAGCGAAAACGGTTGTTGCAGGTTCGGGAGCGGCTGGAAGCGCAATACGGAGTGCGGGAGTGCCCGCTGGAGCACCGTTCGCCGTTTCAACTGCTGGTCGCGGTGGTGTTGTCGGCGCAATGCAAGGATGACCGGGTGAATCTGGTCACCAAAGAGTTGTTCCGGGTGGCGCCGGATGCCGAACGGTTTGCCGAACTGCCGGTCGAAGAACTGGAGCGGCTGATCCATTCGGTCGGCCTGTACCGGGCCAAAGCGGCCAACCTGCATGCCGCCAGCGTAAAATTGGTGCGGGAGTTCCATGGCGAAGTGCCGCGGACGATGGCGGAATTGACAGCTTTGCCGGGTGTCGGGCGCAAAAGCGCCAATGTTATCCTGGGCAACGCTTTCGGGCTGCCCGGTTTTCCGGTGGATACCCATGTGAAACGGGTGTTGAACCGGTTGGGCGTGGTTGCCTGCGACGTGCCGGAAAAGATCGAGGCGGAGGTCAATGCGGTGGTGCCGCCGGAATACTGGAAAGATTTTTCCCATCAATTGATTACCCTGGGACGGCAGATCTGCGATGCGCGCAAACCGAAGTGCGCCGACTGTTTTCTGAATGATCTGTGTCCGGCGCGGAGAACCGGAGCTTGATTGCCGGACAGGCAACGCGTATCGCCCTGGGGTGGGACCGGCCGTGGCTGGAATCCGCGGTCGACCGGCTGGCGGAGCTGAACCGTTGCCGGTTTCCGGCCGACCTGGGGGATTGCTGGGTGGTGATGCCGACGGCGGAAGCCGGCCGGTTGCTGCGGGAGGCGCTGGCGCTCCGTTTTGCCGATCTCGGCGGGGTGACTTCCCTGCGTGTGACGCTGCCGGAAATGCTGTTGCAGCCGGAAGGAGCAGTGGCCGACTCGGCTACGGTGCTGATCCGCTGGGTGGAGCTTTTGCGCTCCCTGCCGTCGGGGGCCTGCCCGAATCTTTTCAAGAACGATTTACTGCGCCGCTATGGCCGGGAAGATGGCTGGCTGCTCGGCATCGCCCGGCAATTTCAACAGTGCCGGCTGGAGTTGGCCGGCGAAGCGCTGAATCTGGAAGAGGTCTGTCGCCGTTTTGACCGCTATTGCCGGGAGCGTCCTTCCGAAGGCAGTTTGGATTGCCTGGCCCGGTTTCAGGAGCTGTGGGAGCTGGAGCGGCAATTGCTCGCCGGTTTCGAGCGGGTGGCGGAGCCGGCGGCGGCCCGCCTGGAAGCGATCCGGCGGCCGGTAGTGCCGGAAGGCGTTCGAAAAGTGATTTTCATCGGTTGTCCGGATTTGCCGGCCGGCGTTTTGCAGGCGGCGGCGCATTTGCCGGTGCCGGTGGAGGTTTGGATCGGGGCGCCGGCGGCGGAGCTGAGTCGTTTCGACGACTGGGGGCGGCCGCGGCAGGAGTGGCTGGCGCAGCCGCTCGAATTGGATTGCCGGACGCGGGTGCGCCGTTTCGGCCGGCCGGAAGAACAGGCGGCCAAGCTGGCCGATCTGCTGGCCAATCCGGAATACCGGCCGTCGGCCATTGGCGTGCTGGATGAGGAAGTGGCCGAGTCACTGGTGGAAAAATTGCAGTACCAGCAGCCGGAGCTGCCGGTTTATGCGCCGCAAAGCCGCAAGTTGTCGGCATTGCCGTGGACCCGGCTGCTGCTGGATTTGCTGGCATTGGCGGAGGACCCGGTGCGTTTCGAGTTGATCGCCCGGCTGGCGCGCAACGCGCTGGTGCAGGATTTCGCGCTGACCGTCGGGTTGGTCGATGATTGGCCGGGCGTGTTGATCAGGCTGGATCAATTGGAGAGCGAACACCTCCTGGCCGACTGGGCGGAATTGCGGGACATTGTGCAGTATGAAACCGCCCGGACGGCGCCGCCGCCGGCCCTGGCGGAGCTGGCCGATTGGCTGGAGCGGTTGGCCGTCTGGCGGCGGCGGTTGCGTCAAACGCCGGACTTGTTGCGCAACGCCTTTGAAATTCTGGCTGAAATCGGCCGCAACAACTCTTATGCGGAACTGGATCTGGAATTGAGCGCCGTCGAATTGGCGCAGTTGCAGCGTTTGGTGGTGGAAGCGGCCAATGCCGCCAGGGAGCGGCCGCAAATGGCGAAAACACTGTTGACTGACGAATGCAATCACACTGAAATTTCCATTCGGGCGGATGTCGAAGCGGCGATTGATCTGGTGGGCTTTCTGGAGCTGCCGTGGCGGCCGGACCGGGAACTGGTGGTTGCCGGCTTCAATGAGGAAAACTTTCATTACCGCCGGGCGTCGGACGCTTTGCTGCCGGAACGGACCCGGGAACTGCTGGGGATGACGACGGATAAAATGCGTTATGCGGCCGACGTGTTCCGGCTGAAAGCGCTGCTGGAAAGCCGCCGGCTGACGATCCTGTATGGCAAGGCGTCGTTGAACGGCGATGTCCTGCGGCCCGGCCGGCTGCTGATGCAGTGCGGTCCCGCTTTGCTGCCGGACCGGATCCGGCTGTTGTTTTCCGGTGCGCTGGACGAATCACCGGTCCAGCCGGTGCGGTTGGCCGGCGCCGGCGGTTTTCCGCCCTATATGCCGCGGCGGGTCGGCTTGTTGAACCGGCATTTGAGCGTCACGGCGTTTCAGTCGTATTTGAATTGTCCGTTCCAGTTTTATTTGAACAATGTGTTGCGCATCCGTGAGTTGAACGACCGCAGCATCGAACTGGACCACATGCAGTTCGGCAACCTGCTGCATGAAGTGCTGCGGCGGCTGGGCGACGGTCTGGAACCGAGCGGCGATCCGGCGGTGGTGGATGCCTTTTGCCAGCGGGAGCTGGAGAAGGTGGTCCGGCACCGGCTCAACGGCGGCCGGCGGGGCATCGTTCGCCTGCAATGCGGCATCATGGCACAGAATCTGCACTATTTTGCCGCCGTTCAAGCGCAGGAATATGACGCCGGCTGGCGGATTCGGGCGGTGGAGCTGCCGTTCAGTTTCCGTTGGGATCAACTGTACAGCCGGGTCTTTCCGGCGGCCGGGAAATCGGCATGGCGGTCGGCGATCACGCTGGATGGCCGGCTGGACCGGTTGGACTGGCGGCGGTCGGAGCAGGGAATCGAGGAATGGCGGCTCATCGATTACAAGACCGGCAGCGCCGGCAGCAGTCCGGCTGAGAAGCATGTGATTTCAGCGGCGGCCGCCTGGGGAGACGAGGAGAAGGAAGCGCGTTACGCTTTCGAGAAAAGCAGCGGCAGCCGGAGCGCGGCCGGTTATTGGGCCGATCTGCAACTGCCGCTCTATCTGCTGATCGCCAAATACATTCTGGCCGATGAGTTTGCCATGGCGCCGGATGCGGTCTTTTCGGCCGCTTATTTCAATTTGCCGCTGGCTTTTACCGATACCCGGCTGGCGGTTTTCGATGAGCTGGAACGACCGGAGGTGTTGCAGAATGCGGTACGGTGCGCCGATTGGGTGTTGCGGCGGATTTTCGTCGAAGCGGTATTCTGGCCGCCGCGGCAGCTCAACGGCCGTTTTGACCGGCGTTGCGAATTGATCGGCAGCACGTCGGAAGCCGATTACATCGCTTTGGAACAAATTCCGTGGCATCCGGAGGAGGCGGCCGATGAACCAGCCCTTTAAAGAATTCCGTTCGCTGGCGATCGACGCTTCGGCCGGTTGCGGCAAGACGGAGATGCTCGGTGTCCGGTTGGTCGGCATGCTGCTGGCCGATCCGGAACAGTTGCCGTCGATCGTGACGATGACCTTCACCCGGGCGGCGGCGGCGGAAATTCTCGAACGTCTGCTGGAACTGCTGTACGGCGCGGCGTTGGACGAAAAGCGGTTGTTGCAGTTGAAGCGGCAACTGGCGGCGATGGATGGCGGCGCTTCCCGGGATGAGCTGACTGCGGAAATGGCCCGCTTGCTGCTGCAGAAGGTGGTCGGCGCCCTGAATGAATTGAAAATCAGCACCCTGGACAGCTTTATGGCCGGTATCGTTCAGGTGTTTCCGATGGAATTGGGCTTGCCCGGCGAAGTCTCGATGCTCAGTGAAGCCGAAAGCCGGAGCATTCAGGAGCAGTTGTTGCGGCGGCTGTTCAACGACGAAGTGGACCTGGACAGCGATGACGACTTCATCGAATTGTGCAAAGAGGCTTCGTTCGGCAACGAGGACAAGGTGATTTTCGCCAGCTGCAATGAACTGGTCGGTCGCACGATGAAATTCTTCGGCCGGCGCGACGAGGATTCGGTCTGGCGTCATTGGAGCCGTTTCGAGCCGACTTCGGCTGAAGCGTTGGAGCAGGCCTGGCGGACTTGCCGGGATTTTGCCGACTGGCCGCCGCGTTATTTTGGCGGCCCGCTGGAAGCGGCTTTGCTGGCCTGCCGCCGGGCCGGCCGGGAAACCAAATTTTCCCGGGAAACCAAAACTGTCATGCGCGCTTTTTTCCGGGTCTGGGACGATTTTTTAACCGGCGGGGCCAAGCCGGAAGGCTTCGCCCAGAAATATCTCTATCCGCCGGAATTGCGCCAGGCGATTGAAGCGTTGTTCGGACATGGCCGTGACATTCTGCTCTATCAGGCCGGCCGGCGGACGGAGGGCATGCAGAAGTTGCTGCAGCGCTATACCCGGCTTTATCGCCGGGAGGTGCTGGAAAAAGGCCGGATGGCTTTCGAGGACCTGCCGCGGCTGCTGACCGACGACGGCAACGAATGGCGTTATGATATCGATTACCGTCTGAACGCCCGTTTGAAACACTATCTGGTCGATGAATTTCAGGATACCAGCCGGGAACAGTGGCAGGTGTTGCAGTCGATCATCGACGATGTTCACGACGGGGAACACAGCCTGTTTCTGGTTGGCGATGTCAAGCAGGCCATCTACGGTTGGCGCTCCGGAGACAGCAGGTTGATGAATGAGGTGATCGCCGCATTGCAGTTGGAACAGGATGAGTTGCGTCGCTCCTTCCGTTACGGTCCGGAAATTTGCCGGGCGTTGAATCTGTTGTTCGGCCCGGAGAGCATCGGCCGATCGGCGTTGCCGCCGGAGACGGCGGAGCGCTGGCGACGCGGCTGGAAAATGCATGAGGCGGCCAATCCGGACCGGGCGGGGGAGTTTCAGGCCATTCTGGTTTGTGAAGGCGCCGCCAACGCTTCACCGGTCGGGAATTACGCGGCGGTCATCCTGGCCAAATTGCGGGAGATCGGCTGGTCGGCCGGCGAATTTTCCTGCGGCATCCTGGTTCGCAGCAAGGCCGACGGCATCGAGCTGAAAGAGGCGCTTGTCGAGCGGGAGCCGGCCATGAAGGAACAGGTGATCTGGGAAGGCGATGAGAGCATCGGCAGCGACCGGCTGGTAACGGCCCTGCTGGCTTTGCTGGTCTATCTGCAGCATCCCGGCGACCGTTTGAGCCGGGAGGTGGTGGCGATGAGCCAGCCGGTCCGGCATCTGCTGCCGTCGGGCCCGGAAGCGCTGCAGCGGCTGGCGGCCCGGCTGCACCACAATGGCTTCCAGCCGGTCCTGCGGGAGTGGCTGCAGCAATTGGAGTTGAAAAGCCTGGTCTGGAACGAACCGGAAATCGAGCGTTACGATTACCGGAGCAACGGCAATGTCGAAACGCTGCTGACTGCCGCCGCCGCCTTCGACGGCAGCGGCCAGCCGCCGGACAGTCTGGATTTCCGCGATTTCGTTTCACGCTACAAAATAAGCGACACCGCCCTCGGCAACAAGATTCGGATCATGACCATCCACAACAGCAAGGGACTCGGTTTCGATGTGGTGTTTTACCCGATGGTCAACGGCCGGCATGACAATTTGCGGTCGGTGCCGCTGGACGGTTTCGCGGCCGCGGCGGACGGCCGCTGGCTGCTCTATCAGCCGAGGGAAGAGGGGGGGACGGTGCCGGAAATCCGCCGGGCGCTGGAGCGGCGTCACGCCGATGAATCGTTCGAGGATTTGTGCGTCATGTATGTGGCGATGACCAGGGCGAAGTACGGCATGTACGTGTTGCTGCCGCCGCGTTCCGGCGAAAAAGCCGCCAATTTCCACCCCGGGCTGACGCCGGAAAAAGAGACGAAAAACGGCAAAGCGAAAAAATTTGTCCGGAAGTGGAGCGCCGAATTGAAAAAAGGCTCCTATTATCCGTCGGATTATGTTTTCGAGAGTTTGTTCTTCCCGCAGTATCCGGTGGAAATTCCTCTGTCCTTTCAACCGCTGGGCGGGGTCAGGACGCTGCTTTATGTTTCCGGCCGTCCGTGGTCCCGGCCGGCTGCCGGGACGGAACTGCGGCAGTTGCCGCCGCCGTTGATGGTCGCCGGGGAGAAGCGGCTGCCGCGGCTGCGTCGGACGACGCCGTCGCGGTTGGAGGATTCCGGCACGGAACGGCTCTATTTCGCCTTGCCGGAACCGGGGAAGGGGACCGATTTCGGCAACCGGATCCATCGCTTCTTTGAAAAGATCGAATATCTGGAGGATTTTGTCGTGCCGGCCGATACGCCGCCGGAAGTGCTGGCGCATTTCGATTCCTGCCGCCGCAATCCGGAGGTGGTTGAACTGCTGAGCCGGCAATGGGGCGAGCCCTGGCGGGAACGGACGTTCGAGACGGTCGTTGAAGGCCGCTGGGTCAGCGGCTGCTTTGACCGGGTCGGTTTTCAGTACGACGAACACGGCGCTCTTTGCCGGGCGGTCATCGTCGATTACAAAAGCAACGACTTCCAGTTGGAGGAGTTGCCGGAACTGGCCGCCCATTATCACGGTCAAATGAGCATTTATTGCAGGGTGCTGGCCAAATTGCTGAATTTGCCGGCCGCCGCGATCGGCTGCCGGCTGCTCTTCACCAAATGGGGGCTCGTCCAGCCGGTCCGGTGAGTTTCGTTGCCGGCGGTTTCGACGCTTTCAACGCTGGTCCGGCAAGGCGATCTTCAATGTTTCCCGGCAGGCGGAAGCGGCGATGTCTTTCCAGTTGATCAACTCGAACTGCAGGATGACCGCTTCGGCCGGCCGCAGGCATTCGACCGGCTGGCAGCTCAGAAAATTGATCAGATCAAGCAGCGCCGGATTGTGGCCGACGAGAAACACGGTTTCGGCGCTGGCCGGCAGTGTTTGGAGCAGCATCAGCAGGTCGTTGCCGCTGCCGTTGTAGATCGCGGCTTCCCGGACGATCAATTCCTTGTTAAATTGAAAAGTCTTGGCGACGATTTTTGCCGTCTTTTTCGCCCGCTTGGCCGGGCTGGCGAGGATCAGGTCCGGGTGCAGCGATCTGGCGTGCAGCAAATTGGCGACGATGGCGGCTTCGTCTTTGCCGCCGTCGGTCAGTTTGCGGTCGAAGTCCGAACGGGCGCTTTTTTCGGCGCGGGCGTGACGCTGGATTACCAGGGTTTTCATCATCTGTCTCCTCTTTGAAACTTTTCTTGCGGCATTCTTCAATAAATATAATATGGATTCCGGGGTTGACAAATGAAGAATTTTTAATATTGTGTAAGATTTTCAGGATCGGAAATCACAATATTGAAATTCGGTGGCAATTCGATGGCAGACGCCGAAACGGCAAGCTGCCGGAACCTGGCCGGCCTGATTTGCTTTTCGATTGCCGGGCCGGTATATTAAGCGGATTGACTGTCGGGAAGAATGGAAAGGGATGGCGATGGGATTGCAGACTCGTTTTCAAGCTATTTTTCTGCCGCGCTCCGGCGCTTTGGCTTTTTTTGTCAGTATCCTGATCTGGGGAATCGGCATCGGCTGCTTTGCCGCGACCTTGAACAATTATCTGGTGGAAATCCATTCGGTCGATGAATTTCAGCGCGGCCTGATCGAATTTTTTCGGGAAATTCCCGGTCTGCTGCTGGTGATATTGCTGGCGTTCATGCACCGGATCAGCGACTGGCGAATCATGCGGATCGGCACGCTGATTTCGATGGTCGGCATCAGCGCGCTGCTGATTCCGGTCGACAAAGTGGTCGTGACCCTGCTGATCATGATCTGGAGCACCGGCGAACATCTGGTCATGCCGGTACGCAGTTCGATTGCCATGCAGGTGGCGGCGCCCGGCAAAGCCGGCCAGTCGCTCGGATTCGTCACCGGGGCGATGAACGGCGGCACCGTCGCCGGCAGCATCCTGGTGGCGTTGATCTTCTGGATTGGCGTGCATTGGCTGCATTGGGAACGGGCGGAGCTGTACAACATCGTCTGGGGAATGATTTTTGTTTTGATGCTGATCAGTTTGATCTGTACCTTCACCAGAAACGCCCCCAATTATCCGTCGCACCGGCCCCGGCTCTATTTCAATTGGAAATTCAAAAAATTTTACATGCTGGAACTGTTCTACGGCGCCCGCAAACAGATTTTCCTGACTTTCGCTCCGTATGTGCTGATCATCAATTATCACTTGACGACCGCCGATATGGCGCTGCTGCTGGGCATCTGTGCGGCGATCAATATCTTCGGCAGTCCGTTGATCGGCCGGCTGACCGACCGGATCGGCTACCGCAATGTGATGATTTACGATACGGTCATTTTGTTTTTCGTCTGTTTGGCTTACGGCTATGCCGGCGAGCTCTTCCGTGCCGAAGTGGCCTTCTGGGTGGTGTGCGTCAACTTCATCTTCGATGCGGTGATCAGTACGACGTCGCTGGCGACCAATCTGTACGTGCGGGAAATTGCCGGCAGCCAGGATGAACTCACGTCGACATTGTCGACCGGGATTTCGATCAACCATTTGATTTCGATACTGTCCGCTCCGCTGGGCGGCTGGATCTGGCAGCGTTACGGCGTCGGCGTGCTGTTCAGCTTCGCCGCAGTGATGGCGGTGGCCAATTCGCTGTTTGCCTGGACGCTGCCGAAGCCGGGAACCGCCGAATAATTGCCGGAAAAGTATCCGGTGCGGTTGACAGTCCGGCGTCGGCGTGCTATACTGGAAACATGGTGTCTTCAGGGCCGGGTGCAATTCCCGACCGGCGGTGACAGTCCGCGAACCCGGAGTTTTTCCGGGCCGAACCGGTGAAAGTCCGGTACCGACAGTAAAGTCTGGATGGAAGAAGATCATCGGAATGGCGACGATGGAAGCACGCGGAAGGCTTCCGGGGTCGCCGCACCGTTTTTATGAATTTGCCGACTTGGCCCTGAATACGTTGGTTTTCAAGGTTTGGGTTGAGGTAAAGTTCGAGGTGCGGAAATGTGTTTTGATCCATTGGAAGCGGTGATTGCGGCGTTCGGCGGTGGCGAAGTGGTGATTTTGACCGATGATGCCGGGCGCGAAAACGAAGGGGATTTGATCGTTGCCGGTTGTCATGCGACGCCGGAAGCGGTCAATTGCCTGATTACCCACGGCCGCGGCCTGCTCTGTGTGCCGATGGCGGCTGCCTGGGCGGCCAGGTTGAATTTGGTTGAGCCGGTATCGAAGCACGATCTTTTCAATACGGCGTTTACCCAGAGTGTCGATGTGATCGCCGGCAATACCACCGGCATCTCCGCTTTCGACCGGGCAAGAACGATCAAAGCATTGAGTGATCCGGCCAGTACGCTGGAAGATTTTTACTCGCCGGGTCATGTTTTTCCGTTGATTGCCAGGCCCGGCGGCGTGTTGGAGCGCGACGGTCATACCGAGGGGGTCGTCGAACTGGCGACGCTGGCCGGTTTGCCGCCGGTGGGGGTGCTCTGTGAAATTCTCAATCCGGACGGCTCGATGGCCAGGTTGCCGGATTTGGAACTGCTGAAGCAACGGCTCGGCCTGAAGATGACTTCCATCGCCGATTTGATCGCCTGCCGCCGCCGGCATTCGGAATCGGCTTGAGCGGATAAAAGAACATTTTTTGATAAAAAATCGGGAATTTTTCAGGACAGCTATTGACTTTTTGCCCGGAATATAGTATAACTTAATATTGTAAATACGTATTAGCAGGAGCGATGGCAGGAAGTGATAGGAAGTAAACAAATTACCCAGAAAGAATTGGCCAAGCTGGCGAATGTCTCGCAGAGTGTCATTTCGCTGGTATTGAATAATTCGCCGTTGAAAGCGCGCATTCCGCAGCAGACCAGAAACCGGGTGCTTGAGATTGCCCGGCAGCACAATTACCGGGTGAATCCGGTCGCCCGACAGCTGCGTTCCGGCCAGAGCAGGTTGATCAACGTCGTTTCACCGGTGGTCTTTTCCCATCAACTGGTCAATATGATTCCGTTGATCGAGACGGAACTGTCCCGGGCCGGTTACCATATTATGATTTCCCGGTTAGATTCCGAAGTGAAAAATATCGTGGAGACGCTCCGGACCATCATGACCTTCGGATTTGCCGGAACAATTGCGCTGGATTTGTTCGAAGAGTACGTCCCGCCGAAAGGCCAGCCTTCCGTCTGTCAGGTGCTCAGTGAATATAACAATGTCATTTTTCTGCAATGTCCGGCCGATGTGGAGGATTTCACCGCCGTGGAGGTGGATTACGCTGCCGGGGTGACCGAGGCAGTCCGTGAATTGGTGGCCCGCGGCCGGCGCCGGATCGCGCTGGCGTTGAACGATGACTACCGGCCGTCGATGATCGGCCGTTTGCAGGGGTACCGGCGCGGTTTGGAATCCTGCGGACTGCCTTACGACCCGCAATTGTGCTGGGTGGCCGAATCGGCTGGCATGATCGGGCTGGATGGTTCCCGCCCGGAGCATATTGCCGAACAAATCGACCGGCAGTTGCTGATCGGCCGGAATGCCGATGCGATCATCACCTCCAACGACGAATGGGCGGTGGCGGTCATTCATGTCGTGCGGCGCCGCGGGGTCAGCGTGCCGGAGGAGTTGTCGGTGGTCGGCTATGGCGACAATCCGGATTTATGCTGGGCGTGCGAGCCGGAATTGACCAGCATCAGCCACGGCAATATCGAGCTGGCCGTGAAGCTGGCCGGCCGCCTTTTGTCCTCGCTGGCCGGAGAAACGGTAGTCGGCAGTGAAGTGGTGAAATCCTATCTGGTGGTCCGCAATTCGCTCTGAATTAGGGAGCGCCAGAAGAACAATCGCCGGGAGTAGCCGGCGAACAGAGTTGGAATTTATTCGCACTGATTGAGTTGCTTTGTGTTGTGCAGAATAGTTGCATATAAATATAATTTTATTTTATGGTGAAAGGATCGATGATGAGAAAACTCCTGGTTGCTTTCTTGATTTTAACCGTCCTGGTGACTGCCGGGTTTGCCGCCGGCAACGAGCGGTCATTGCAGGGGGCGTTGCAGCATTGGACCGGCGTGGCCGGCGACAATATGCCGATTGAGGTGACTGCAGCGCCGGACCGGACATTGGTGGTGAAAGCGCAGCCGGATGGCGGCAGTGAAAGTTTCCCGCATCTGAATCTGGCGCTGAAGCAGCCGGAAGACTGGCGGCGCTATCACAAGCTGGTGGGAGAGGTGAAGCTGACCAGCGGCAATCCGGATATTGCCGCCAACGGCAAGGAGATCAATTTCTGCTTGTACGATGAAAACTTGCGGCATGAGAATCTGGCCGGCAACCCGGCGGTACAGCAGTCGTTCGGAAAGCCGAAAATTGCCGCCGGCGACTGGCAACCCCTGGAACTGGATCTTTCCACGGCGGAGCGCGGCAAAGTGCGCGGGCTGGATATTTATTTGTATGAGATGCCCTATTCCTATCCGCACGAATACCAGTTCGAATTCCGCAATCTCCGGCTGGTCGGGGAGGATTTGTCCAAAGTGGTGTTTGACGGCGTCAGCTTCGATCCGGCGATTTTGAAAGGCGAAGCCGGCAGGGCGGTCGGAGAACTCGCTACCGCCGGAGAGGGGCTCCGGCTGGCGCTGGGCGACCGTGGCGGCATCGTCCGGTTGACCGAACCGGCCGGCACGCTCGGCCGGCGGGAGAATGGCGTTTCCGGCATTTTGCTGCGGGATGCGGCGCAGAACGGCGTGCCGGTGATGGCCGGCGGCGAAATTACCGCTCAGGATGGCGTTATCCGGCAGGCTGCGGTTTTGCCGGAATTGAAACTGTCGCTGGAGGCGGAATACCTGACCAGGGGAGAATCGCTGATCATTCGCGGCGCGGTGGAAACGCTGGAGGCGGCGGACCGGGCGGTGACGGTTTATGTGACTTTGCCGGTCGACAGCGGGTCTTATGAATTTTTTCAGAGCTTGAGCCGCAGCGCCGAACCGTTCCGGGAATTCCGGTCGCTGCCGCACTATGAAGTGAAACTGACCGGCTATCCGTTTACCGCGCTGGCGGACTCCGGGGCCGACCTGGCGCTGGGGATCGGTGTCGATCTGGGCAAACCCTGTACCTATCGGCTGGGATTCAATCCGGCTTTGAAGGTGTTGTACGTCGCTTTCGACCTGGCGCTGACCGATATTGAAACGGTGCATGGCGAGTCGTTGAAGGTCGGTAATTTCGAGGCGGTCGTCTACCCGACTGACGCCGCTTGGGGGATGCGTTCGGCGGCAGAACGGTATTATCAATTGTATCCGGAATATTTCGTCGACCGGGTGCAGTGCGGCGGCGGCTGGGAAGTGCCGTGGCATCGCCGCCAGTCCGGCCAGACGCCGGAGGAGATCGTCGCTGGCGGTTATCGGTTTGTCTGGGGGGCGGATGAGTTGTCGGCGGAAGAATGGAACTGGAACGCCGACCACGATATTCTGAATCTGATTTATATCGAACCGGAATTCTTCCAGTTCAGCATGGGGGATTATCAATCGCCGACCACCGAAGAGACGATGGCCCGCTTGAAGCGGCTCAGCGAAAACGACGAGACGGAATGGCGGAAATTTCTGCCGTTGCACTATTCCACTGCCTACAACTGCAATCCGCATGCCAAATCGGCCGACCGGCGGGCATTTCTGCACTCGTTGATGAAGGCGACGCTGGCCAGCGGCATGCAGGACAAAAATGGCGAGCTGGTGCTGGGACTCGGCAACCGGGTCGCCTGGATCGGCGACAGCGGTTTCGGCGCCATGGTGCCGTGCAATTTGAATCCGGCCATTCCGGACGGCCGCGGGATGGCGGCATTCGAAACGATGCTGGAACCGATGATGGCGGAGTTTGCCGCCGAACAGCGCCGCGCGCCGCGGGGCTTCGGCTTGGACTGCTTCATGGATGTGCCGCCGGATTACCGCCGGGAGAACTTCCGTTATGCCGCTTTGCCGCTGGCGTTCGACCCGGAGACCAAGCAGCCGATGGTGCAGCGCGGTTTCGGTTCGCTGGAGTGGCTGAAAGCGTTGACCGAACGCTGCCGGCCGCGGAATATGGTGGTGATGGCCAATGCCTTCGGTCCGATGACCTTCGCTTCGCCCTATCTGGATATTTTCGGCATTGAAGGCACGATGGTTTCCGACCCGGAATTTCTGCGGACGATCGCCGGTCCGAAACGGCCGATTACCTATCTGCCCTATGATCCGCAACCGAAGCCGGGGATCGAATATCATCTGTTCTGGGGAATTTATCCGGGCCGCAACGTGACGGTCGACATTCTGCGGCCGATGATTCCGGTGCTGGATGCACTCTACGAAGCGTCCTGGCAGCCGGTGACCCGCCTGGAGGCCGACCAGGGGGTCCGGGTGGAACGCTATGGCGTTTCCGGCGCCGGAAAAATCTATTTTACCGTCCACAATCCCGGCCGTTCGGCGGTGAAAACGACGCTGCGCCCGGCGTTGTCGGAACTTGGCCTGGTCGACGGCGACCGTTTCCGGCAGATTTATCCGGAGGAACGCGAGTTGTCCGGAACGCGCCGCGTCAATTTGACGCTGAAAGCCGGTGAAACCGTTGTTCTGGCAGTGGAACCTTCCGGCCGGCCGGCTGCGGCGGCTGCCGAAACATCAAACAACAGCAAGGAGGAGCCGATGCTGAAAGTGGTTCGCGATAAGGATTCATTGACGTTGTATCATGGCGCCGATCGGGTGGAGGTCGGTCTTGACCGCGCGCGGTTGACGTTCACGACGCCGGCCGGCCGCCGGGTGCTGCAGGCATACACTTCCAATTATCTGGACTGGGGGGTCTACTGGCCGCAGCCGGCCGCTTCACAGAAGGAGCCGGAAATCGTTGAAACCGGCGACCGTATCGAGGTGAAATTGTGTTATCCGGTTGAATTGCAGCGGGAATTTCAATTGAAGTTGACTGTCGACCGGCAGTTGCCGGGCATTCAGGTGGAAGCGGACTTGATCAACCGTTCGGCGGCGTTGCGCTGTGAATTGTGGAATTGGGGCTGGGAGGAGGAGGCGACCGAATACGCCACCCGGGATGAAATTGACGGCATCTGGCGCGGCAAAGCTTCCAGCAACGCGGCTTATCTGCCGGCGGTCGAAGGCGATTTCGACGTCTACGGCTGGGCGGCCTGGCCGGGCAACGGCAATTGGCAGTGGGCGATCGTCGCCCAGTGCAACATGTCGTTGTGCCGGACCCATGCCGATTATATCCAGTCCAATGCGATGCTGCACGCCTCGCCGCGCGAACAGTTGCTCGGTCCCGGCGACGGCATGAACATCTCCTTTTTGTTGACGGCGGTCGACAGTCTGGCGCAACTGGAGGCGTTGTATCAACAGGCCCAGGCCGCCGGCTGCCCGGCGGCGCTGGGGGTGGAGGCCGGCTGTCCGTTCGAACTCATCGAGTACGGCCAACCGGCGCCGGAATGGCTGCGGCACGGTGACAAATACAGCAATTGCCCGGCGGTGACTTCCGTGAATTTGCCGGATCTGCGTTACCTGACGCCGGAACAGCGTAAAGAATATTGGTTCAATACGTTGTTTTTCACCCATGCGGTCGGCGACAAGGCAGTGCGGCAGGCGTTGCGCGAAGCGGGAATGCCCTGCACCCTGTATTACAACTGGATGGAAATTTATCCGAAGGAGTCGGACGATTACCCGGCCGGTTATCATCTGCTCGAACATCCGGAATGGATCAATATCGATGAAAAGGGTGAAAAACGCATTTCCGGTTGGGGGCAGGCACACAATCTGGAGCTGTATTCGACCTGTATGCATCAATTGTCGCTGCACGAGCGGGCGGCGGCCCAGATGCGTGAATTGTTTACCGGGGACGGTCAGGTCAACGGCATTTTCATCGACAACTGCTCGAACCTGCCGGAATGCTTCGGCGATAAATTCGGCGTCCATAGCCACCAGCCCGGCAAAGACAACCACGCGATGTATATGGAACTGCTGAAAGCGGTCTATGCGGCGGTCAAAGCGTGCGGTAAAGACAATATCGTCATGCAGAACAACAACAACAATCCGGCTCACTGGAGCTTCTGCGACACATCGATGGCCGAGGAGACGGTGATCTTCACCGATTGGGAAACGCTGGAATACAAAGGCCGTCTGGCGGCCGAAGCGTACCGGCACGGCAAGGTGCCGTCCATCTTGAATTACCTGCAGTTCAGCTATAACCGCGATACCCGCGAATACTATTCGACCGACGAATTCGAGGCGATCGAATACAATTGTACGTTCAGTTACGTTTATGCCAGATTGTTCGATATGCTGTGGAGCGCCTGGAATTACCTCTACGAGCAGGAGCATCTGATGCCGCTGGCGCAACGTTACTTCCGGTTGGATTTGTCGAATCCGACGTCGCCGCTGCAGCAGACCGGGAAGGTGTTTCACCGCGATTTCGGCCGCTATAAGCTGTTGCTTAACTCCGACCGCCGCCATCCGGCCGCCCTGACCGTCGATGGTAAATGGCGTAATATCAATGACGATCAAGTCTATGCCGGGGAGATTGAATTGGAACCGTACGGGGCAATAATTCTGGAAAAAGTGGATTGACAAAAGCTTTTCGGCGTGTTATTTATCTTTGGTGGTTAAAATTTGAGGCGTTTGCTTCCGGCCGGTTCCGTCTCGCCGGGAGCAAAAATCAATGGCGCAGAAAAAGGAGCTGAAGATGAATGGTGCGGAAAAGAGGAGACGTTGGAGCCGGCTGGCCGGGATGGTGTTGACGGCTTTGGCTTTGGTGCATGGTTTGGACGCACAGGCGAAGCCGTTGCCGGGCAATGCCGAATTGTCGCGCCGGATTGCCGCCGACGGCATGGTGCTGTTGAAAAATGACCGGGCGGCATTGCCGTTGCCGAACGGGGCGAAGGTCGCCGTATTCGGTCCCGGTCAGATTGAATTTATCAAAGGCGGCTGGGGGTCGGGAGATGTGACCGTCGACCATGTCGTCAACCTGCTGCAGGGGCTGGAAGCCAAGCAGGAAGCCGGGATGATTTCGCTGGCCGGCGGGCTGGCGGCGGCCTATCGTCAGAATCCGCAATTGACGTTGACGCCGGCGCTGGTGGCGGATGCCCGCCGGGCGGCCGACCGGGCGGTTATGGTGATCAGCCGCAATTCCGGCGAGGGGAGCGACCGTTCTCCGGGGGCCGGAGATTATTGCCTGAGCGAAGCTGAAGAGCAGATGCTGAAAATGGTGACAGACGCCGGTTTCGAGCGGGTGATCGTCGTTTTGAATGTCGGCGGCATCGTCGATACCGCCTGGCTGGAACGCTATCCGGTCGATGCGCTGCTGGTCGCCTGGCAGCCGGGAATGGAGGGCGGACTGGCGGTGGCGGATGTGCTGACCGGCGAGGTCAATCCTTCCGGTAAATTGACCGACAGTTGGGCGAAGTCTTTTGACGATTATCCGTCGAGCCGCCACTTTTTCGAATCGGATGCCTATGTGTTGTACGAGGAGGATATCTTTGTCGGCTACCGTTATTTCGAGACGTTCGACCCGGCCGGCGAACGGGTGAATTTTCCGTTCGGCTTCGGGCTTTCTTATACGACTTTTGCGATTTCGGATGTGCAGAGCGCCATTCGGGACGGGGTCATTGAAGTGACCGCCGAAGTGACCAACACCGGCAAGGCCGCCGGCCGGGAGGTAGTCCAGCTTTATTACAGTGCGCCGCAGGGAAAATTGGGCCGGCCGGCCAAAGAATTGGGCGCGTTTGCCAAAACGGAACGATTGGAGCCGGGGGCTTCGGAGACGGTTTCGCTGCGTCTGCCCGTCGCGGCGATGGCGGCCTACGACGATACCGGCAAAACCGGGAAACGCTCCTGCTGGGTGCTTGAGCCCGGCGAATACCGGCTGTTGATCGGCAATTCGGTGCGGAACCTGCTGCCGGAGCCGGCGGCGGTTTATCCGGTCGATGTCTTGACGGTGACTGAAAAAGCGGCGGCGCATATGGTGCCGAAGCAGTTGCCGCGCCGGTTGCTGGCTGACGGGACTTACGAGAAACTCAGCGATTGGACTGCCGGGGCGGATACGCCGGCTGGTCAACGCGAGCATGAGGTCGAACCGGGCCGGGTGACCAGAATTGAAGCGGAAGATTTTGCTGCGTCCGGCGGCAGCATTGCGGTGGAAAGGTTTCAGGAAGCCGCCGGGCTGGGAAAATGTACGGCAGTCATGGACGGCGGCAGTTGGGCGGCCTACCGGCTCCGGGTGGAGGAACCGGGCAAATACGCGTTGCGTTTCCGGATGTCCAACGGCCGGGAGGAGATCGACGATTTGATGGAGTTGTATGTCAACGGACAACCGGCCGGCGTCCAAGTCGGCGTGCCGCAGACCGGTAAAGGTTTTGAACGGGGAGAGTGGTATAATTTTGTCGATCTGAAGCCGGTAATCGTTGAATTGCCGGCCGGTGAAGTGCAGTTGAAAATCGCCCCGAAAGGTGTTTTCGGCAATGTCGATTATTTCCTGGTTGCTCCGGAGGCGGAGAGTGCGGAGTTATTCGCCGCAGTCGACCGCGCGCAGCAAAAGCAGTACGAGCAGCACGTACATATGAGACAGGCGCGGGAAAAACGTCGGGTCCGTCCTGAGTCCGCCGAACGGCTGATGTTGGCGGACGTGGCGGCCGAACCGGCGTTGCTGGATCAATTTATCGACCAGCTTTCTGACGCCGAGTTGGCGGTGTTGTCCAGCGGATTTTTGTCTACCAAGGGCGGCGCGACCGGCCGGATCGGCGTGCTGGAGGAGTTCGGCAGCCCCGGGGTCGAAACCTTTGATGGACCGGCCGGCGTCCGCTTGAGCGAACCGACGACCGCCTGGCCCTGTTCGACGTTGTTGGCTTCGACCTGGGATCCCGCCCTGGCCGGACAGCTTGGCGCGGCGGTAGCTGAGGAAGCGAAACTCAACGGCGTGGATATCTGGCTGGCGCCCGGCATGAACATTCACCGCAACCCGATGTGCGGCCGGAATTTTGAATATTATTCTGAAGATCCGCTGGTCAGTGGCAAAATAGCGGCCGGATTGACCAGAGGGACTCAGGACAATGGGGTCGGCGTTACGCTCAAGCATTTTGTCCTGAACAACAAGGAAGGGAATCGCAGTCTCAGCGACAGCCGGGTTTCCGAGCGGGCGTTGCGCGAAATTTATCTCAAAGGATTTGAAATCGCGATCAAGGAGGCGGCGCCGTGGTGCGTGATGTCGTCCTACAATCTGGCCAACGGCGTCGAAACGGCCGAGAGCGGCGAACTGCTGACCGACATCCTGCGGGGTGAATGGGGCTTTGAGGGACTGGTGATGACCGACTGGGGCAACAACAGTGTCCATTTTCTGGAAGCGAAAGCCGGCAATGATGTCAAAATGCCGAGCGGCCTGCCCGACAGTCTGCTGTTGGCGCTGGAACACGGCGATTTGACGCGCGCCGAACTGGAACGCAATGTCAAGCGCGTTTTTGAACTGATACTGAAATCCGGGGTGTTGGACCGGAAAAATAACAACTAACCGCAGGCAGTCCAGCGGTGGCGGCCTCCGGAAAAACAAGGAATCGTTGAGGCATTATGAACAGTTATGAGAATTACCGTCGTGCGGTACATTGGGAAGAACCGGATTATATTCCGATGACCTTCGCGATCAATCCGGCCTGCTACCGGTTTTATGAACCGGCGGCGCTGTTCGATTTGCAGGAAGCGCATCCGCGGCTTTTCCCGAATTTCCGGCGGCCCGCTCTGCCGTTTCAACCGGAATATGCCTTGAATGCCCGCGCCGCGGCGCCTTACACCGATCCGTGGGGGTGCGTCTGGGAGACCGACACCGACGGCATCATCGGCGTGGTGCGCAGCCATCCGCTGGCCGATTGGCGGAATCTGGCGGATTTTCATCAGCCGGATCCGGACGTGTGCGACGGCACTTATCCGCTGGACTGGGATCGATTGCGGGACGAGCTGGAAGGGTGCCGGCAGCGCGGCGAAGTGGCCGCCGTCGGACTGCCGCACGGCCATACTTTCCTGCGGCTGCTGGATATCCGCGGTTATGAAGACACGCTGTGCGACCTGATGGAGGCGGAACCGAATATTTTGAAGGTGCTCGGCATGGTCGAGGATTTCAATTGCCGCGTGCTGGCTAAAATGCTGGCATTGCGTCCCGAACTGGTCGCCCTGGCCGAGGACCTGGGGATGCAGCATGGGCCGATGCTCAGTCCGGCGCTGTTCCGGCAGTACATCAAACCGGTTTATCGGCGGATGATGACGATGTGTCGCGAAGCCGGCTGCATGATCCATATGCACTCCGACGGCGACTTGCATGAATTGGTCGACGATCTGATCGACAGCGGCGTTGAAATTCTCAATTTACAGGATCAGGTCAATGGTATCGATTGGATTGCCGGCCGGTTGCGCGGCCGGGTCTGTATCGAACTGGATATCGACCGGCAGGGCGTGACGCGTTTCGGCACACCGCGGGAAGTGGATGAACTGATCCGCCATGAAGTGGAAACGCTCGGCAGTCGCCGGGGCGGCTTGATGATGATTTTCGGGCTTTATCCGGGCATGCCGCTGGAAAATGTCGGCGCTTTGATGGATGCGATGGAGCGTTACAGCACTTATTTCAATTGAGCGGTTGAAAAAAAGATTGCCGGCCGCTCTCTGCCGAATCGGCGGAGAGCGGCCGACCGGAATGGCTCAGTGTCGGTAAAGCGGCGAATTCAAGCCGAACATCTTCTGTTTCAAGTCGAGGTAATAGAGGTAATCGTCCGGAGAAACGTTCGGCGGGCAGCGATGGTCGCAGAACGGGATGTAGCCGCCGCGTTCCACATAGGGCACCAGTGTTTCAAGGTATTGCCGGATTGCTTGCCGGCCGGCGGAGAGCTGCAGCTTGTCGACGCCGCCGAAGATGCGCAATTCGCCCGGATACTGATCCAGCAATTCGCCCGGATGCGAGCAGCCCTGCACTTCAAACGGAAAGAGCGCGTTGATGCCGCCTTCGAGGAAGTAAGGCAGAATCGGCCGGACGTCGCCGTCGCAGTCGGTATACCAGACGTCGATGCCGTACTGCTGCAGCTTGGCATGAATCCGCTGATAACGCGGCATGACCACCGAACGGAAAAAATCGACGGTGACGATCGGGCCGTTCTTGAAGCAGATGTCTTCCCAGCCGGCGGCGTAGTCGAATTGAAAATGCGGCAGCACCGCATCGAGAAAATCCTCGACCAGCACGCAGCAGGTTTCCACCATGTCCTCCAGCATTTCCGGATAATCGTACATCGTATAAGCCAGTCCTTCGAAGGTCAGCAGGTCGCGGATTTTGCCGATCATCGAACCGGTGTTGACGCCGAGCGGGTATTGGCGATCGGCCGGATGCCGCGCTTTCAATGCGGCGATGTCCGGCCGGCGGGAAGGATCATCGCGCCGGAAACGTTCCTCTTTACAGCGTTTCCAGTCATCCGGCGTGACGATCGACGATTTCAAGTAATGCGGGATGGTGTCGTGGCCGTCCAGCGGCACCTCGGCGAGCAGTCCGTCCGCATTGATGACGATGCGGACGTTGTCGCGTTCTTCGAGGACTTGGGCTTCGAACGGCGGCGAGAGCCAGACGTTGCCGCCGATCTGCTGGATGACGTCGAAACTGAAGAAGAGGTCCGCTTCGTCATTATTGGTGATGCCGTGGTCACGGAACAACGGCCACTGGGTGAAATTTTCGTCCCAGTAGCCGAACTCCATGTTGAAGCAGCGGTCGACGTGCTGGAAGTGCATCTGGCGGCGGAAACGTTCCCGGCCGGTCATCGTGCCGGGCCAGGGGGGCAGAAAAGGTTGAATTTCCATCATTCCCTCGATTGGATTTTTATTGTTGCATGATACAATATTATACGACAAGTTGCCGGGAATCGGAATATGCAATTATCACTTTTTCATATACAATTGTAAGATGTCACACGATTATTCCAGTTGTGAAGTGCAGCCGCAGGTCAATTTCATCAATTATCAGTCATTGGCCGGCATGCTGCCGGTATGGAGCCGGCGGCGGCTGAATGATTTCGAACTCATTCTGGTCCGCCGCGGCCGTTTTCGCTTCCGCAACCATGAAACGCAGGAAGAAGTCATTCAGCGGGAGAATCAGGTATTGACCATCCTGCCGGGCGAGTTGCATACGTATGAGTTGTTGTCCGGCAGGGAGGAAGCCTTTTTCAGTTGCATCCATTTGGAGTTGATGCCGGGCGGCTCCTGGTTGAATGGCGATTACGGTTTGACGGAATTGCCGGCCAGGTTGACCGCTTTTGAGCGGGAGGAGGAGATCGGTTCGCTGTTTTTGCGGGCCAGCCGGCTGAAACGGCGTTACGGCCGTTATTCCCGGGAGCTGCTGTGCTGTGTGGTCAAGGAAATCTGGCTGTGCCTGGTCGAGCGCCGCATTGCAGTGCCGCAGCGGACGGAACGGTTCAAAGCGATGCTGCAATTCCTGCATGAAAATTTGTTGTCGCACCCGGGCCGGGAAGAACTGGCCCGGCACTTCCGGCTGTCGCCGCAGCAGGTCAACATGTTGTTCAAGCGGGAACTTGGCCTTTCGCCGGGGGAATATGTGCGCCGGGAGTTGATGGAGCAGGGCTACCAACTGCTCCATTATGAACAGTTGAGCGTCAAGGAGACGGCGGAGCGGCTGAACTTCGGCAACCAGTTCTATTTTTCCAAGGTGTTCAAAAAGATCTTCGGCGTGCCGCCGTCGAAATCCTGATGCCGGTCAGCAGTAACGCCGCATTGCCTCGGTGAAATCGGCCGGCGGGGGGGCGGCCAGGTCCAGGCGACAGCCGGTGTGCGGATGGAAAAAGGACAGCGCGGCGGCATGCAGCGCCTGGCGGGACATTTTCAAACGTTCGTAATCGTTTGGGGTCAATTGATCGCCTTTGATTTTCAGGTAAAAGCGTTCATCCGGACCGTAAAGTTTGTCGCCGAGCAGCGGATAGCCGAGCGACTGGCAGCTTGCCCGGATTTGATGCAGCCGGCCGGTACGGGGTTCCGCTTGGATCAGTGAAACTTCCGCGCCGTGCCGCAGCGCGGTAAAAAGGGTGGCGGCCGGTTGATATTTGCCGCCGCCGGCCGGCGGTTCGGCATAAAAGCGTTGCTTTTTGCGGATGGGGCTGGCTGGATCATGGCCCAGGAAACCGGTCGCCTCCAGCCGTTCCGGGAAACGGCCGAACACCAGCGCCAGATAGCGCTTCCGCATCTGCGGCAGCTGCCGGGACAATTGGGCGGCGGCGGCGGCGTTTTTGGCCGCCAGCAGCAGGCCGCTGGTTTCGCGGTCCAGCCGGTTTACCGGGTAAATGTCACCGTAACGCTCTTTCAGCAGATACCATAAGGTATGTTTGAAAAATGGCCCGGCCGGGTGGCACGGCAGGTCGCCGGATTTGTCGATCGCCAGCAGCCAATCGTCTTCGTAAGCGATCCGGTAGCTCGGGTCCACCGGCGGTTCCGGCAACTCGCCGGGCAAATAAGCCAGCCGGTCGCCGGCTTGCAGGAGGCAACCGGCGGCCGCCGGCTGTCCGTTGACGTGCAGTTGACCGGCGGCAATCAGCTCCAGCCAACGCGTCGGGGAGTGGTAAGTGAAACGGCCGGCCAGAAATTCCGCCAGCGGTTTTCCGGCATCGGCCGTTCGGATGGTGCACTCGATGATGCGCTGCATGGTTCAGTCGTCGCTTTTCAGCATCACCGCCAGTTCGTCGCAGCACTCTTTTTTGGGACAATTCAGGCAGTCGCTCCAGATTTTTTCCGGAAACAGCTCTTTGCCGACGACCCGGAAACCGAGACGGACGAAAAAGTCCGCTTTCAGCGTCAGCGCGAACAGGCGGAAGCGCTGGCGGCTATTCCGCAGTTTTCGAATGCAGTATTCCACCAGGGCACGGCCGACGCCGGTATTCTGCAGCTCCGGCGCGACCACCAGCGAACGGATTTCCAGCAAATCGTTGCCGAAGTCGCGCATCGCGACGCAGCCGACCAGTTCGCCCTCCCGTTCCGCCACCGAAAAATTGGCCAAATAATAGCGGATATCCGCTTCACTGCGCTGCAGGACGATTTTTTTGGCTGCATAGAGTTCCAGCAATGCGAAGATCGCTTTGACGTCCGCTTCAGTTGCCGGCCGGACAGTCAGCGCTGTCGAGTTGCTCATCGGCGGCCTCATTCGTTTCGGGTTCGTCTGTTTCGGCTTCCGGTTCGGCGAAACGCCCCATCGCCCGGAATTTTTCATAACGCTGATTGCGCAGTTCATCGGCGCTGCAGGTGCCCAGTTCGTCCAATTGACGGATCAACGCCTCCTTCAGCGTACCGGCCATCTTGTCGCTGTCGCAGTGCGCGCCGCCGAGCGGCTCCGGAACGATTGCATCGGCGATGCCGAGTTCCAGCAGCTTCTGGGCCGTCAGATTCAGCGCTTCGGCCGCCTGCGGCGCAAAGCGGCGGTCTTTCCACAGGATGGCGGCACAGCCTTCCGGCGTGATGACCGAATAATAGGCATTTTCCAGAATCAAAATGCGATTGCCGACGCCGATGCCGATCGCGCCGCCGGAACCTCCTTCGCCGATGATCACGGCGATGACCGGAACGGTCAACGTGAACATGTCGCGCATGCTTACCGCAATCGCTTCACCGATATGGCGCTCCTCGGAGGCGATGCCCGGAAAGGCCCCGGGAGTGTCGATGAAGGTGATGATCGGCACCTGGGCCAGTTCGGCCATTTTCATCAGCCGGGTCGCTTTGCGGTAACCTTCCGGATGGGGCCAGCCGAAATTGCGCATGACGTTGGATTTCATGTCGCGCCCTTTCTGGGTGCCGATCACCATCACTTTCCGGCCGTCGAGTCTGGCGAAACCGCCGACGACCGCTTTGTCGTCGCTGAAACGGCGGTCACCGTGCAGTTCGACGAAATCACTGCACATCAGATTGATGTAATCCAGCGTATAGGGCCGTTCCGGGTGGCGGGCGAGCTGGACGCGCTGCCACGCAGTGAGTTTGCTGTAGATCTCTTTCAGCGTGGAGTCCAGTTTACGCTCCAGGGCGCTGATCGTATCGGCAATATCGATATCCGGATTCGAACTGCTCAGCTCGATCAGTCCTTGAATCTGCTTTTTGATTTCGATGATCGGTTTTTCGAATTCCAGGTGAAATTCCGCCATATGATGCTTTCCCCAAGTTCCTTGCAGTCTATTTACTCTTCTATTTTTACCGGTACCTGATGCGGCAGGATGTTGAACAGTTCTTCGACATCCTGGTTGCGCATCCTGATACAGCCGTTGCTCAACGGCTTGGTAATTTCCGAATCTTTTTCCCAGGTGCCGTGAATGCCGTACCCGGTCAGCGTCGCATCGGTTTCGCCGGTCGGCTTCAAATCCAGCCAGCGGGTGCCGAGAATATTTTCCGGATCGCCGAACGGGATGACGCGGCCGTCCGGCGCATACCAGGGCGGTTCCTTGATTTTGGCCGTCACCCGAAAATCACCGGTCGGAGTGCGGTTCTGGCGGCCGACGCCGATGTCGTAAATTTTGAACAGCTCGTCGCCGTCGTAGACATAGAGCAGGCTTTTCGATTTGCTGACCAGCAGCCGCCAGGCGCCCTGGTAGATTCTGAATTTCTGGCCGATGCGGATGTGCGAACTGTTCAAGTCCAGTTTGTTGGCAATCTGGATGGCTTCGATGGTGGTTTGGAATTGCCGGGCGATTTTGTCCAGACTGTCGTTGGGTTCGACGATATAAACCGCTTTCTTCGCCGGGAAAGGCACGTCGGTAAAAAGAATTTTCGTGTTGGCCGCACTCAGCAGTTCGACACACTCCCGCCAGGCCGGATCCGCTTCGGTAATCCGCCTGTCCTGCAATAATGCAGTGATTTTCTCCCGCACCTGGACGTATTCGCCCTGTTCCAGCAACGACCGGACGGCGGCCAATTCTGCGGCGACTTCCGGCGGTATGGCCGGCGGTCCCGGCATCGGCTGTTCCGGCTCGGAGTCCGGTGTTTCTCCGGCCGGCGGCGCTTCAACGGTCCCCGTCTCCGCGGCGGGATTGGTGGCGACTTTCGGCGGCGTTTCTTCGCCGGAATTGCGCTTCAGCAGGTAAACGGCCAGTGCCGCGATGATCAGGAGAAGCACAAAGAGGAACAGCCGCCGCTTCGACCCGGCTTGGGAATCCGACGCCGGACCCGGCTGTTTGCCGCCGTAATTGTATCGTAGTTTTGCCATCTGCGCATCCGTCCGTTATTGATTCCGGATAATATACATTGAAAAATAATATTTTACCAATCGTTGAGGAAAAAAGTTGATTATCTGTCGAAAGACAGTATATTTCCAAAATGTCTATCATGATGAAACGCTAATTTTGCGGGGTGGAATATGGCTTTGCACAATACTTCGTCCGGGGCAGGGCGTTGCAACTGCTTCAGCGACGTTAATTTCCAGCAGCAGGACACCTGGCGGATCTTTCGGATCATGGCCGAATTCGTCGATGCGTTCGAGGCGATGGCCGAGCGCGGTCCGATGATCACCGTGTTCGGTTCGGCCCGGATCGGCGCCGATGCGACCGCTTATCAGGAAGCGGAAAAATTAGGGAGCCTGCTGGTGAAGAATGGTTACGGCGTCATCACCGGCGGCGGCGGCGGCATCATGGAAGCCGCCAACAAAGGCGCCTTTGAAGCCAAAGGAGTGTCGATCGGCCTGAATATCGAACTGCCGAAGGAGCAGCAGCCGAACCAGTATCAGACCGACAGTCTGTTTTTCCGGTATTTTTTCATCCGGAAGGTCTGTTTTCTCAAATATTCGATGGGAGCGGTGATCTTTCCCGGCGGATTCGGCACGCTGGATGAATTTTTCGAATCGGTGACGCTGGTGCAGACCAATAAAGTCAATCCGGTGCCGATCGTCGTCGTCGGCCGGGATTTCTGGCACGACGGCATCAGTTGGATCGAGAAAAGCCTGCTGCGCGAAAAAATGATCGACCAGGAGGACCTGAAATTTTTCGAAGTGGTCGATACGGCCGAAGAGGCGATGCAATACCTGCTGGACTGCCACCGTTTCGGCATTCAGAATACCGTAAAACTGTAATGTGCTTCCCATGAAGATTCATGTGAAGAAATCCCGCCTGGCCGGCGCGATTGCGGTGCCGGGGTCCAAATCCCATACCATCCGGGCGATTGCCGCCGCCCTGATGGCGGAAGGCGAATCGATCATCCGCGCTCCGCTGGTTTCGGCCGACACGCTGGCGACATTGCGCGCCGCCGGGCAGTTGGGCGCCGTGGTCCGCCGCGCCGATGGACTCTGGCGCATCACCGGTTGCGGCGGGCGTTTTACGCCGCCGCAACGGACGATCGATATGGAGAATTCCGGTACCGGACTGCGTTTGCTGTCGGCTTTGGCGGCGACCCAGTCCTTTCCGGTGGCGTTCGACGGCGACGCTTCACTGCGCAGCCGGCCGATGGGGCCGCTGCTGGCCGCGCTGGCTGAATTGGGCGTCGCAGTCGAGAGCGATGACGGGCGGTGTCCGTTGCGGGTAAGGGGCCCGTTGCGGGGTGGCCGGGCCTCGGTGGAGGCGGTCAGTTCGCAATTTTTAAGCGCGCTGTTGTTTGCCGCTCCGCTGGCGCTCGCTCCGACGGCGTTGGACTTGACGCTGCTCAATGAGCGGCCGTATGTTGAAATCACCCTGAAATGGCTGGACCGGCTCGGTGTGCGGGATCGCGCTTCCGCCGACCGGATGCATTACGAGTTGCCGGGCAATCAGAAGATCGGTGCGTTCGATGTCACCATCCCGGCCGATTTTTCGACGGCGGCTTTTCCGCTCGGCGCGGCGGCATTGGTCGGCGACGGCGTCGACATTCTGAATCTGGATTTTCAGGATGTCCAGGGGGATAAAGCGGTTTTCGACATGTTTGAAGCGATGGGAGCGAAGGTCGAACGCCGGGAGAAGGTCACCCGGGTGACGGCGGGCCGGCCGTTGAACGCGTTGACGCTGGATTTGAATGCGACTCCGGATGCGTTGCCGCTGCTGGCGGTGACGGCGGCATTGACGCCGGGAGAAACCCGGCTGGTCAATGTCCCGCAGGCGCGTCTTAAGGAGACCGACCGGATTTGCTGTATGTGCGCCGAGCTGAAAAAAATGGGCGGCGAGGTCGAGGAACTGCCGGACGGAATGATCATTCGCGGCGGCAAACTGACCGGAGCGGCGTTGAAGAGCTATGGCGACCACCGCATCGTCATGGCCCTGGCGGTTGCCGCGCTGGCGGCGGACGGGGAGAGCGTTATCGATGAGGCGGAGGCCGCGGCGGTCACTTATCCGGATTTCGTCGCGGATTTCCAGCGTCTTGGCGCGGACATCACCGTCATAAAGGATTGAAAAACAGTAAGGATTGTTATGGCTGAAAAAAATATGGCGACTGCCAAACGGCAGAAAAGCGCCTTTCGCATCTGGGTGGAATATATACCGGTCTGGCTTCTGTATCAATTCGTCCATCTGTTGCCGCTCAAGGTTGCCTACCGGCTGATTCGCGGCATCTTCGGCGTGATGTTTTATTTCGACAGGAAGCACCGGGTGCGGACTGTTCAGCACCTGATGCATGCCGGCGTGGCGCCCGATGAACGCTCGGCCCGGCGGATGGCGAAGCGGGTCTACAAGAATTTCGGCATGCTGTTTGCCGAAATTGTCAAAATGGATCAGTTATTTTCCGTCGATAAAATCCGGATGGTCGGCGACCCCGAATCGATTCGGCGCTTGACCGCCGGACCGGTGGAACAGCGGCAGAATGTCATCATCACGACCGGCCATTACGGCAACTGGGAGGTTGCCGGTACCGCTTTTGCCGCTTTCACCGGCTTGCCGATGACTTCGCTGATGCGGCCGTTCGGCAATCCGTTGATTGGTGAACTGATTCTGCACGGCCGACGCAGCAAGATTCACGAACTGGTCGACAAGTCGGGCGGTATCCGGCCGGTGCTTCGGGCCTTGAAAGCGCACCGGACGGTGGCGTTGCTGGTCGACCAGCATGCTTCCCGTGGCGAAGGGGTGGAAACGGTTTTTTTCGGCCAGCCGTGCCGGACGCACACTTCGCCGGCGCTGCTGCATTTGAAGACCGGTATTCCGATCCTGCCGCAGTTGACGCGGCGCTGCGGTGACAATTTCGAGTTCGAACTGGTGGTCGGCAAGATGATTGAATATCAGCCGACCGGAGATCGCGAGCATGATGTCCGGGTGATCGCGCAGCAGTATACCAGCGCTTTTGAAGAGATGGTCCGGCAGGACCCTGAACAATGGATGTGGGCGCATCGCCGCTGGCTGAACATCAATCGGAAAAGTACGGCGTCAGCGGCAGTCGAAAATGCGGATTCGGCGGTTGTAAAATAGCGATGTTTGAATTATATTAGGAAATTTTCGATATCCGATACAACTGATTCCACCGCCGGGAATCCGGAAATAATAACGAAGGTTGCGAGGCAGAAACGATGGCGATATTCGGCAGTTCAAAAACTTATACGACAGTCAAATCCAGCTCCAGAAAGATGGAAATTCCGGATGGCGCCTGGCTGAAATGCAAACGTTGCGGCCGTACGCTGTACAACGATCAACTGGAAGAAAACTTCAGCGTCTGTCCGCATTGCGCCTATCATTTCCCGATGAATGCGGTGCGGCGGATTGCGATGCTGACCGATGAGAACAGTTTTGTCGAGCTGGAAGCCGGCATGCGTTCCCTTGATCCGCTCGGTTTTGTCGATGCCCGCGCTTATGTCGAACGGTTGCGGGAGAGCGAGCAGAAAACCGGCCTGAACGAAGCGGTCATCTGCGGGTTCGCCAGTCTGGAGCATATTCCCTATGCGCTGGGGGTCATGGACTTCCGCTTTATGGGTGCGAGCATGGGATCGGTTGTCGGCGAGAAGATCACCCGCTTGATCGAACAGGCGACGGTGCGCAAGGTGCCGGCGGTGCTGGTGACCGCTTCCGGCGGCGCCCGGATGCAGGAGGGAATTCTGAGTTTGATGCAGATGCCGAAGACCTGTGCGGCGCTGGCCCGCCATGCGGAGGCCAAACTGCCTTACATCGTGCTGATCACCAATCCGACCTATGGCGGGGTTACCGCCAGTTTCGCTTCGCTCGGCGACGTGATTATTTCGGAGCCGGATGCGATGGTGGGCTTCGCCGGTCCGCGGGTCATCCAGGAAACTACCAACTCCAAATTGCCGGATGGTTTCCAGACGGCGGAGTTTCTGCTGGAGAAGGGATTGATCGATCTGGTGGTGGAGCGGAAAAATCTTCGCCGGGAATTGGGACTTTTCCTTGCATATTTCACAAAGTAGTGTATGGTAAAAAGGCAAGGCGGATGAAGTTGATTTAATTTTGTCGTCGGATCGGACCCTGTGCGCTGTCATTTGTGCCAACCGAGTCAGGTGGGGAACCAAGCAGCTCTACGCAACAATGCAGGTGCTGCAGGTCTTCTGGTCCGACGACTTTTTCATTTCAGGCGGTTGTTCCAACTGGCGTGGATGGCCGCGGCACACCAAAGACGGGTAGAATTTTATGAAACGGATTGATGGGCGGACAGCGGAACAATTGCGCTGGATCAGGGTGAACAAGGATTATCTGGCGCATCCTTTGGCATCGGTGATGATCGAAATGGGCCGGACCAAATTGATTTGTTCCGTCAGTTGTGAACCGAAAGTGCCGGCCTGGATGAAAGCGCAGCATGTGCCGGGCGGCTGGCTCACCTGCGAGTACGGCATGCTGCCGGCCTCTACCCACGACCGGGCCAAACGGGAGGCTTCCAGCGGCAAGCAGAGCGGCCGGACGATGGAAATCCAGCGGCTGATCGGCCGCAGCCTGCGTTCGGTGATCGATTTGGATGTGCTGGGATGCAATACGTTGTATATCGACTGTGATGTCGTCGATGCCGACGGCGGAACGCGTTGCGCCGGCATCACCGGCGCCGCGATGGCCTTGCAGTTGGCGATGCGGACCGGATTTGCCAAGCGCAATTTCTCCGCCAATCCGTTGAAGGAAAGCATCGCGGCGGTCAGCGTCGGCATCGTCAACGGCGAACCGATTCTCGACTTGTGTTACGAAGAGGATTCCCGGGCGGAAGTGGATATGAATGTGGTGATGACCGAATCCGGCCGTTTCGTTGAAATTCAGGGGACGGCGGAAAAACAGCCGTTTTCCCGTCAGCAGTTCTATCAGTTGCTGGATTTGGCGGAAAGCGGTTTGCAGAAAATTTTCGACATTCAGCGCAAGGTGCTCAACGGTCCCCAGGAGCGGACCGAATCGAATCAGAACCATGCTCCGCGTCCGAAAGCCGGAGAAGCGCTCGGCAGTCTCGGCGACGCCTTCGCCGACCTTAAACTATAAAATGACCAGACAGGAATTACGGCTTACCCCATGAGCGAATATCAGGTAATTGCCCGGAAGTGGCGGCCGCAGAAATTTGCCGATGTCGTCGGCCAGGAACATGTCGTCCGGACGTTGAAAAATGCGATCCGTCAGCAGCGGACCGCGCATGCGTATCTGTTCGTCGGTCCGCGCGGGGTCGGCAAAACTACCACCGCCCGCATTTTTGCCAAGGCGTTGAATTGCGAACACCCGGAAGACGGCGAGCCGTGCTGCCGGTGTCCTTCCTGCCTGGCGATTGCCGATGACAGCAGCATCGATGTCATCGAAGTGGACGCCGCCAGCCGCAATTCGGCGGAAAATATGCGTGACTTGAGTGAAGAGGTCATGCACATGCCGGTGGCCGGCCGTTACAAGATCTACATCATCGACGAAGTGCACATGCTCAGCAAACACGCCTGGAACGCTTTGCTCAAGACGGTGGAAGAGCCGCCGTCGCATGTCAAATTCATTTTTGCCACTACTGAAGCGCATATGGTGCTGCCGACCATCGTGTCGCGCTGCCAGCGCTTCGATCTGCAGCCGATTCCGACCCGGCTGATCCTGGAGCGCCTGGTGAAAATCGCCCGGGCCGAACAGGTGAAGGTTTCCAACGGCGCCTTGGAGGCGATCGCCCGGGCGGCGGACGGCGGCATGCGCGACGCCCAGTCGCTGCTGGACCAGATGATCGCCTTTTTCAGCGAGGGGGACAGGGAGATCGACGAAATGCAGATTCTTTCGCTGTTCGGCCTGACTGCGGCGGCGGAATTGGATGCTTTGCTTCAGGCGATGTTGACCAATGATCGGGCGGCGGCGGTTTCCCGGATTCACCAGTTGGCCAGCCGCGGCCGTAATCTCGAGACTTTGTTCGATGATATTCTGAATGTGCTGCGCGGAATTGAATTGGGTTATATTTTGCGCAATCCGGAGGAAATTCTGGAGACCGATGCCGAAACCGTGCAGCGTTACCGGCAGCTCGGTCAACTGGCCAAGCCGCAGATCGTCCGGATTTTGCTGGAGACGCTGGCGCCGGTCGGCCGGATTCTGCACGATGCGCTGAACAAGCAGATTTTTCTGGAGAGCATCATCCTGAAAGCGATGCGCGAAGCGCATGCGGTGAAGCTGGAAGATGTCCTGCAGCGTTTGAACCAGTTGCGTCAGGCCGGCGAATTGCAGTTTGTCGACCGGGTCCCTTCATTGGCGGCGCAGCCGTTGCCGGTCGCTTCGCATGCGGTGCCGGCGGCGGAACCGGTTGTTGCGGCGCCGTCGGTGAGCGGCGAAGCTCCGGCTGCGGTTGCCGTGCCGGAGCCGGAAGAACCGCCGGCTGCGGTCAACGTGCCGGAACCTCCCGGCGATTCGCGCCGGCAGACGGTTGCCCAATGGCAGCAGTTGCTGGGGGCGCTGGAGGGCAAAGTGCCGCCGGAATTGCTGGAAAGCCTGCGGGGTGGTAAAATGATCCAGGTGGTCGATAAAATTCTGACGGTGGATTTGGGGCGGCCGGCGGTCGACCCGGCGCCGGAGTCAGCCAAACTGCAGGCGCTCTGGCAGGAGATTACCGGCGATTGGGCGGCGCTTCTGGAGTTCAAATATGAGTTGGAAAATGTTGCGGTCGCCCGGCGGCTGCCGGAGCAGGAGCCGGCGGCTTTGGCGGTGGCGGCGGAGCATCCGTTGGAAGCTGCCGATTTGCGGGTGATTGAAGAACCGGATGAGGCGGCAGAAGATGCGGCGGAGCCGGAGGTGGAGTTGGCCGCACCGGCGGCTGCCGCGCCGGAACCGGTGGAAGAAGAGGCGTCCGGGATGCGCAGTGTCCTGGGAGAAGTGGAAATCGTCAATGAAATGCGCGATCGGCCGGTGATCAAGGACGTGCTGGATCTTTTCGGCGGTGAGATTGTGGATATTCATGGTTGAGTATAAATGGCAGGATTGATTGAAAGGTAGAGAAAAAGATGTTTGGTAATTTGGCTGAAATGATGAATGTGATGAAAAAGGCCAAAGAGATTCAAGGCAATATGAAGAACCTGAAGGCTGAACTGGCGGAAGCGGAATATGCCGGCAGTTCCGGCGGCGACCGGGTTCAGGTGGTGGTGAGCGGGGATTTGCGGGTGAAGCGGGTCGTGATTGCCGCCGACGCGATGAAGGATTTGGTATTGCTGGAAGATTTGACGACCGCGGCGGTGAATGCCGCTTTGGACAATGCGAAATGCGCCGCGCAGCAGAAGATGACCGAATTGACCGGCGGTATTGAAATTCCGGGTTTATTCTGACGCGGAAAGGGAAATGCCGATGGCCGATTATCCGGAAATTATGGATGAGTTGATCGCCGGGCTGAAAACCTTGCCCGGCATCGGCCGCCGCAGTGCCGAGCGCCTGGCGCTGGCGATGCTGAAATGGCCGTCGGATAAACTGGCGCATATCGGTTCGTTGATCCAGAAATTGCCGGAAAGCGTCACTTTTTGCCCGGTTTGCGGCAATCTGGCGGCCGAGGGGGCAATTTGTGCGGTTTGTGCCGATGCCGGCCGCAGGACATCGCAAATTTGCGTCGTCGAAGATTTTTCCCAGATCATCACCATCGAGAACAGCGGCAGTTACCGCGGCCTCTATCATGTGCTCGGCGGCCGCCTGTCGCCGCTGGAAAATCGTTCGGTGGCCGACTTGACGATAGAACCATTGTTGCGCCGCCTCGAAGCCGGCGCCGTCAAAGAGCTGATTCTGGCGTTGAGTCCGGACGTCGAGGGCAGGGCGACGGCGATTTACCTGGCCGGCCTCTGTGAAAAATTGGTGGAGCAAATTACCCGGCCGGCGCAGGGATTGCCGGCCGGGGCGGACATTACCTATGCCGATTCGGCGACGATTTCAGCGGCATTGGCCGGCCGGGTGAAATTGTAAGCCGGCCGCTGGCCTTCTTGCTCCGGAGAGCGAAGTCTCCGGCTGCCGGCCAAGCTCGCCTGTTTATCGTCCATCGCGATCAATGCCTCCCGGCTCCGGCGGATGCGGAGCAAGGCCGGAAGACATTGACTGGATGGATTTGCGCGGCGGCTGGACATTGCGATGAGTTCGCCTATTGGCGCAGCAGCCGTTCGGTGATGAAATTCTGGAAGCCGGATAGATCCAGCCAGTCGACCGCCACTTCGATTCGATTGCCGGCATTCTCGTCCGGCACCGTGAAGCCGTCGTCGGTTACCCGGATGCCGAGAGTTTCGAACTTCAGGAATTGCCGGGAGAAGGCCAGGAAGATCGCCACCGTATCGAACAGGATCGAACTTTTTTCTTCGAATTTCCAGGGCGCCTGCAGTGCCGTGTGCCACATTCGGTATTGGGTGAAGATGTCCCGCAGAAGCGGTTGCGGCGATTCGAACAGCCGCCGGTAATTTTCACCGTCAAGGCGAACGACGCCGCAGGTATCCAGCGGGGTGATGACCATCGATTTCCACGGCGCGGCGAATACCGCCTGGGAGGCGGCCAGATCCGCTTTGACGTTGCATTCAGCGATCGGCACCGGATCCCATTCCAGCCCGCGGTAGATGCTGCCGTGCATGCCGACGAAATGAATCCTGGCGGCCAGGTCCGGCCGCCGTTTCAGCAAGGCGCCGATGTTGCTCAGTCCGGCGATATTGATGATGGTGACCGGTTCCGGCGACTGATCGATCAGTTCGATCAGCGCCTCAAGTCCGTTGGTGTGGATGGTGCCCGGGTAATCGGCCAGGTTGTAATCCCGGACATAATCGACGACCGTTCGCCAGTCGCCTTTGACCAGCGTCGGCAGCCCGATGCCGACTGGAATATCGGTCCGGCCGGCTGCTTCCAGCAGTTTGGCGATGATGCGGGCGCGGTAAATGGTATCGGAACAGGCGGACAGCACCAGTTTGACCTCGACTTCCGGGCAGTGCAGCAGCAAAGCCAGCGCCCAGGCGTCGTCGATGTCGCCGCCGATATCGGTGTCCAGGACGACCGGAATAGGTTTGCGTTCAGACATGATGAATGGTTTACTCCGTTATGGTTGATTTCGGCGGTTCCGGCAAATTTTTGCCGACCGCCAGGATCTTGGTTTCTTTTTCCTGCATCGGCAACTGGAATTCGGTCAAGCGGCGCCCGATCAGGGTATCGCCGGTGACATCGTAGACATCCAGCGCTTCCGGCAGTTTGACGGTTTTGGTGCCGGCTTCCGGCGCGGTGATGCACAACCACGCCGCGTTGGCGGCCAGGTTGTCGTTGCTTTCCAGGTAGATGTGGACGCCGGCGTCGCGGAAGATTTCCCGCAGCACTTCGGCCGGAACCGGCGTCATCGGCACGTAAACGCTGGTCCAGTCGGCGAATTTCCGGCTGACCATCGCCGGATCGCCGGTATCGGCATAGCGGCCGATCACCATCGTGCCGGAAGCGTCCGCCGCCGGCACGAAACGCGGCGAAAGTTCCGTTTTCATGCAGTTTTCGACCAGATCGGCCTGTTCCAGCAGCCGTTCCGGCAAGCCGAAGCGCTGGAGGCCGCGGCCGGTCGGCTGTTCCAGATTGACGACGACTCCGCCGGAATCCTGGACGGTGAAGTCCAGGCCGGTCAGCTGCTTCATTCCATCCAATGACAGGCTGTGCTCGGTGACGAAGCCGGGCGCGTAATACCAGATCAGTGTCTTGCCGTCCCGTTTGAGCTGCTCAACCGCCCGGCGTTCGGCATCGGTCAGGAAAAAGCAATCCAGGAAAATATACACTTTGTGATCCGGAATCAGGCCGTCGGCCAGATCGTCGATCAGGAACTTGCTGAACGGTGCGCCGCTGCGGCACAAGTCCTCCAACTGGCCCTGTTCGGCTTCATACATATTGCTGGTCCAGTCGAGATGGCCGCCGAGGTAGAATTCGCTCTGCGGCTGGGAAATCACCGCCACTTCGGCGATTTCCCGCCGCGGCAGTTGCATGGAATAATCCGCCCAGCGGTTGATCCGCTTGAAATCTTCCCGCAGGGCCGGCGCATCATACCATTCGCCGGACGAGTGGTCCATGTACCACATGCCGCTGTTGGCGCAGACGACATTGCCGAACGAACGGCGCAGCACCTGCTGGGATTCCCAGAGGTTGTTGCAGAGCGTCGCCCAGTTCTTGGGGAAGCTCAAATGGGTGCGGTCGTCGGCTTCATCGATGAACAGCTTGCCGTGCAATGCCAGGCTGGCCGGATAATTGCGCAACGCGCCGTCTTTGCCGGGGCCGCGCCGATGGTAGGTGTGCGGGCCGGCGATGGCATCCAGCGAAGTCAACCGGTGGGCCGCGCCGGCGGCGCGGTGATGGATGTATTTCTCGTGCCAGTTCATATCCGGGCTGTAGCCGTACAGCGTCACCGTCAGCAGCCGGCCGTTGCTCTCGTCCTTGACGATCCGGCAGAAATGATCGATGGCGTCGACGGTCACCTGATGATAAGCTTCCCAATAATCCATGCAGCGCCGGCCGAGTGCCGGGTCTTTGAAAATGCCGTAATCTTCGGCATACAGTTCGCTTTCGTCCGGTGTCGTCGCGTTGTCGAACGTCACGGTATCGTCCTGCCAGGCTTCCCGCAGCGATTCGAGGTTGTTCCGGTAACGGTTGCGAAGGTAATTCCTGAAATAACGCTCCATCGCCGGCGTGTTGTCGACGCCGTACTGATGCCATTCGCCGCCCTGGGCGGTGCTCAATACCACGCCGATGACCTGATCGGCATACGGGGAATCTTCGATATAGCGGACCATGCGCCGCAGCGCCGCGCCGGCCTGCTCCAGCCACAGCTCGGAAGCGAAGGATTCATTGCGCTTATCGCTTTCGTCGTGACCGAAAAAAGCCTCTTCCGGATGTTTTTCCAGCCACCAGTCCGGCGCCCACAGATGGATGCGCGGCAGGAAATAACCGTTCGGACAGCGCTGGGCCGTCGTCGACAGCACCCGCTCCATGATCGAATAATCGGTCGTGTAGTCATCGGTCCACCCCAGGTCGAGGAAGGAGGTTTTTTCGATGAAGGAGTACAGTTTGACGCCGGCTTCCTGGAAGGTCCTGGCGTCCTTCGGAGCAATTTCCTGTTCGAACAGAATCATCGGAAACAAAGGCTGTTCATTGATAAACAGCCCGGGGCTGCCGTGGTAATTCTGGATGGTCGCTTGGGGCATGGTGTGGTCCTCGGTATGGCGTGGTTCGGCGTCGGCGGCGTGCAACATTCCGCCGGTCAGCATCAACGACAAAGTCGCTCTGCGGATGGTTTGCGGTAAACTTGGCATAACGATTGCATTCCCTGTGGGTTGAAATATCCGGTGTACCAATCCATGATATAATCCGGATTGGCCCAAAAATCCAATCGATTGATCGGGATTTCAAACTTTTTTTTGAAGTATTCAGAAAAAGAGCCGGAGAAAATCATCCGGCTCGTCGGAGAGATTATTTTGTCATCACTTAAATTATGTGATTGATTGTTTAATAATCACTTCCAGAACGGAATTCCAACGCTCCGCCTGTACCCCAGGAGGCCGGCATCCAATATTTGTAGCCAAGCGTGAATTGTGCTCCCAACAAAGATTCGACATGACCGTCCAACATGCAGACATTGGTGCGATTGGAGTGCCGCAATGCCAGCGGATAATACCAGCCCCTTCTGAAATTCGGTTCGCCGCCGCCGTCGGAATTGATGATATTGCCATCACCGCCGTAGCGATTGGTGTCATCATGATCTCCTTCATCCGAAAAACTGTCGCCTGCATAAATTAATGTTGAATTGCGACCGAACTGATCGTATTCCGACATTTTATGTGGCCGCCACTGATCATTGCCCATAAAATGATAGGTCGGCCAACTGCCGAAACTGGCGCTGCTGATACCATAATCACTTTTACGAGAATAGGCAATATCATCGTATTTAGTAGCAGTGGATCTGCCGGCCGGGCATTTGAAGCTTTCGTAACCCATCCCGTAATTGTCCATGAATTCCCGTGGATAAGAAATCCAGACCTCCGATTCGTCAACACCTGGGTAAGTGCCCGGAACCCAGTCGTCGTAATCGTTGGTATACATGAACATCACCAAACCGATCTGTTTCAGATTGCCGACGCATTTGATCGCCTGCGCCTTGGCTTTGGCTTTGCCCAGCGCCGGCAGCAGCATACTGGCGAGAATGGCGATGATCGCGATTACGACCAGCAATTCGATCAAAGTAAAACTCTTTTTCTGTTTCATTTTTTCCTCCTGGTTGTTCTTTAAGGTTTCAATGCGATTGACTTATTAAATCATTGATACAACTTTACACTGTTTCTGATCAGGATTTCACCGCGGCCGGCAATCATTTCGCCGTTGGCGTTCGGATTGGCGATCGCCTTGAGCATCAGTTCCATCGCCAATTCTCCGGCATAGGTTCCGGAAAATTCGAAGGTGGTCAACGGAACCGGACAGGTGGCCGCTTCCGCCAGGTTGTCACAGCCCATCAGATTCAAATCGTCCGGGATGCGGATGTTATTTTCCAGCAGGAATTCCATGACGCCGAACGCCTGCCAGTCGGTCGAGCAGAAAATGGTGTCGAATTTCCGCAATTTGGCGATATCGCCCGCGCAATACTGTTGAATGCCGGCATAAGCGTTCTTGCGGTTGGCGTCTTCGATATTGAGCAGTTCATAGTCGAAGTGATAGAGCTCCGCCGCCCGGGACAGCGCCTGGAGCCTGGGATTGCCCTTCAGAAAGCAGGGGCCGACGTAAAGCAGACTCTTCATCCGGTTTTCGGCCAGGAAGCGGTAGGCGTTGAAAAACTCCAGTTCGAGATTGTCGACCAGCCACCATTTGGCGGTAAGCTCGAAATAATAGTCGGAAATGACGACGTAGGGAATCCGGTTGCCGTCCAGTTGCCGCGCGATGCTCCGGAAGGGTTCCGGCTCGAAGAGTTCCGCCCAGCGGATGATGATCAAGCCGTCGAATTCCTCATAACCGCATTGATCGCCGAGGTCGTGCATCAGGACGGTGACGTTGTGGCGGGCCGCGGCGGCGAAAATTCCCTTCAGGCGGCGCAAATACAATTGCCAGTGGCGGTAGTCGCCCTCCGGCAGAACCACGCTGACATCCGGAATCAGCACCGCGACTTTCAGCGCCGTTTGGGCTGGCGCGACCGGCAGATCCGGAAAATTCACCGATTCCGCTGGCGCCGCCTTGTCCTGCGGACAACCGATGACGAAGGTGCCGACCGGCCGCCGTTTGCACAACAACCCCTCATCGCAGAGCAGCTGCACCGCTTTGCGGATGGTGGAAGTGGAAGTCTCGTAATGCCTGGTCAGTTCATTCTCCGGGGAAATCCGGCAGCCGACCGGCAGTTCCCCGGATTGAATTTTGCGCCGCAAGTCATTGTAGACTTCCTGATACAGCATCGGTTGTTGTTTTACCATCAACATGAGGTTTGTCATCCTTTGTTATCATTGCATTATAATTATATCAAAATTTTTTCCAAAAGTCAATACCCCAATCGCATTTTTTTTGATATTTTATGCAAAATTTTTTCATTCGGCCGGCGGCAACCCATCCTGGGAGGTGAAAAACTCCTCCTGTGCGTTGATTTTCCGGCGGATTCTGGCGAAATTGTGCCGGATGATGAATTTGCCGAAGGACGGATAGCTGTCCGGCTCCGGCAGACGCAACTGCGGAATGAGCCGGTCCGGCACGGTGACGATGCGCTCGCCGGCACGGTAACGGACCGGGCCGGGCTCGAAGGTGAATATGTCGTTCAACGACCGGCCGGTTGAACGGTCGAACTGCTGAAGCAGGTCCGGATAGCTGCCGTCGAGGATCGTGAAAAACGGCACGCTCCACAGATTGCGGGTTGCCGCCAGAAAATCGGCCTGTTCCGCCGGTGTCCAGCGATAGGTTTCGTAGGGGTCGGTCTGCTGGTAAAAGCGGTAAATGTACCACCGGAACAAGGCATCGTCGGTCCGTTCGAAGAGTTCGCTGTGCCTGGCGGTGAAATAGGCACTGTGCGGGCCGCTGCTCCACAAGCCGCATTCGAAGCACGGCACCTGCCAGACTGGCAGCGGAGAAGAAAGAATGCGCCGGTAAGCCGATGCGTCCAGCGCGACATTCCACTCCTGATAGCTGACGGCCGCGTCGCCGGCGACGACCAGGACGCGTTCAATTTTATCTTGCAGCAGTGCCGGGTTGCGGTTGTAGGCCGCCGCCAGGGTCCGCAGGCTGCTGACGACGGTGACGGTGACCGGGCCGGGGACCGTTTCCAGCCAGTCCAGAATTTTTTCCACATTGCGTTGCAGCTCCGGCGGCGAGTCGCTGCCGGGATCGTCCGGGGAACGCAGCGGACGGTTCAGGCCGATGAAAAATGGGTCGCGCCGGCCGATCAGCCGCTGGAAACGCCGGAGGGCGGCACTGCCGCCGCGCGGTCCGGTTTGCTGGTCGCCGTCGCCGTCCAGGACGATGGCGGCGGATTCCAGGCGGTCCAGCGCATAAATGCCGGCCAGGTCGAAATAATCGTCGAAATCGCCGTCGGTGAATAAATCGGTGAAGTGCAATACGTGCATCGTTTGATGAACTCCTTATTCCGTGTTGTCGAAAATGACTGGGATATTTTATCATGATAACGCGGTTTGTCAATTCGCGGTCGGAGTTTTGACGCGCCGGGCAGGGAAGGGGCGGAAAGATTTCCGGTTTTTATGCTTGGCGCGCTTGCTTTCCGTCATATTTTAGATATAATTAAAACAGGCACGTGATGATGGTTTAATGATAAGAAAATGATGAAAGTAAGCGCTTCCCGCCAAAAGTGTTCGGATCTCGGGATCGGCGGAAGGCGCTGCTGGAAAAATGACGGGAAAGGTCTTTTTGATGCCTCCAGTGAAAATTGCGATTGTCGGAGCCGGCTCACGCGGGTTGGACTGCTACGGCGGATATGCCGAAAAACATCCGGAAGAATTTCAGGTGGTGGCGGCGGCGGAGCCGCGCCAGAATTTCCGCCGTGAAATTGCCGAGCGGCATCATATTCCCGCCGAACGGCAATTCAAGGATTGGCGCGAACTGGCCGCGTTGCCGAAACTGGCCGACGCGGTGATCATCGCCACCAATGACGATATGCACCGTGAACCGGCGATCGCCTTCATGGAAAAAGGGTATCATATTCTGCTGGAAAAGCCGATGGCGCCGAGTGCCGCCGATTGCCGGGCGATCAACGAAGCCGCCCACAAGTACGGCGTCCTCTTCGCGGTCTGCCATGTGTTGCGCTATTCGCCGTATTTTGTCCGGCTGCGCAATATTGTTCAGAGCGGTGCGATCGGTGAAATCGTCACCGTGCGGCATCTCGAAAAGGTGTGCTACTGGCATCAGGCGCACTCCTTCGTGCGCGGCAACTGGCGCAATTCCGAGACGACTTCGCCGATGATTCTGGCCAAGAGCTGTCATGATATGGATATCATGCTTTTCCTGCTCGGCAGAAAATGCCGCAAGGTTTCCAGTTTCGGCAATCTGAATTATTTCCGTCCGGAAAAACGGCCGGCCGGTGCGGCGGACCGTTGTCTGGATTGTCCGCTGTGCGACAGTTGCATCTATTCGGCCAAAACCTTCTATCTGCGGAAGCTGTATTCCGGCGACCATTATTGGCCGTTGAATGTCATCACCCGCGATTTTACCGAGCAGGGCGTGTTGAATGCGCTGCGGGAAGGACCGTACGGCCGCTGCGTGTTCGCCTGCGACAACAATGTCGTCGACAACCAGGTGGTCTGCATGGATTTCGAAGGGGATGTTTCGGCCTCTTTCACGATGACGGCATTCACGCCGGACGGCGGCCGGGAAACCGAATTCATGGGGACGCACGGCCGGGTGTACGGCGACGGCCGCTATATCACCGTCCAGCGTTTCGGCGCGGAGGAGACCGTCACCTATGATACGGAAGTGGCCGGCGGCATGTTCTCCGGGGGGCACGGCGGCGGCGACCAGGCGATGATGCATGAATTCTACGAGGCGATCACCGCCAACGATCCTTCGCTGCTCTGTTCCGGGCCGGATATTTCGCTGATGGGCCATTTGATGGCTTTTGCGGCGGAGGAATCGCGGATCACCGGCAAGACCATCACGCTGAGTTGAAAGGCGCAGTCCTCTTGCCGGAGGCAAAAACGGGATGCGGGCGCCGCAGCGTCGCATCCCGTTTTTTTTTGCGAATCGGCGGTTCGTCATTTTTGGCAGTTTCGGATTGAAGCTGCTTGAAAAACTCCATTGCAGGAATCTAGTAAAAGGACGAATGAGCAATGGAACAGCGATGAAATAGAATTGTAACATGATTCAAAACGGTTTCAGCTATCTGGCGCTGCTGGTTTTCCTGGCCGGCGGCCTGAAAATTCTTGAAGAGCGCGTCAAAGGCAAGTGGTTCGAATACGTGCCGGCGGTGGTTTGCCTTTACCTGTTGACCATGCTGCTCGGCAGCTCCGGCCTCTGGGAAATGAATGAGGAGATCCGGCAGTTGTCTGCCGCTTTGCAGGCCAATTTGATGCCGGCGATGCTGTTCCTGATGTTGCTGAAAAGCGATTTGCGGCGTATTGTCCGGCTGGGCGGCCGGCTGCTGCTGGCATTCTTCATCGCTTCGTTCAGCATCGCCGCCGGCTTTATTCTGACGTTTGCCTTGTTTCGTTCGCTGCTGGAACCGGACAGTTGGAAAGCGTTTGCGGCGCTCTGCGGCAGTTGGATCGGCGGTTCGGCCAATATGATGGCGTTGAAGGGAATGCTGGAAGTGCCGAATGCCCAATTCGGTTATACGCTGCTGATGGATTCGGTTGATTATTCGCTGTGGCTGATGGTGCTGCTGGCCCTGGTGCCGTATGCGCACAAATTCAACCGCTGGACGAGAGCGGACAGCGGCGTGCTGGAGGAAATCACCCGCAAGCTGGAGCGGGAGGCGGAACATGACCGGCGGCATATCACGTTCGGCGATTTGATTTTTCTGCTCGGCCTGGGGCTGGGGGTGGCGGCGGTGGCCCAACTGGCCGGCTCCTGGCTGCCGGTCAGCGACTATATCCGGAGTTCGACCTGGACGGTGCTGCTGGTGACGGTGGCCGGCTGCCTGCTGGCGATGACGCCGATCGGCAAATTGCCGGGAACGCTGGAATTGTCCAATACGATGCTTTACATCCTGATCGCCCTGATCGGTTCGATGGTCAATCTGAGCGAACTGCAGGCGGCGCCGCTTTATATTGCGCTCGGCCTGGTGATCATTGCCTTCCATGCGTTGATCATGGCCGGCGCCGCCCGGCTGTTGCGCTTCGATTTGTTCACCTGCGGCGTCGCGTCGCTGGCCAATATCGGCGGCGTCGCGTCGGCGACGATCATCGCGGCGACCTATTCGCCGGTGTTGATTCCGGTCGGAGTGTTGATGGCGATGCTCGGCTTCATTACCGGCACCGGCGTCGGCATGCTGGTCGGCCGGATTCTTTCATTGCTGTGAAGAACTGTCCGGCGCGGGAAACGCGCCGTTGCCCAGCTTGGTCCGGGTTCAAGCTGGCAGACAAGCCGGGTTACTTGATGTCCTCGTCTCCGGGCAGGATGACGCCGGGATGCTTCTTCAAGCATGCCGCGCTGTTCACATCGAGACCGAAGGCTTTGAAGATCAGCGCCGCCATCTCCAGGTGGCCGAGCGCCCCCGGATGGATTGTTTCCCCGAGCCAGCTGTGCAGCACCTCCGGGTCGGATGCGTGTTTTTGCCAGAATTTGAAATGGTCGATCAGGATGACATCGTTGTCGGCCGCCGCCTGGCGTATCACCTCCATATAGGCGGGCAACTGCTCGTAGCGGAGGATATAGCCCTGATAATAGCCGTCCAGCGGTTCACCGTCCGGCGAGACGTAATATTCGATCGTGTTGCTGGTCTGCAGAATCGGAATGGCGTCGTCGGTTCGCACCCGCTTCACCAGTTCGTCCAGGTTGGCCCGGAACGCGTCCGGCGAAACGCCGCTCGGAATATCGTTGGAGCCGATCATGAGAAACACCACGTCCGGCCGCCGGTCGCGGACCATCGTGTCGTAATTGGCGAGCAAATCCTCCGAACGCCAGCCGCTGCGGGCGGCGTTGATGACGATGTCGCCATAATGACGCAGTTCCCAGGTGAACATCTCCTGGAAGATTTCCGGATAGGCGCGCCAGCCGTGGGTGTGTAGGGCGCCGTGGGTGATTGAATCGCCGTAAAACACCCAGGTGCAACGGCTGTTCCGGCCTTCTTTCAAACGCTGTTGAATGACCGCCAGATCTTCCGCCGCGCCGCCGCGTGCCATCAGCGGCAGCAGCCAGAGGCCGAGCAGCAGCACGGTCAGACTTTTCCATTTCGTATTGAACATGTTTCCTCCTTTACAGGGTTTGAATGTGAATGATCGCCATGATCCGTTTTTTCAAGCCAGCCGCAATGCCAGGCGGAAGGATTCGCTGAATTTGTTCACGAGCTTTTCGGAAAACTTGATTATTCATAACCGGAAACCGCCAGCAGCAAGTCGTCGTTCGCGTCATAGATGAGATGAAAAGAAAACCATTGAAATGGTGAAAAGCGATAAGTATAACGATAAATTTTAACCGGCTGGTCGAGGGGAAGCTGCCAGAGCGGAAAGCCGCCGGCTTCAATCTCGAACAAGGAGGCCGGCGTTTCGGCAAATTCGGACAATTGCTTTTTTATGGTACTCCGGGACGACCCGGGGAGTATGTCCCGATACGCCCGATCCGTGCGATTCAGGCAGAAATACACGCCTGCCATCGTCAATAATGCCAGAATTCCGACAATGCCGATAAACCAGGAAAAAAAAGTTTTAATTTTTAGTTTCATTGCCATCTCTTTGCCCCGGTTCTATTATAGAATGTCTCCTGGCTTTTTACCAGTTGGAATTGCCGCTTTTCAGCAATTTATGTCGTACGCCGGCCGGCGGCAATGGTCCGCAGCGTTTCCTGCGGTACGTTCCGCGGTCCGGAAGAGCCCGGAGCGAGATGGGAAAATGGCTCCAAGCCGTTTGACTTGGAGCCACTCCTGGCGGCGATGATCAAGGAAGAACGTCTTGTCCGGCAAGCCGGGCTGCGGTGGACAGGACCGCCTCGAGGCTGGCAAAATCACCCTGCAGCAGCCAGGTGGTTGCCTCCAGTGTGCTGCCGGTGACGCGGCCGGCCTGCAACGTCACCGGCGCCAGCGCTTCCAACTCAAAGAAGCCCAGTGGCCCGCCGGTGAAGATGCTGTAGACATCGCTGGCGGAAAAAACACCGTGCGGCTGGTCGTTGTCGGCGAAATTCAGATAGCGGCCGGCCGGATCGACCGGCGTCCGCCGGCAGATCAGGAGTTTGCGCTCCGGCAGCCAGGCGCCGATCAATTTCGGCTCCGCCGCCTGGCTGATGCCGAGCTGCAACCGTTCCGCCGCATTCAGGCGAAAGGTGAAATATCCCCGGCCGAATGTCAACTGCGGAGTCGGATCGCCATAGAAGTCGGTATTGACCGCCCGGCGGGAATCGCCGCCGACCAACGCGAAGCCGATGGCATCGCCGGACAAGTCGAATTGTTCCAGCGACCAGGCGCTGATTACGAAATCGTCGATCCGTTGCGGTTCCTTCAAGTGAAATGAATCCCGGGAGTGGTAACCGGTGGCGGCAACGGCGTCCAGTCCTCGAAACGCCGCCGCCGGCAATGGCCTGACGGTTCGCGTTCTGGTCATTTCCACTGCAATATTCCGCCGGTTGCGAAGGCGGATCGTCTGGCTGGCGGTAATCTGCCCGGCGGCGACTGCGACCGCCGGCCGAGCCGCGGCGATGCCGGGCTGAACCAGCCAGCCGGGTTCGCCGGGCAGATAGTTGAATGCCAGCGGGCCGCCTTCCGGCGCCGGCCACAGCGAGTTGCCGCCCAGATTGTCGTATCCGGCCAAACGGGGACCGGCTGCCAGGCGCCGGTCGAAACGGTGGAGCAGTTCCCCCTGGAGCGACGCCAGAATCCGTCCCTGGAAATGCGGACTGACCATCACTTCTCCGTCCCCGGACGGCAGGCTTGCCAGTTCCGGGTCGAGCTGCAGCAGCCGTTCCATTATTTCACCCCTGCCGCATAGTCCAGCGCCACTTCCGCCGCGGTCTTGAACCTGCCGCCGGCCGCTTTCAAGCCGGCCAGCACCCGGTCGAATTGGCGGCAGGCCTCTTCGCCGCAGTTCTGAGTGATAAACGGCAACGGCCGGACGCTGGCTTCGCCGTAGTCGATCGCCCCCGACGGCATCGGATGAAATTCCCACGGGTGGAAGTAAAAACACAACACAGGATGGACATGGCGTTCGCTGACGTAATCGACGAAGCCGGCCGCCTTGGCCAGCAGCGCCTCGGCGCCGGCGGTCCGGAACAGCGGCCACTGGTCCCGATCGCGCTGGCAGGGATCGCGGCTTTCCATCGCCAGGTCGCAGAAATTCGGAATTTCCACCAATTGCAAATCGCCGGGTTCCGTCCAGTCTGCCGCCGAAGGATGGTAGGGCGCCAGGCGGTTGCGGTAAAAGAACAGCGGCAGCGAAGCGTCGGCGAGATAGCCGAGCGCCTCGAGTTCCCGAACCACCCGGGTGCTGCCCCACAGCCGGGGACAGCGGAAACTGGTCGGCCGGGTTCCGCCATTGGCTTCCTGTACCAGACGGGTCGCCTCCCGGATGCGGCCGGCCACTTCAAAGTCGCAAACCGGCCAGTTGTTCGGCAGGGGAAACAGCGGATCGCCGAGCGTCTCATGATAGAGCGAATGACAACCGATCTCATGACCGGCTGCTGCAACCTGTCGGACAATCTGCGGATGCTGCGAGGCGGCATGACCGGTCCAGAAAAACGTGGCGCCGGCGCCATGGCGCTCCAGGAGTTCCAGCAGCCGGAAGGTGCCGAATTTGACTCCTTCGTAAAAATCGGTGAAACTGCCGATGTCATTTTCCATATCGATGCCGAGCACCACGTCGAATTGCGTTTCCATTCAAACAACCTTTCCTGAGTTTTCCTGAATATAACTTCAGAATTCGAAATGGTCCAGGTCGGAATGGCGTTTATCCAACGCCGGGCTGAACGGCACCGCGCCGGCGGCGGTGATCTCATAACCGCTTTCGATACGGATGCCGTTGAATTCCGGATGGCCGAAGAAACTGATGTCGACGCAGACGGTCATGCCGGGTTCCAGCACATCGTCGCTGTTCGGGCCGAAAAATGGCCCTTCCGCCTCGTTGAGGCCGATGGTGTGGGCGAACGGGCAGACCAGGTAGGACTCGAAGCCGTGCTGACGGAAATACCGCCGGGCCGGCGCGTCGATTTCCCGTCCGGTCAAGCCAGGCTGCAATTTTTCTCGGGTCAGGACGAACGCTTCACGCAAATACTTCATGCTCTCAATCTGCCGGGCCGAGTAGACTCCGTTGACCGGCAGAGCGTCGCCGACCACGCCGGCGTAACCGCATACTTTCGGCGCGATACCGATCATCACCATCTCGCCGTCCTGCATGATTTTGTTGGTTGAGGTCGGCACTACGGCGTTGCTGCGGCTGCCGCTGCCGACGATGGCGGTGAAGCCGAAGCCGGTGGCGCCGCGGCTGCGCGCGGCATATTCGCCGGCTGCCGCCACTTCGATTTCACTGTTGCCGACGGCGATTTTCGCTTTCATCGCTTCATAGGCAAAATCGGCCAGCTTGAAAGCGGCGCGAATCTGTTCAATTTCCCATGGTGATTTCCCGGCGCGGAAAGCCAGAAATTCGGTCGTGATGTCGGAAATTTCCACACCGGCGAAACCCGCTTCGATCTCGCGGCGGCAGCGGTAGGGCATCCGGTCGCCGCCGACCAGGCCGATCCGGCGAACGCTGCCGAGGGTTTGCTGCAATTCGGCGAACAATTCCGGAAAACCGATGATTTCGGCGGCCGGGTACTCTTCGTCCGGCACCATGAACACCGGAAAATTCCGGGTATTCTTGACCGCGCTGTCCTGCCGGGCGAACGGTTCGCTTTCGGGGCCGCCGAGCAGCATGGCCGGTCCCTTGCGGGGCACCAGCACCGCTCCGCTCTCGAACTGCGGACACCAGCCGGTCAGGTACCAGCCGTTGGCCAGGTTGCATTCATCGTAATAGACCAGGGCCAGGTCGAGATTTTTGGCCTCCAGCAATTTTTTTACGGCGTCGAGACGTTGTTCACTTTCACTCGCAATCAGGTAACTCATGAGCCTTCTCCTTGACTTTGGGACCATTTAGGGGTGGTGAAATGTTATATTTAACAGTTCTATGTTAAAAATGTCTGGATTTTCGGAAAAATCAAGCGCCGATTGGAAAAAAATCTTGTATTTTCACATTTAAATGTTATTTTTAACTTTATAAAAGCGGAAAACCAAACTGAAACGGGACCGAAAAAAGCCGGCATTTTCGAATGACGATCACTGTGAAATCAATTTAACTTTGCGGAGTGGGTGGAAAATGAAAGCGAGCAAATCCAAAGGGGTTTCGATCGAAATGATCGCCGCCGAATGCGGACTCAGCGCGATGACGGTAAGCCGGGCGTTGCGGCAGCAGGTCAGCGTGGCGGAAAAAACCCGGGAAAAGGTCTATGACGCGGCGGCCCGGCTGGGGTATTTGCGGTTGTCGCGGGCCGGGCGGAAACAGAATGAACCGGAAGCGCAGCACCGCCGGCTGATCCAGTTGATCGTCAGCACCCAGCAGGGATCGATGGCGCGGTTTCACTCCGAAGTGATTGCGCTGCTGGTCCAGGATCTGGCGATGCACGGTTTCGAGTGCATCATCCGGACGACGGACTGCAATTACACCAATTTCCTGCGGCTGATCGAAACGGCCAAAAACGCCGACGTCGAGCGGACGGTGATCATCGGTTCGTTTTCCGACGCCGAACGGCGGGCGCTGTTGGTCGCTTTGCCGAACTCGCTGCTGCTGGACGACTCCGGCCGGGACGTGCTGGAAGCGGCGTACAGTTCCTTCGCATTCGACAATACCTGTGCGGCGGCGCTGGCCGTGCAACATCTTTTGAAGAATGACCGGCAGCGGATCGCTTTGATCACCGGGCCGGCCGAACATTATTTTTCCCGGGAGATCGAATTCGGTTATCGCGATACGCTGGAAACCGCCGGTTTCGAACCGGACGATCAATTGATTTTATACACCGATTTTACGGCGGAAGGCGCCCAGGCGGCGGTCAATACGCTGCTGAACCGGCAGATTCCGTTCGACGCCATTTTCACCAACGATGAAATGGCCGCCGGTGTTTACCGGGCGCTGTACGAACATAACCTGCGGATTCCGGACCAGATTTCGGTCTGCGGCTGTGACGGCCTGCCGCTGGGAGAACAGCTTTATCCGCGGCTGACGACGGTGATGCTCGACTACCGGCAACTGGCCAAGCAGGCGGTGGAATGTATTTTGAACAGCAATGTCAACCCGATGAAAATCCGCCTGATCCCTTCGCTGCTGGTCCGGGAAAGCTGAGCGCCCCGGCGGCGGCTTGCCGGGATGAAATAAAGAACTTATTCAGCCATTCCTCCGCGCCGGCGATGCGGCCGCGGAACGGTTGACGATGTGTGCACGATGCAAAAGCAGGAAAAAGAAGGAGCTTGACGATGGAGTCGATGATGCAGGCGCCGGCCGCGCTGACCTTTCCGCATTTTCCCAATCCGGTATGCTGCTTTCTGTTTCGCAACTGGAATATCGTCCCTCTCGCGAAACTGGCGGGTTTGATCGGAGCGACACCGGCGCAATTGCGGGAGCTGGCAAAGCGGATGGGATTGCCGCCGGCCGATGACCGCCATGCCGCGGCATGGCGGAGCCGGGGTTATTGTACAATCATCCGCCAGAATTGGCATCTGCTGACCGAAGCGCAACTGTTGGAATTGCTCGAACTCTCGGCCGGCGAATTGGAACATATGCTGAAGGAAGACGATTTCCTGTGGGCGAAGCTGGGCTATCTGAAGCCGGCGGCGACCCCGCTTGGCTACCGGCCGCCGAGCGCTGAAGAGTGGAAGCAACTGGAAAAGTTGCGGCAATGGATCGAAGCGGACTTTCCGCCGGAACTGCGGTCGTTCCGGCCGTTTGAATTCCGTCCGGGTGCAGTGGCCGGGGCGGCCGGGTCGCCGCATCTGCGGATGATTTACCCCTATTGCGCCTCCTATGGCGACTGGTTGCTGGATGATGCGCTGTCCGACTTTCCGGAACAATTGCTGGCAGAATATCAACAGGCCGGCATCAATGCGTTGTGGTTGCAGGGGTTGCTCTATCAACTGGTTCCCTGGCCGGGCCGGGCGCCGGCTTTGTCGGCCGGTTTTGAACGGCGGCGGCGCAATTTGCAGCGATTGACCGAACGGGCGGCGGGGTACGGCATCCGGATCCTCCTGTATTTCAACGAACCGCGCAGCATTCCCAAACGTTATGCGGCCGAATTTGCCGATTTGAAAAGTTTCGAACTGGAGCGCGAAGTGACATTGTGCACGTCGCGGCCGGCCGTGCTGGATTATCTGCGCCAGGCGACAACCGAACTGTTCCGGGCCTGTCCGCTGCTGGGCGGCCTCCTGACCATCACCCGGTCGGAGAATCCGACCAATTGCGCTTCCCACGACCGCAAGGGCGAATGCCCGCGTTGTGCGAAGCGGCCGACGGCGGAAATCATCGCCGAGCTGCTCAACGCCTATGCCTCCGGCATTGCCGCCGCCGGTTCGGCGGCGCCGGTCCTGGCATACACCTGGGCCTGGGACGCAGAGGAGATTGAAGCGACCATCCGGCGCCTGGCCGGCAACATTTCCGTCCTGACGGTCAGTGAATGGGGCGTGCCGACCGATTGCGGCGGCTATTGTTCCGAAGTGATCGATTACTCGATTTCCCATCCGGGGCCGTCAGCGCAGGCGCGCCGCAACTGGCAACTGGCCGGACAAGGCGGCCTGGGAAGGGCGGCGAAAATCCAGATCAACAACTCCTGGGAGATGAGCGCGGTTCCCTATCTGCCGGTTTTCGCACTGGTCGAAACCCATCTGAACCGGCTGCGGGAGAGCGGTGTCGCGGATTTCATGCTCTCCTGGACTCTGGGCGGCTGGCCATCGCCGTTGATCGGCTTGCTGTCGGCCGACCGGGAAACGATCTTTCGTTCACTCTACGGCGAACCGGCCTTGCCGCTGCTGCTGCGGGCCGATGAACAACTGAGCCGGGCTTTTCAACTTTTCCCGTTCGACAAGGTGTCGGCGATCTATTACGCGCCGGTCAACTGCGGGCCGATGAATCTGTTGTTCGCGTCGCCGACCGGTTATCGCGCGTCGATGGTCGGCTTTCCCTACGACGATCTGGCCACCTGGCGCGGCATCTATCCGGAAACGCTTTATGCCGAAACCTTCCGGACGATGAGCGAGGCGTGGGACGCCGGCGTGAAGCTGCTGGAGGCGGCGGCGGACCTGGTGCCGGAAGCATTGCACGATAATTACGACGAGTTGCGGCGCTATGCGCAGGTGACCGGCGCCCATTTCGCTTCGGCCGCCAACCAGATCGCCTTCATTCTGCTGCGCTCGGAGCCGGAGAAAAATAAGGAAGAGCTGCGGCAGATTCTGACCGATGAGATTCGGTTGGCGGTCTTGGTCAACCAGTTGCAGCACGAGGACGCTAAAATCGGTTTCGAGGCGAGCAATCACTATTACTATACGCCGAACAGTTTGATGGAAAAAGTATTGAATTGCCGGCAGCTGCTCGAATCTTTGCATTGAAACGGGCGGTATGATCGATTGTTTGATTTAACATTTTTGTTGTTATTTATTTTGATTTTTGTTATGGAAAGGGGTTGACTTTTTTCGTTTTTTGTCCTATACTTTAAATATGGATAATATTTCGGCGAACAGTTCGTTGGGGTGGTAAGGAAAATTGCCGGAGTGTTGTGAAGCGGTACGGAATCAGAAATCTGAAACAGAAGGAAGGCGAGTCTGAAAGATGAAGAACAATGAAAAAATTTTCACATTGATCGAATTGTTGGTCGTGATCGCGATTATCGCGATATTAGCCAGTATGCTGCTGCCGGCGCTGGGCAAGGCGAAGGCGGCGGCCCAGCGGATCAAATGCACCAGCAATCTCAAACAGGTCGGACTTTATCTGACGATGTACGGCAATGACCATGACGACACGATCGTCCCGGCGCTGTCGGAAGGCCTGCCGTGGGGAATGCTGTTGTTCCGGGCCGGCTTTTTCGGCGGCAGCAAGACGGAACCGAATACCGACAGCGAATTCGAACAGGAGATTCTCTATTGCCCGGTGGCGAAAACCTATGTCGGGACGGAAGTGCCGAGCCTGGCCGGAAAGCAAAACTGGCTGAGCGGTTATTACGTCTACGGTCTCAACTGGTATACCGGCGGCGGCGATCTGGCCGGCTGGCCGAAGACGCTGAAATTCACCCGTCTGGAGACGCCGAGTGAAACGATGTTGCTGATGGAGACCAATCCGAATGGAATATGGACGGGGTATTATGCCAATGCGGATGCCAATTTGCATGACAAGCGCCATGGCGGGACGATGAACTGCACCTATTCCGACGGTCACCTCGACATCAAGAAATATCTCCCCGGCGAAGTCAACAGCGAAGATTTGCCGTTCTGGGGATTGAACAATACGATCACCTTCAATTGATGCGGACGATGAAAAGGAGATGGCTGATGCTGACCGGCATGGTCCTGGCCCTGGGAATGAGTGTGCCGTCCGGTGCGCTCGAAGCAGAATCCACCGTCGACGGCGCAGTCGTGCGCACATCAAAACTGGAGCTGGAAATCGCCGCCGGCAAGATCGTCCGGATCAGGGAATTGACTACTGGAGTGGAGTTCGGCAGCCCGGCCGGCGCCGCCGCCGGTATTCCGGCCGGATTGGGGGTGTTCGACGGCGATGCGGCGGAATTGAGCCGGACGCATATTCAGTGGGGCAATCTTGCCACCGGTTCGCTGTTGGCGCCGCAGACGTTCCGCCAGTATCACCGGCCGGTGGAAGGATCCGGATTCCACTGTGAAGTTACGCCTGATCGTGTGGTGCTGCATTACCGCGGGCTCGGCGGCGGTGAACAATTTTTTCCGGAAGAAACGCTGACGCTGACGTTGTCGGAGGCGGACGGTGCGGTGGCGGTCGTCGCCGCCGGTGCCGCGCCCGGCGGGATTTTCGGCGGGCAGTTGCCGGGGGTCGGTTTGCCGGTCGCCAGCCGGCTGGTGCTGCCGAATTTCGGCGGCATGGAATATCGCGGGACAGGGGCCGAAGGCATTATGCCGTTGGGCGGAGCACCGTTTCTCGAAGCGCCGGTCCTGGCGGCTGAACTGGACGGCGCAGCGCTCGGCCTGTGGCTGGAAGACGATCATTTCGGCCCTTATTACGCATTCATCAGCCGCTTGAACGGCCAGTTTTCGCTGGCTTTCGAGCCGCAGAATCTGATGCCGTTCGAGTCGCAGACTTCCCTGCGGCCGGTGACGCTGAAAATTACCGCGGTTCCCGGCTCCTGGCAGCAGGCGATGACTCCGTATCGCGATTGGTACCGCCGGAAATTCGCCGCTGAACTGGCGGTCCGGGATGCGGTGGAGTGGGCCGGCAGCATCCATGCGGTCATCGACGTCGTCGGCAGTGAGGACGCCGAACGGCTGGCGGCATATTTCCCGCCGGAAACGGTGCTGTGCCACGACTGGAACGGCCGGGCGCCGGACTTTGATACCGAACTGCCGGATTGGACGCCGCGGGCCGGTTATGTCGAAAAGGTGGCCAGGCTGCATGAATACGGCTTCAAAACGATGGCGTACATCAACACTTACTGCGTCAATGTCGGCTCCCGGATTTTCGAGCGGGAAAAGCTGGTGGATTTTTTTCTGACCAGAAAAAACGCGATCTATCAGTACAACCTGACCCGGAAACCGGCGGAGGTCAACGAATTGCTGACTGGCACCATCGTACCGCAACTGCCGGGGGCCGGGCCGCTGGACGGCATCCGGCCGGGACAACTGCTGTACGGCGACCCGTTGTCAAGGCGCTGGCGCGAATTCCATGCCGCCCAGGCCGCCGAATGGAACCGGGGCACCGGCACCGACGCCAATTATGAAGATACCGCCGGCTGTGCCGGCGATTTCGGCAACGGCGTCGTCGACGGGCTTTCGGCCGGGGAGGGGACGGTGGAACAAATGCGTTTGCTGCAGAAAACGCAGCCGCAGGTGCCGATGGCATCGGAATACGGACCGCCGGAAATCGCCTTTGCCGTCAAGTGGCCGCTGAATTACGCGCAAGTCTGGGGAGATGACGCCTGGCGGCGTTACCGGCTGCATCATCAACTGCCGGTGACGGCTTTCCTGTTCGGATATTCGACCTGGGTGCCGTCGGTGGCGGCGGAACGCGATTTCCTCAAACATACGCTGATGGCGGTTTCCGATGCGGCCGGCGGCATGGGCGTCGTCATGGGGGCGGCTTTCGAGCCGGAATCGGTCGGCGGTTTTGCCGGCCTGATGACGCTGCGGACCCGCATTTTTACGACCAAACGCTTGAAGCCGTATTTCCCGCCGCAACCGGCCGGCGAATACATTCGCTGCGTTTACCGCGGCATCGACGGCATTTATCGTTATTATGACGACGGCACACTTCAACAGATGCTGGATCCGGACGGCGTACCGCTTTACGGACGGCTGGACGGCGCCGGTTCCTATGCCGGCAGCTTGACTCTGCCGGGCTGGCCGCTGCGGCGGGGAAATCGGCTGGAAGGATTGGATCCGAAACGTTCCTATGCGCTTTTTCCGGCCGCGCCGGAGGAGGGGGATGCGGCGGCTTTCGAGTTTGACCCGTTGCCGGAGGGCGTCTGGCTGGAGCGCTACTGCGATACCCCGGAACTGGTTTACTGCGAATTCGTTTGCGCTCCGGAACGCATGCCGGAGCGTTTCAGGCTGAAATGGCAGGAGACTTTTGCGGAAGTATCGGTCAATGGCCGGCGTTGTCCGGCCGCCGGGCAAGTTGACCTGGCCGGTCCCTATCCGGTGCGGATTGTTGCGCTGCGGCAAGCCGGCCGGCCAGTCATTCCCGGAGAAACTCTCGAGACGGCCGGTGTCATGGTGCGGAACCTCGGCAGCAGCGGCATCGGCGAGGGGGAAGCCGAACCGTTGGCCGTATTGCATCGCGGAAGGTTTGCCGACGGCGAGGAACGCTATCGGCTGGACGGCCGCCGGGTCCGGCGGCTCGACTGGTTGATCAAAGCGCCGGAAGAAAATTCGGAATTGCTGTTCCACTTGCAGAATGCCGCCAATTCTCACGGCAACGGCACGGTTGTCCGGCTGCTGGTGAACGGTGTGACCGTCAACGAATTGGATTGCCGGCCGGAAGCGACTACCCAGGTTCCCTGGGCATTGTCCGGCGCATTCGACACGGATTTGCATGAATGGCGGGTGCCGCTGGAGCGGTACTGCGGGGAAAATGTATTGATTACCGTCGAAGTGGACCCGAAAGGGGACAGCAACGGCGACGAGCAATATATTTCGATTCCACGCCTGGTGCGAGCCGGCGACGGGCTCTGACCGAACAAGTGCATCGATAAGGTGGATTCAGACGATTTCGCTTTTGAACGGGCAGATCGTGTCAATCCGGCCTTATCGATGAATTCTATCGGTTTTCCCTTAGCTCAAGCGTCGCCAACTGCCCCGGCGGTAATAGCCGAGACCGATCAGCGCCGGCGGCAGCGTCGAAAGCGCCATGCCCCAGCAAACGCCAACGAATCCGCCCCCCCATACCATGCCGAAAAGCCAGCAGAGCAGCAGCCGCAGCAACACTGCTTCCAGCAACGCGTTGAAGAGAGCCAGCGATGCGGCTCCGGTTCCGGTGGCGAAGGCATCGCAGGTGTACATCACCGCGTAGGCCAGGCCGCTGAAGGAGCAGAAAATCCGCAAGTAAACCACGCCCGTCCGGATCACCTCCGGATCGGAGTTGAAGCAGCCGATCACCTGGGCGGCGAAAAGCTGGATCAAAACCACGGCGGTTCCGGTCGAAAGCAGGCTGAGCCGGATTCCGGCCAAAGCGGTTTCGGCAGTGCGGGCGATTTGGTTGGCGCCCAGATTCTGGGCCGCCATGGCGGTGACGGCCTGGCCGACCGCCCAGCACGGCATACCGGCTAGCGTACTGATTTTCAGCCCGATTCCGGCCGCCGCCGCGACGGCGACGCCATAGCGATTGAACATCCCCGTTACCAGCAGAAATGCCAGATTGACCACCAGCATCTGCAAGGCGGACGGAATGCCGGTTTGTAAAATACCGGCCACCTTGTCCGGCCTCATTACCAAGCTCCGCAACCTGAAGCCGCAGAAGAATTCCCGCTGTTTCAGATGGCCGAGCGCAACCGACAGGGCAACTCCCTGGGCGGTTACCGTCGCCCAGGCCGCTCCGGACGTTCCCAGTTGCAGCCAACCGACCAGCAGTAAATCGAGGACGACGTTGACGACTGCCGCCACCGCGACGAATTGCAGCGGCCGCCGCGAGTCGCCGCGCCCGCGCAACAGTGCGCAAACGGCATTGTAACCGAAAATGGCAATGGTTCCGCCGCTCAAAATATCCATGTAGGCGACAGCCTCCGGCAGCGCTTCGTCCGGCAATTCCAGCCAGACGAATATCTGTCTGCTCAGCATCAGGCCGGCGACCGTTACCGGCAGCGCCGCCAACGCCGTCAAGGTAAACAATGTGCCGATGGTTTCCCGTTCTCCCCGGCGATCACCCGCGCCGCGGGTGCGCGCCACCAATACCGTACCGCCGATGGTGATTCCCTGGCCGATGCCGGCGATGATGAAGCAGAGCACCGAGGCATTGCTGACCGCCGCCAGGCCGGTGCTGCCGACGAAACGGCCGACCACGATCATATCGGTGATATTGTAAAACGCCTGCAGCAGATTGGCGAAAAACAATGGGACGGTAAAGCGGAAAAGCTGTTTCGATACCTTTCCAACCGTAAGATTCTGCGCGAATTCCTTCATGATTCCGATTCTTTTTTTAAATGACTACACAAAAAAGCTGCGGACGAAACTTCGTCCGCAGCCTTCTGGTATACGACAAACCCTTGCCGCACGGCGAATGCTCGCCGCCGAACAGCCTGTCGATGAAAAAGAATCAGTTGATCAGCGCCCCGGACAATGTTTCATCGTATCCATTGTCGGAGCCTGCTTCAATGCAGAATTTTCCCAAAGTGAAATCGATCATATTTTCAGTCTTCCTTATGCCGTTTACTATAACGATGTTTTCGCCCGCTGTCAACCGCTCTCAACCGTCAGAAACGGAAAATCGCTCCGATTTTCTGCCCCAGCAGCGCTGCCGCTGCTCCGAGGGCGGAAGCCAGAAACAGCATCGCCCAAACGCCGAAGGCACAAGCGATGAACGGACCGGAACCCATGATCTGGGAGAGTTCGAAAATCGCTTTGGTGATCGGATAGAATTCGCTTTTCTGGGCTAAAATCAGCGAATCCGATACTTCCAGCATCGAAAAGCTGAAGGCGAACAAGGCACCGACGATCAGGTTGGCCATGATCAGCGGTACGACGATTTTGCGTAAGGTCATGATCCCTGAGGCACCCAGATTGCGCGCCGCCAGCTCCAATTCTTCCGGCGTCTGCTGTAAACCGGCGCTGACCGCCCGAACCACATACGGCAGCCGCCTGACCGCATAGGCCGCCGCCAGCAGCCACAGCGGGTTGTTGATGGGGTCGAAAAGCGTCCGCGCCCAACTGTATTTGATGCTCATTCCCATGAAGCCGAAGGCCATGACGATTCCCGGCACCGCCAGCGGCAGCATGGCCAGCAAATCCAGCAGAAAACCGCCCTTGAGCTTCCAGCGCACCGTCAGCAGGGCGGTCAGCACGCCGAGCCCTACCGCCACCGCCATCGCCAACAGCGAATAACGAATGCTGTTGATGATGCTCGGTACCACCAACTTGTTGGACAACGCCTGTTCGAAATGGAAGAACGTGAACCCTTCCGGCCAGACACTGCCGTACCAGTCCCGGGAAAAGGCGGTCAAAACCAACGCCAGATGCGGTGAGACCGCCAGCAATGTCACCGCTGAAAACGCTCCGCCGGGCAGCCAGCGCTTCCAACCGGCCAGGGGCCGGGCGCCGCTGCCGGCAATTCCTTTCGACAGGGAACTTGCCCCATCCCGGCCGACCGCCAGCCTGCCGCCGAGATAAAGCGCCGCGGCAATCGCCAGCATCACCATGACCAGCGTATAAGGCAGCGGATTGCTTTCCAGCTCGGAAAGACCGTTGAAAATCTGCACTGCGGTGATCCGGTTGTAGCCGAACATCAACGGCGTGCCCAATTCGGTAAAACTCCAGATCAGCACGATGCTGCCGCCGGCGAACATGCCGGGCCGGATCAGCGGCAGGGTAACCCGCCGGAAACGATACCAGGCGCCCGCGCCCAGGTTGCGGCCGGCTTCCTCCAGCGCCGGGTCGAGGTTGGCCAGCGAAGTCACCAAATTCAAGTACAGGATCGGATAGAGATGCAGCGCCTCAATCAAACAGACCGCCCAGAACCGGCCGCCGCCGCCCAGAAAATCACAGCCGGGCAACCCCAGATGGCCCAGTGCCGCATTGACCACGCCATAATGGCCCAGCAACTGTTGAAAACCGAGCGCGCCGACGAATGGCGGCAGAATCATCGGTGCCATGATCGCCAGGTTGCACCAACTTTTTCCGGGAAACTCGTAACGGTCGTACAGCCAGGCCAGCGGCAGCGAAATCAGGAAAACCAACAACGTCGTCACCACGGCCACCGCCAGAGAATTCCATAATCCTTCCAGATAAATCGGACTGCGGAAGATTTCCAGCAGCATCGTCCAATTCAACCCTTCGGCGACGACCGTATAAACCGGCCAGACCAGGAAGACGGCGAAAAATGCCGACAAGCCGCCCGCCGCCAGATATTGTAAAATTTTTCTTCGTCTCATTTGCCTTGCCTCGCCAGTTCCGCCGCCCGCAGATAATGCTGTTGCGCCTGTTTCGTCCATTCCCGCCGCAACGCCACCACCTGGGCCATCGACCAATTTTGCTGCGGATACAGTAATTCATCCAGGCGGCCGGCCTCTTCATAGGCGAACGGCAGCCAATTGAACTGCGCCATCGCTTCCGGCACCGCCTCCGGACCGCCCGCCTCCAGAATGGCCTGCCAGGCCGCCTGCAATTCATCCAGCGGGTCGAGCACCACGCATTTGATCAGGACCCGGATCAAATTGAAATAAGCGCCGGTCAAACGGCCGTCGTATTCGAATGCTCCGCCGCCTTCGTAGGGATTGTAGTCGCCGTCGGCCAGAAACGGTTTGAATTCTCCGACGTAAAGATCCCGGCGGATCGGCGGCCGCCGGATGACATATTTGACCGGGCCACCCGGGGTGCCGACCTTAAAATCCCATAACTTCTGGCCGTCGAGCGACAGCAGGAAATCAAGAAACGCTTCCGCCGCCGGCCGGTTCGGTGCTCCGCGCAACAGTTGAACCGGGTCGGCGGTGATAGAACTGCCGCTTTCCGGCAAGACATAAACAATCCGGGAAATTCCATTGTTCTGGCCGGCCGTCCATTCCGCTTCGGCGAACGCGTAGAAATCGATACACATCCCGGCGGCGGCATTGCCGGAAGCAACATCCCGGGTCACCTTGCCGGCACTGTCGGTAATCGTGACGGCGTTGCCGGCAATCCGCTTGATCAGATTCATGCCGTTCGCCCAGCCGTCCGCCACCCCATGCTCCAGATCGGATTTCTGTGCCTGCTGCATGTTTTGCTGCAGAATCATTTCGAAACATTTGGTGATCGAGCCGGATTTCGTCGGATCGGCCACCGACAGGGTTCGGAAAAACTTTCCCTCTCCCAGGTCGCTCCAGGAGTGCGGCGGCGTTCCGCCCAGTTCAGCCAGGCGGTCCGGATTGTAGCAAATGCCGAATGAAGAAAGACAGACGCCATAGGTGCGCCCCTGTAAATCAAACAGCGTCTCGCCGCTGAAACTGGCCGGAATGACTTCCGGCCGGAAAATATCCGGATGACGCCGGGCAACGCCGCCGTCCACGGCAAATCCCCGCGCCGCATGTTTTTGCTGATCGTACATGCCGCCGCCGAAAAAGAGATCGACGCCGATGCCGACATCCGAATTCAAGAACAGTTCCCGTGCTTTTACGGCGCGCGGCGAAGCCGTCGCCGGATTGAGCCGATGGTTGGCGTAGTTGACGGCGATCTCCTCATCCCAACCGCCATTGGCCGGATCGCTCAGAAAATATTCGCGGAAAGCCGCCTCATAACGGTCGTCGATGTAGCGGACGATATCGGAAGAACCGCCCGGGCTTCGCCAGTCGATGACGATATCCCGGCCATAATGTTCCCGGTAGTATTTTTGAAACGCCCGTTCAAACTCATAGCGGATCGATTCGGAATGCGGGGTCAGGACGACCAGCGTTTCCGCTCCGTCCCTGGTCAGGCGATCTTCCGCCGCCGGCTGCAGCAAAAGCGGGATTGCCAGCAGCAGCAGCGGCAGCAGTGCCAGCCCATTCTGCCAGCGTTTTTTCACCGTTCCGCCTCCAGAATGACGATATCTTCCGGCGCCACTTGCACCCGCAGGGTGTCCCCGGGCAGCCGCGGCCGCGGCGACAGTTCGTTCATCACCAGCCGGCTGCCGTCTCCGGCCTTCAAACTCCAACTGCCGCTTTCGCCAAGGAACGTTCCCTCCGTCAATACCGCTTCAAAGCTATTTTCCAATTCTTCGTCCGCCGCCGGCCGGATGCTTTCCGGCCGGATCAGCAATTCCACGCAGTCTCCGGCCGCCAACGGCTTGGCCGGCGACGGCACCGACAGTTCTCCCCAGCCGCACGCCACCCGGATTCGAACTGCCGTCACCGCCGTGATCGTCGCCGGAATAAAGTTGGCTTCTCCCAGAAATGCACCGACAAAACGGTTGCAGGGCTGCCGGTAAATCTCCTGTGGCGTCCCGATCTGCTGCAATTTGCCTTGATTCAAGACCGCGATACGGTCCGCCATGCTCAACGCCTCCTTGCGGTCATGCGTCACATAGATGGCGGTCTGGCGGCGTTCCTTGCAGATTCGGCGGATTTCCAGCCGCATGATATCCCGCAAACGGGCATCCAGATTCGACAACGGTTCATCCAGCAGCAGCACCGCCGGTTCCACCGCCAGGGCTCTGGCCAACGCCACCCGCTGCTGTTGTCCGCCGGATAAGGATGGAATTTTACGGTCGCGCAATTCTCCGAGCTGGACGATTTCCAACGCCTCCGCCACCCGGCGGTTCAATTCCGCTCCTTTGACGCCGCTGGCCCGCAAGCCGAATGCCACGTTTTCGAACACCGACAGATGCGGCCACAGCGCATAACTTTGAAATACCATCGCCGCCTGGCGTTTCTCCGGCGGCAATTGATCGATTCTGGCCGCGTTGAAGAAAATTTCGCCTTCATCCGGCGCGATCAAGCCGGCTAGAATCCGCAGCAAGGTGGATTTGCCGCAGCCGGACGGCCCCAACAAAAAAAACAGTTCTCCGGGTTGAATCGACAAATCGATCGGCTCCAACACCCGTTTGCCGGGCTGGTAAGCTTTGCAGATTCCTTTTAAATCAATTGCAGTCGCCGTCATTTTTCTTGAATTTCTACTGGTTGAAGAGATACGAATCGGCCCCCGAAGGGAAAATGTCCCTTCGAGAGCCCTGAACCCGCTGTGATTGCCTCAATGTTGCCGCCAGCCGTTGTAATGAACAAAATCGGCCCGGTAACGGGTGCGCGCTTCCGGCGTTTCCAACGGATAGCCGAGGACAATTCCGCCGACCGGAATGATCGTCTCCGGCAACCGGCACAATTTGCTGACCGGGAGCAGCCGTTCTTCGCGAGGATGAATGCCGACCCAGCAACTGCCCAGTCCCAGCCCGGCCGCCGCCAACAGAATATTTTCAATCGCCGCCGAACAGTCCTGCAGCAAATAGGAGAGGTGGCCGATATTGGCCGCCTCGATATCACCGGCGACAATGAGGACCGCCGGCGCGTCTTGCATGAATTTTCCGGTCGGCAAAGCTTCGGCCAATTGGTTTTTCAGTTCCATCTCGGTAACGACGATAAAGCGCCACGGGTCTTTGCAGCGGGCGGAAGGCGCCGCCATCGCTGCCAGCAACAGTTCATTCAGGATTTCCGGCGCAATCGCCCGTGGCTGGAATTGCCGGACACTGCGCCGGCGATAAATGAAATTCAACGCTTTATCCATGTTACACTTTTCTCCTTCCGTTACTCCGAATAGCGGCCGTCAAAAATCTTCAGCCGTTCGGGAGAACGCAGTTTCTTCAAAATTTTGATTTCCAATTGCCGAATGCGCTCCCGGGTCAGATCGAAATGCTGGCTGACTTTCATCAATGTCTGGGGTTGCCGGTCGAACAGACCGAAACGCATGATGATGATTTGCTGTTCCCGTTCCGACAACGTACTCAGCAATTCCCGCAACTGTTCATGAACAATCTTATCAGTGATGGTGTCCGACGGATCCAGCGCATTTTCGTCCGGCAGCATTTCCTCAAGACAGGAACTTTCCGCCGAACTGTCGACCGGCGCCTGCAAAGAGATGGTTTGCCTGGCCATTTTCCGGATGGCGCTGACCCGCGCTACCGGCAAATCCAGTTCGGCCGCTAATTCTTCGATTTCCGGTTCCCGGCCGTGCTCCAGAATGAAATGCTGTTCGGCATTGTTCATCGCACTGATCGTATTGATCATGTGGGAAGGGATCCGGATGATCCGGGTTTGTTCGGCAATCGCCCGGGCGATATTCTGCTTGATCCACCAAATCGCATAGGTGCTGAATTTGTGGCCGAGATGAAAATCGAATTTTTCCAGCGCCCGCAACAACCCTAGATTTCCTTCCTGAATCAGGTCATTCAAAGGCAAAACCTTGTGCCGATAGCGATGGGCGACGCCGATCACCAGGCGCAGATTGCCCTCCAGCATCGCCTGCCTGGCCCGATGCAGCGCTTCGCGGGCGGCAATGATTCTGGAACGCGCCTCAAGAAACTGATCGAAAGTCATCAGGGTTTTCTTTTCCAGGTAGCGCTTCTGGTCGGGTAATATCTTGCCGCTGGCATCGCGCCGGGAAGAAACCGTCCCATACATCTCTTCCATCACGTCGAACCATTCGTTCAACTGGTCGCCGACCATCTGGTATTCCAACATCGTTTCCACGGCGACCTGGCGGAATTCTTCCAATTCCGGATCGCGTTCGGCAAATTTCCGTACCGCTTCGTCATACCACGCGGTGAGTTCTTCCCGCCATTTCAGCATCCTGTTGTTGAAATCTTCCGGATCCTGCTCCAATTCCAGTAAAGTCGAGGGCTGCAAAATATCGCTGAACGGCAAATCTTCCGATTCGTAGTGTTCTTTCAGCAGCCGGATGTGTTCACGCAAAACAAACCCGATTCGGTACAATTCTCGCCGGAAATTCAAATCTGACCGCAATATCTCATTGCCAAGCTCCTCCTGCCGCTCCGCCGTCAACGGCGGCAGATTGCCGACCTGCCGCAGATAGCTCTGCAGCGAATCAGTGGTCGCCTCCAATTCGATAGACTCAAGAATTTCCGGCTCCGTCAATGACGAATCGAAATTTTCAGATGTCATTGGATCAAGATTATCCATAAAGTCTTTCCAGTTTTCATTGAAAAACTGTCGCAATCCCCTGTTTTTTGCCTGAATGTCCCCGAATTCCGCCGTTTCTGGTCATTCTTATGGAGATAATGTAACTTTTCTTGAGAATTATTCAAAACGACTCTTGATTTTTTTTCGAAAATATGTATTGTAAAGGCATTGATGAATGGGGCTGTAGCTCAGTTGGCTAGAGCGATACGTTCGCATCGTATAGGTCATGGGTTCGACTCCCACCAGCTCCACCATTTTTGAGGTTAAAAAGCTCGAAACGGTACCACAAAGTACCATTTCGAGCTTTCTTTTTGTCAAAACACGTCTATATTGGCTAAATCCGGTACTCTCGTAAGAAAGGATCGAAAATGGCCATCCAGAAAATTAAACTCGACATCGGAACCGTCTATCAGAAAGAGGAAGGCGGCGTCTATTACTTTCGCTACCAGGTCAATGGAGCCCGTAAGGCAATCAGCCTCAAAACCCGGAATCAAAAGGAAGCCTTGAAAGAAGCGAATAAACAGATTCCCTTGTTGAAAGCAACTTCAACGGAAGTCATCGCCGCTCATGTACAACATGCCCGCGGCCTTATTACTCCGGAAAAGAATCTGCCGCTTTCCGAAGCCTGGGCAGTCTATGAAAAGAGCCCGGAACGTGCAACTTCCGCCACGGTTGCGGAAGCTCAATCCTACCGCGCCACATTTCAGGAGTTTCTGGACTGGCTTGGCGCTCCACAGAAGAATGTACGCGACATTACCCCGGAAATAGGAGAGCAGTACGCCGAGTATATGCGTAATCAGAAAATCGCCGTTTCCACCCATAACCGTAAAATCAAGCGGCTTCGCCGTATCTTCCATGTCCTCCGGGAATATTGGAGCGGCAGCAATCCGTTTCACTCCGCAACGCAACTGCGACGGGAGCGGGAAGAGCGGGAACAGGATGTCCGCCGTCTTTCCTTCACTCGGGAGCAGGAACAACTGTTGCAGGCTGTCCTTGACGACGACAAGTACACGGTCATGAACAAACCGGAAGTCCGGGTGGTTTACTATCTCGGCATGTTTACCGGCCAGCGGCTGAAAGACTGTGTACTGCTGCGTTGGAACAAAATCAATTTCAACCTGAAGCGGATATGGGTGAAGCAGTTTAAGACCGGCAAGGAAGTGACGATTCCGATTGCACCGAAGCTGCTGGAGGTTCTGCAGGGTGCTTTGGCGTGGAAGGCCGGAGAAACCGATTACGTCTGTCCCAATATTGCCGCACGTTACAACAAGACCGACGCTCGCGGCAAGAACGTCGGCAACAACCTCGTGAACATCGACATGCTCCGGGTAATCCGCTGGATTGGCTTGGAGCCGTCCGTGGCCGTTCCCGGCAGGGATAAAAAGGTGACGGTCTACGGCTTCCATTCGCTACGGCATTCGTTCGCGTCCTATTGTGCTGAGGCCGGGGTGCCACAGGCAACGGTCCTTTCCATCCTCGGAGCCGATTCCGAAATCGTCAGCAAATTCTACACGCATATCGGAGATGAAGCCCAGCGGCAGGCCATCGCCGCGATCTCGGGCGAAATCAGCGGAAAATCCGCCCAACAACGTATCAACGAAGCATTGGAACTGATTCGTACTTCCACAGAAACGAGCGACGAAGTACTGAAAAAAATAAGGGCTATTTTAGAGAAATAGATACAAATCCGCCATTCTCCCGGTCCGGAAGAATGGCGGATTTGAAATCATTTTTTGTTGATTCGATCATTAATTGCAGTTTTTCCCAACCCCAACATGACACAGGCATTATCACGCCCGTAACCTCGATCTATATAATTATTATAAAATATTTTAAGGGTCTCGTTTTCGTCATAGCTCGGATCTACCGAATGCCACAGTTTATCCTTATTCGAATATTGGATTTGGAAAGGTTTCTTCAGCTTTTTGGGAATTCCGTAACGGTCATCCCCATATTCAATTGTTACAGGATCTTCCAAATCCTCCTGCACCACATCTGTCCTGGTAAGTTTCAGAGAAAGCGCCAACCCCTGGCACTTTTCTTTCAAGCCCTTTGCTTCACCTTCATGATTCGCGTGATGAACGATCAGTATGGCAATGTTCCTGCTTCGCAGTTTATTCATCAGATCTCTGAAATT